>NZ_CP046674.1:0-301560 GCF_018243235.1 Ralstonia nicotianae
GTGGCGCCGGGCAAACACCAAACGATAACGATGCAGGATTTTTGGCATGCGGCGTCCGCCCAGCTCGAGAGCGAGCTGACTCCGCAACAATTCAAGACGTGGATCAAGCCGCTGACGCCGCTGTCATTCGACGAGCAGGCGTGCATGCTGCGGATTGCCGCGCCTAACCGTTTCAAGCTCGACTGGGTCAAGAGCCAGTTTTCGGGCCGCATTCAGTCGCTCGCGTGCGACTACTGGGAGATGCAGGTCGACGTGCAGTTCGTGCTCGACCCGACCGCCGGCCAGCGCCAGGCCGCCATGCAGCCGGCACTGGCCCCGATGCCGATGCAGCCGCTGGCTGCGCAAACGATGCAGGCCCAGGCTGTGCCGCGCGAAGCGCCGGCCCGCCCCACAATGGCGCCCTACCGCGAAACCCCGATGGCCACGGCCGCCCATGCGGCGGCCGACATCGACGTGCCCGTCATGGACGCCGCCGAGGCCAGCACCCAGTCGTACCGCGTGCCGGCACCGGCCGCACCCGCCGTGATGGGTGGCCTGAGCGCACCGCCCGCCGCCCCGGTGGATGACACCGTGCACGAGCGCTCACGGCTGAACCCCATCCTCACCTTCGACAACCTCGTCACCGGCAAGGCCAACCAGTTGGCGCGCGCGGCCGCCGTGCAGGTCGCCAACAACCCGGGCAAGTCGTACAACCCGCTGTACCTGTACGGCGGGGTGGGGCTGGGCAAGACCCACTTGATCCATGCCATCGGCAACTTCATGCTGATGGAGAACCCGCGCGCGCGTATCCGCTACATCCACGCAGAACAGTACGTTTCCGACGTAGTGAAGGCTTACCAGCGCAAGGCGTTCGACGACTTCAAGCGCTACTACCACTCGCTGGACCTGCTGCTGATCGACGACATCCAGTTCTTCTCGGGCAAGAACCGCACGCAGGAAGAATTCTTCTATGCGTTCGAGGCGCTGATCGCCAACCGCGCGCAGGTCATCATCACCAGCGACACGTACCCGAAGGAGATCACCGGCATCGATGACCGGCTGATCTCGCGCTTCGACTCCGGCTTGACGGTGGCCATCGAGCCGCCCGAGCTGGAGATGCGCGTCGCCATCCTGATGAAGAAGGCGCAGGCCGAGAACGTGACGGTGCCGGAGGAGGTGGCCTTCTTCGTGGCCAAGCACCTGCGCTCGAACGTGCGCGAGCTGGAAGGCGCGCTGCGCAAGATCCTGGCGTACTCGAACTTCCACGGCAAGGAAATCACCATCGAGGTCACGCGCGAGGCGCTCAAGGATCTGCTCACGGTGCAGAACCGGCAGATCTCGGTGGAGAACATCCAGAAGACCTGCGCGGACTTCTACAACATCAAGGTCGCCGACATGTATTCCAAGAAGCGGCCGGCCAACATCGCGCGCCCGCGCCAGATCGCCATGTACCTGGCCAAGGAGCTGACGCAGAAGAGCCTGCCGGAGATCGGCGAGCTGTTCGGCGGACGCGACCACACCACGGTGCTGCACGCGGTGCGCAAAATCGCCGACGAGCGCAGCAAGGACGCCCAGCTCAACCACGAGCTGCACGTGCTGGAGCAGACGCTGAAGGGCTGAGTGCCCGGGCGATGAGCGCGCCGCCGCCAGACCGCATGGCGGCGCCATCCGGCCCGAATCAGCCCTCCATCGGCGCCCGCTCCAATGCGGGCGTCTTTTCATGCACAATAGACATATTTGCCGTGTGCCGGGCGTGCTTCCAGCGCCATCGCTTTTCCGGTATAATTTGAGATTAACTCCTTGATTTACAACACGATTTGGAGTTGATCGCAAAGGCTCCCGCCAGCCCAGCCGGGCGAGGGGCGCGCGGTTTCACCTTAGAAACAAGGATCGCTACATGCAATTGGTCAAAACCTCGCGAGACAACCTGCTGCGTCCGCTGCAAATCGTGAGCGGCATCGTGGAGCGCCGCCACACGTTGCCCATCCTGGCCAACCTGCTGATCCGCAAGAACGGTGAACGGGTCTCCTTCCTGTCCACCGACATCGAAATCCAGATCACCACGCACGCCGATTGCGGCGCCGGCAACGGCGACATCGCCACCACGGTGGCCGCGCGCAAGCTGGTCGACATCCTGCGCGCGATGCCCGACGGCGAAGTCGCGCTCACGCTCAACGACAAGCGCATGAGCGTGCAGTCCGGCAAGAGCCGCTTCGCGCTGCAGACGCTGGCCGCCGAAGAATTCCCCACCGTGGCCGAGGCCAACGACTTCGGCGCGCGCATCACGCTGCCGCAGAAGACGCTCAAGCACCTGCTGGCGATGGTGCACTTCGCGATGGCCCAGCAGGACATCCGCTACTACCTGAACGGCATGCTGCTGGTGGTGGACGGCAAGCAGGTGATGGCCGTGGCCACCGACGGCCACCGCCTGGCGTACTGCGGCGTGGAGACGGGCGAGCAGCCCGCCGGCGCGGGCGGGCGCCACGAGGTCATCATCCCGCGCAAGACCATTCTCGAGCTCCAGCGCCTGCTGGAAGACGTGGACGATCCCGTCTCGGTGCAGCTGGCCTCGAACCAGGTCAAGTTCACCTTCGGCAACATCGAGCTGATCTCCAAGCTGGTCGAGGGCAAGTTCCCGGATTTCCAGCGCGTGATCCCCAAGGGGTACCGCAACAGCTTCACGATCGACCGCGCGTTCCTGCAGCAGGCGCTGCAGCGCACGGCCATCCTGACCACCGACAAGTTCAAGGGCGTGCGCTGCATGCTCGACACCAACGTCCTGAAGATCAGCTCCACCAACGCTGACCAGGAAGAAGCGCAGGAAGAACTCGAAATCGACTACCAGGGCGACGCGCTGGATATCGGCTTCAACGTCACCTACCTGCTGGACGTGCTGGCCAACCTCAAGGCCGAAAAGGTGCAGGTGAGCCTGGGCGACTCCAACTCGAGCGCGCTCATCACCCTGCCGGACGACGACACCTTCAAGTACGTCGTCATGCCGATGCGGATTTGACGAGGCCCGCCCAGCGAAGCCGCGACAGAAACATCGAAAACAAGACGAGGGGCTGGATCGGAACGATCCGCCCCTTCGCCGTTTTTAAGCAACCCCGCCATGTGCGCCCGACGCCCATGGCTGCGAGCAGAACGACATGACCGAACAGCAGAAACCGCAATCCACACCCGCCGAAAGCAGCAGCTACGGCGCCGCCTCGATCCAGATCCTGGAAGGCCTGGAGGCGGTGCGCAAGCGGCCGGGCATGTACATCGGCGACACGTCGGATGGCACCGGCCTGCACCACCTCGTGTTCGAGGTGCTGGACAACTCCATCGACGAGGCGCTGGCGGGGCATTGCACCGAGATCCACGTCACCATCCACACCGACAACTCGATCTCCGTGATCGACAACGGCCGCGGCATCCCGACCGGCATCAAGTTCGATGACAAGCACGAGCCGAAGCGCAGCGCGGCCGAGATCGTCATGACCGAGCTGCACGCCGGCGGCAAGTTCGACCAGAACAGCTACAAGGTGTCGGGCGGCCTGCACGGCGTGGGTGTGTCGTGCGTGAACGGCCTGTCGAAGTGGCTCAAGCTGACGGTGCGCCGCGACGGCCGCGTGCACCACATGGATTTCGCGCGCGGCATTCCGCAGAACCGCCTGCTGGAGCCGGCCGAGGCGCCGGACGGCAAGATGGTCGAGGTGTCGCCGCTGCGCGTGTCGGGCACCACCGACAAGCGCGGCACCGAAGTGCACTTCCTGGCCGACGAAGAGATCTTCACCAACGTCGAGTACCACTACGAGATCCTCTCCAAGCGCATCCGCGAGCTCTCGTTCCTGAACAACGGCGTGCACATCAAGCTGACCGACCAGCGCTCCGGCAAGGAAGAAGACTTCGCCTTCTCGGGCGGCGTGAAGGGCTTCGTCGAGTACATCAACAAGAACAAGACCGTGCTGCACCCGACCGTCTTCAACGCCACGGGCGAGAAAGACGGCGTGGGCGTGGAAGTGTCGATGCAGTGGAACGACGGCTTCAACGAGCAGGTGCTCTGCTTCACCAACAACATCCCGCAGCGCGACGGCGGCACCCACCTGACCGGCCTGCGCGCCGCGATGACGCGCGTCATCAACAAGTACATCGCCGACAACGAGATCGCCAAGAAGGCCAAGGTCGAAACCTCCGGCGACGACATGCGCGAAGGCCTGACCTGCGTGCTGTCGGTGAAGGTGCCCGAGCCCAAGTTCAGCTCGCAGACCAAGGACAAGCTGGTCTCGTCCGAAGTGCGCCTGCCGGTGGAAGAAGTCGTGGCCAAGGCGCTGACGGACTTCCTGCTGGAAACGCCCAACGACGCCAAGATCATCTGCGGCAAGATCGTCGAAGCCGCCCGCGCCCGCGAAGCCGCCCGCAAGGCCCGCGAGATGACGCGCCGCAAGGGCGTGCTCGACGGCATGGGCCTGCCCGGCAAGCTGGCCGACTGCCAGGAGAAAGACCCGGCGCTGTCCGAACTGTTCATCGTCGAGGGTGACTCCGCAGGCGGCTCGGCCAAGCAGGGCCGCGACCGCAAGTTCCAGGCGATCCTGCCGCTCAAGGGCAAGATCCTGAACGTGGAGCGCGCGCGCTTCGACAAGATGCTCTCCAGCCAGGAAGTGCTCACGCTCATCACCGCCATGGGCACCGGCATCGGCAAGGACGACTACAACCTCGACAAGCTGCGCTACCACCGCATCATCATCATGACCGACGCGGACGTGGACGGCTCGCACATCCGCACGCTGCTGCTGACGTTCTTCTACCGCCAGATGCCCGAGATCATCGAGCGCGGCCACGTGTACATCGCCCAGCCGCCGCTGTACAAGATCAAGCACGGCAAGGAAGAGCGCTACATCAAGGACGACGTCGAGATGGCCGCCTACCTGATGCGCCAGGCCCTCGACACCGCCATCCTGGTGCGCGCCGACGGCACCGAGATCGCCAGCGACGCGCTGGCCGAGCTGGCGCGGCAGTACCAGTTCTCGCGCGCCGTGATCGAGCGGCTGTCGCGCGTGATCGATGCGGATGCGCTGCGCGCCATTGCCGAAGGCGTGGCGCTGGACCTGTCCAGCGAAGCGGGCGCCGAAGCCAGCGCCAAGGCGCTCAAGGCGCGGCTGCTGGAGATGCAGGGCAATGCCAGCAACGCCAACGGCGGCGCGACGGCGGATGCGTTCATGCAGTACGACGAGAAGCATGAGAAGTATCGCGTGATGGTCGTGCGCCGCCAGCACGGTAACCAGCGCCTGTCACATATCGATGCCGACTTCGTGGCCGGCGCCGACTACGCCACGCTGTCGCAGACTGCGCAGACTTTCCAGGGGTTGATCGGGGAGGGGGCCAAGGTGCGGCGTGGCACCGGCGACAAGCAGCGCGAACAGGCTGTGACGGATTTCCATGCGGCGATTACCTGGCTGCTGGGTGAGGCTGAGCGTGGGATTAGTCGCCAACGCTATAAGGGGCTGGGGGAGATGAACCCCTCGCAGCTGTGGGAGACCACCATGGATGTTACGCAGCGGCGACTGCTCAAGGTGCAGATTGAAGACGCTATTGCGGCGGATCAGATCTTTACTACGCTGATGGGTGACGACGTCGAGCCGCGGCGGAACTTTATTGAGAGTAATGCGTTGGTGGCGCGGAATATTGATGTTTGACATATGTAGGATCTCAGAAAAGTTGATGTTATTCACAAATAAGTGAAGCGATCTGGGCTGGTGTATTGCTGTGGGTTGCCTACCCTGTCTCTCGCCGCGCCCATCTGCTGATCCACGCGCGGGAGCGCTACCCAGACAAGTGGGCGGCGTTCCTTGCCGACGAAGCGTTGCCCGACACATGGGCGGAGGCGCTGACGCCAACTGATACCCAGTCCGCCCATTGCTGCACGGCCGCTGACCTGCTGGCGGGTGCGCCGCATCCGGCTTGGGTGGCCGTGCCGCAGGCGCAGTTTCGCTGTGCGCCGAGGTGCGCGCCGTCGCTGCATTGATGGTGGCGAGCCTACCCGCCTGTGCGTCGACACCTCTTTCGCACTAACGCGCCTCCCCATTCGGGCTGGGTGAAGGTTCCCATCAGTGAGTTTGATCGGCGCTGGTGATCAGAGAACACTGTCGGTGCGCGCTGTCGATCTCTCGACCGCTGATCTTATTGGTCGTCGGGCTGATGAATCCTGTCGCCGAGATAAAAGAGTCCGAGGAACGTTACGATGAGCATCTGCCAGAAGAACACCAGGTAGATAGTCGATGAGGCGACGACAATCCAAGGCTGCGCCTGAGCGGGAATGGCGGCTTTCACCGACGGCGCGACCACAAGCGCAAGGATGCCCGACAGAATCAAGAGCAGACTCTCGGCCGTCAGGAAGGCCAGCAGCGCGCACAGGAACCGCCGCCTAGTTAGCTCGATAGCGACCGTCTGTCCTCTGAGCTGGATATTGATCTTTGGCGTAGGGGCTGGCATCGCGCGGTCGATGTCCACGCGGTTGAACGTCGCGATTGCAGCCAGCGCGGCGATATAGAACCCCGGCAGGTTTTGAACAAACGAGATGAGTTTTGCAATCAATCCCGAATCGCCAAAAATCGTCACATGCTGGTAGCGGGATAGACCAAACACGACTGCGGCGGTGAGCGCAGCAGCTACGAACGGATAACCCCAGTCAAGCAGCGCCTTCCTGTTGAACTTGATCGTCCAGTAGGAGAACGGGCGCAGAAGGTGGTAGGTGAACATTTTGTAGGCCCACAAGTTGGCGCATTTTTTGGATGATTTCCGCGTCGAGCTTCGTGTATGACTGCTCCAGTGGTGTGGTGAAATCTTTGATGATCATGCGTTTCACAAAGACCGTGTCCATGCCCACTGAGAAATCACCCGTATTTACGGTCACCTGACGCGTTTGACCGTCCGTGCTTGTGAATCGTATCCGTGCCTGCTCGAAGTTGCGACTTCTGCCATTCAGGAAATTGCGGAGTGTCGCGACCCGTGTTCCACGTTCGACGATGTTCGCCAGCCGTACCTGGAGGCTTTTTTTAACTTCGCGGACATACCCATGCGTGTCAAGTGCGGCGTCCTCGTCGCGGGCCGTAATGAGTTCGATCCCGCCGATCGAGCCGGCTTCAAGATCATCTATCAAATCGTCTGCGGGATGCCCATCGAAGCGGAACATGAACCGCGCCTTGTAGCTCTTCAAACCATCCGGGTGGTTGAAGGTAAACGCTGCGGGTTCAATGTCGGCGGCGTCACGCATGAGCGCATTAAAAAATCGTTGAATTGCGGAGACGGTTAGACCGGTCGCGTTTTCGATCAGTGTCTGAGCCTGCCCGAGCGGATCGTCGTTCGCACGTATGAGGATGTGACACGAAAAATCCAAGCCCTCGTCCGGTCGTCGCGAGACCGTGCGCCACGAGTGCGCGAGCGGATTGGAGAAGCGCGGATCAGAGAGCAGTCGATCGCTCTTATTGACCAAAATGTGGTGATCGTCGCCGTTCTGGTACCAGTCCCGGATATAGAAGATTTCGTCGCCGTTGCTGTACTTCTTGTAGCGCTCGGCCTCGGGAATCGCCAGGATAAGTTGTAGGGCTCGGCCGGTCGATATGGTTGGCGGCGCGTCGAACGTATTTGACGCAGCCACTATGTGCGCGTCGAAAAAACCGATAGCCCGCTGAAATCTGTTCATTCTGGCTGGTCCTGTTCTTCCGTCTTGTGGTGCCCGATTATACGGTGCGTCAGTCAAGCTGAATTGGTGTGCAGTTGTTCAATATCGGTCTTTTTTGAACATTCCCAGCAGCTCTGTGCAAATACCTGCTTGACCCATTCGTACACTCGGTTAATGTTTCGTACGTCGTCTTGGTACATGGAGGCGTAATGACCAGAGTGTTTGCATACTGCCGGGGGTCTACAGCCGAGCAGACCACAGAGAACCAAGAGCGTGAGATACGCGCGGCAGGATTCAACATCGAATCCCGCCGCGTTGTGGCAGAGGTGGTTTCCGGATCGGTCGCGGCAAACCAACGCCTGGGCTTCGCCAAGCTGCGCGATCGTCTGGAATCAGGCGATGTGCTGGTGGTGACCAAACTGGATCGGCTCGGGCGCAACTCGATAGACGTGCGCGCAACGGTCGAGGACCTTGAGCAGGCGGGTACCCGGGCAAAATTGGGCTGCCTCTTGTTCCTGTGAGAGAATTTTGAGAGAACGGAGACCGATGCGAAGGTACCTTGATGGCCCTGAACGAAGCTGACACGTGCCGCCTTTACGTCACGCCAAAACTCCAAGCCGCAGGCTGGGACAGCCCTCCCCATTCTCTGAATGAACAGAAAGTCTTCACGGATGGCCGCATCCTTGCCACGGGAGGGGCCGTCACCAAGGGGCCGCAGAAGCGCGCGGATTACCTCTTGCGGTACACGCGTGATTTCAGTATTGCAGTGGTAGAGGCTAAGCCCGAGGACGTTCCCGCTGGGACTGGGCTTCAACAGGCTAAGGACTATGCTGAAGTTCTCGGCCTTAAATTCGCCTACGCGACCAACGGCCACGAGATAATAGAGTTCGACTACATCACAGGGGCGGAGACAATCCTGTCTACGTACCCGACACCGGCCCAGCTTTGGCAAAGGCTTCGAGGAGATGCAGGGCTGAGCGATGAAAAGGCCCAGCAGCTTCTGACCGCTTCGCTCCTCTCCGAAGCTATCGCGCCGCGCTACTACCAGGAAATCGCGATTAACCGTGCAGTTCAGGCGATTCTGACGGGCAGGCACCGCGTGCTTTTGACCATGGCGACGGGAACGGGCAAGACCGTTGTCGCGTTCCAGATTTGCTGGAAGCTCTGGAGCAGTCGGTGGAATCGGGCGAATGAACATAGGAAGCCACGCATCCTTTTTCTCGCCGACCGAAACATTCTCATTGATGACCCTAAGGACAAGACCTTCGCGCCCTTCGGTGATGCCCGCTACAAGATCGAAAATGGCAAAGTTACCAAGAGCCGTGAGATGTACTTCGCCATTTATCAGGCCATCGCCAAAGACGAAAACCGGCCCGGCCTCTACCGGGAGTTCGCCCCCGATTTCTTCGACCTGATCGTCATTGATGAATGCCATCGCGGCAGTGCGCGCGATGAGAGCATCTGGCGCGAAATTCTAGAGTACTTTGCGCCTGCGTATCAACTCGGCATGACGGCGACGCCGCTGCGTGACGACAATCGCGACACCTACCGGTATTTCGGCAATCCGATCTACACCTACAGCCTCAAGCAGGGCATTGACGACGGGTTCCTCGCGCCTTACCGCGTGCACCGAGTTGTCACTGAGGTAGATGCCACCGGCTGGCGCCCGTCCAAGGGGCAGCGAGACCGTTACGGTCATGAGATTCCGGACGACGAGTACGGAACCAAGGACTTCGAGCGTGTCGTCGCGCTGCGGGCTCGCACTGAGGCCATTGCTCAGCACCTGACGGACTTCATGAAGCGCACTGACCGCTTCGCGAAGACCATCGTCTTCTGCGTGGACCAGGAGCACGCTGACGAGATGCGGCGTGCAATCTCGAACCGTAATCAGGACCTCGTCAAGCAGTACCCCAACTACGTCGCCCGGGTTACATCGGAAGAGGGCGACATCGGCAGGGGTCACTTAGGCCGCTTTCAGGAACTTGAAACGACGACCCCCGTGATCCTCACGACCTCGCAGCTCCTCACGACCGGCGTTGATGCGCCGACCTGCAAGAACGTCGTTCTCGCACGCGTCGTCAATTCGATGAGCGAGTTCAAACAAATCATCGGACGTGGCACTCGCCTGCGCGAGGACTACGGCAAGCAATACTTCAACATCATTGACTATACCGGCTCGGCCACTCAAAAGTTCGCCGACCCCGCATTCGATGGCTACCCGGAGATCGAGGATCAGGAGGACATCGACCAGGATGGCAATGTCGTCAACGGCGGGGACGATGGCTCCGAACTACCACTCGACAGCGATGGCCAGGTAAGCAGGGCCGGCGGCCAAGGACGGCAGCGAAGGGATGAGAGCGAAGACGTGGTCCGCAAGTTCTACGTGGACGGAGGGAACGTCACCATTTCCGCTCACGTTGTCTATGAGCTTGACGCTGACGGCAAGCAACTGCGAGCTGTCCAGTACACGGACTACACGGCGGAAAAGGTTAGGACGCTGTTCAGGTCTGTCGATGAGCTAAAGGATCAATGGGCCGATCCGCTGAAACGTGAGGCCGTGGTGCTCGCGCTCGCGGAGCGGGGTATTGAATTCAAGGCCCTGGTGGAGGCTTCAGGCCAGCCTGGCGCCGACCCTTTCGACCTACTTTGTCACCTCGCTTTCAATGCACCGCTTCGCACGCGCAAGGAGCGAGCTGACCGCCTGCGCAAGAATAGGCCGGACTTCTTTGACCAGTACGGGCCGCCGGCCCGGGCTATTCTGACAAGCCTTCTCGACAAATACTGCGAGTTTGGGCCTCAACAGCTTGTCCTGCCAGACGTGTTGCTGATCCAGCCGTTCTCGACATACGGCAACGTCATGGAGATCGCAGGGCTGTTCGGCGGTGCTCCGCAGCTCAAATCCGCAATCGACAATTTGCAAGCGCTCCTCTACGCGCCATAAAAACTACTTACCAAGACAAGAACCACAGCAATGCCAAGTATCAAGAAAAGGGTAGTCCCGCAGACCACATCGCAACAGCTCGGGGCCATCCTCAAGTCCGCGCGCGCCATCATGCGTAAAGACAAGGGCCTCTCAGGGGATGCAGATCGCATTCCCATGCTGACCTGGATCATGTTTCTCAAGTTTCTTGATGATCTTGAACGGGTCCATGAGACGAGCGCGACACTAAAAGGCAAGCCCTTCCGCGCGGCTATAGAACCGCCCTACCGCTGGCGTGACTGGGCGGCAAAAGACGGTGGCATCACTGGCACGGAGCTGGTTGCCTTTGTCAACCAGGAGGAAACGGTTCGTCCTGATGGCACAAAGGGCCTGGGCCTCTTCGCCTATCTCCGAACGCTCCAAGGTGATAGTAAAGGGGACCGTCGTGACGTGATCGCAAGTGTCTTTCGCGGTATTCAGAATCGAATGCTCAATGGATACCTGTTGCGTGACGTAGTCGATAAGATCAACGGTATCCACTTCAATGCCAGCGAAGAGATTCACACACTGAGCCGCTTCTATGAGGCGATGCTCAAGGAAATGCGCGATGCAGCAGGTGATGCTGGGGAGTTTTACACTCCGAGGCCCGTGGTGCGCTTTATGGTCGAAGCTCTCAACCCGCACATTGGCGAAGTCGTCCTCGATCCGGCTTGCGGCACCGGCGGCTTCCTTGTTGAAGCGTTCAATCACCTTGAAAGGCAATGCAAGACTGTCCAGGATCGCAACATCTTGCAGACCAAGAGCGTCTTTGGCGGAGAGCCGAAGCCGCTGCCATTCCTGCTTGCACAGATGAATCTTTTGCTGCACGGCCTAGAAAGCCCGCAGATCGACTCAGGCAACAGCCTGCGCTTCCCCCTTCGTGAGATCGGCGACAAGGATCGGGTCGATGTGATTCTGACCAATCCGCCGTTCGGCGGTCAGGAAGAGCGCGGTATCCAAGGAAATTTTCCCGAGGACAAGCGCACCTCCGAGACGGCGCTGCTCTTTCTGCAGCTCATTATGCGACGGCTGAAGCGCAAGCCTCGGCCCGGCCGGGCCGCCGTTGTGGTCCCGAACGGGACCTTGTCTTCGCCAGGCGTGGCAATGCGGATAAGGCAGGAACTGCTCGACGAGTTCACGCTGAAAGCAGTGCTTCGGCTGCCACACAACGTGTTCGCGCCCTACACCGATATCAAGACCAACATCCTCTTATTTGAGCGCGGGGGACCTACCGAGCAGGTCCTGTTCTGCGAGCCACAGCTCGCTGAGGGCGTCACCCTAAGCAAGACGAATCCGTTCTTATATGAGTGGCTTTCGCCCTACCTAGATTGCGTTCGGACCGGCAAGCTGCCAGCCGAGCCGGCACTGGCCGAAACGTGCTGGACCGTCCAGCGGTCCGAGCTGGATGCAACACTCAATCTTGACCTCAAAAATCCCCGCATGGTGCTCACGAAGCACCAGGCAGCCGATGGCCGTCTGCAGACCCTCTCGCACTCCTTTGGTTCGCTCGCTTCTGAAACCGAGTCGCTGCGCGCGGACGTGGCCGAGATCACCGAACTGTTGCGGCACGCGCCGCTTCGGAAACTCGGCACGCTCGCAGCGGAGTGCGACGACAGGATCGGAGGCGACTACACACCTGACGTCAGGCTTCTCGGTGTTTCCAATGCCGAAGGATTTTGTAAGCCAAAAGGTGCTATCGGCAAGCAGGTGGACCGCTACAAGCTAGTCCGCTTGGGATACCTTGCCTACAACCCGATGCGGATTAATATCGGGTCTATCGGGGTTGCATCGAGTGCCGAGTCGACTGGCATCACGAGTCCTGACTACGTCGTGTTTCGGTGCCTGCCGGGATTGGTACCTGAGTACGTCTACCACTACCTTCGCAGCGAAGCCGGGCGGCATGAGATCAAGCACAAGACCAAGGGCAGCGTGAGGTTCAGGCTCTATTACGATAAGCTGGCCGAAATCTCTATTCCAGTGCCAGATGACGAGGCAGTGCAACATCGCTTTGCGGCGCTGTGCCAACGAATCGAGTCTGCGCGGTTGCGCACGCTGAAGCTCGCGGAACAGGCCGGTGCGGCACTTGATGCGATACGGCGGGAAGTGTTCCTACCCGAACACCTGTAATCGGCGGGGTATGGTGCACGGGGATGCCAACGATGCGCATGACGCTCCATGCTTCCTTGTGCTTGCAGGCTAGATACTTGTTGGTATTTGCCTTTGCGATTTTGGGGGCTTGCCTTTATTTTGGCGGGCTGCGCGGCTGATTTCGGTGTCTGCAGCCGCACCAATACCGAAGCGGCTTCCCAGTGGGAAGCCGCTTTTCTTTGACGTTCGCAATCCAATAATTTTTCTTGGCAAACTCGGGTTGCGCGTCGCTAAAGGGGGCTGAGTCGCGTGAATCGGCTCTGCTCTGCGCTCTGCAGCGCCTCGCGGCTGCTATCGACTCGAACCGATCGAAGTTCGCCTGAGTCCCTAGTTGCCGGGACAGCCGTTTGCCTCGCAGCGCAAGTACGATTCAATTTGCATTGTGCGCGCTACTGTTCTGTCTCGTTGGCAGTCCAGCACCCACTGCGCATGCATGCTGCCCCCTTGCAGGGAGGACGCTTGGTATTCGCAGTCGAGGTCCCGAAAGCGGATCCATGCTCGTTGCGCTTTGACTAACGGCTCTCTTGATGCCGTCTCATGCATTTTTCTCATCAGCGCCGAATACGTGTCATTCAAGACGAGATCAGCTTCAACAAAGCGATATTCGGCACATAAGTTCAATGTGGATTGATCCGTATCGCATCGCTTTAGCGCGGAGAGGATGTCCTGTGCAGTTGTGTATGTTCTCCGCGCGGTTTCCTCGACTGCCCTGTTGTCCGCTGCCAGGCTCAAGGCTTGGTGGCTCATCAGCAACGCGGTCAGCACAAACTTTGGACGCAAAAGAGTTGTTCCCATCGTCGACTTTGTATGGCCTCTCGAACGCGCTATCCGAATTCAGATGGCGCTAACACGTCGTATGTGGTTCCCGCTTCTGCATCACGATGATGCTGGCCAGCGGTTCGGTAAATGTTCGAACGCGTCGCGGCAGCATACCTGAACGAATGCTTCGGCCGATGCCATTTGTCTCAACGTTCGCAGTTTGGTGGCAGTTCCTGCAACCGTGCGGGTTCCCGGCCCATATTTCTACAAGTTCTGCGAACGTGAGATCGATATAAGTCCTTGTTTTACTGGATGATTTCCGATCCTTTGTAATCATCAGGTGGTGGGTTCGCGTCCCGCAGCCGCACCAATAAAATCAAGGGGTTACGATTTTTCGTACAGTTGTAGGTTCTGTCGCGTCATTGCGCAGTGGATTTAGCGCGAGTCGAGCGAAAGCGCGCAGAGTTATTTCTCATTGTCGCTGGAGTTGCCCCTGTAACTCAGGACACGCGAACACCGTTAGGTTGATGACGCGGCAGCACGCCTGAACTCGCGAGGCGAGCGGTATTTCAGGGCTTTGTGCGGGTGACGCTCGTTGTAATGCTCAAACGCAACAGCCAGACGCGAGAGCGCCGTTGGCGCATCGGGCTTGTCCATATAGGCGACGTAATTGTGCTTCATGGTCTTCACGAATGATTCGGCCATGCCATTGCTCTGCGGCGAACGCACGGGCGTGGTCAGTGGCTCCAGGCCCAGCTCGCGCGCAAAGCGGCGCGTGCGGTGGTCGATGTAGGCCGAGCCATTGTCCGTCAGCCATTCGATGGGCTGAGTAGCCTGCGTGGTGCCGAAACGCTGTTCCACCGCAGCCAGCATCACGTCACGCACTACGTCACCGCTATGTCCGCCTGTGGTTGCCGCCCAGCTAATCGCTTCTCGGTCGCAGCAGTCCAACGCGAACGTTACGCGCAGCGGCGTGCCATCGTCGCAACGGAATTCGAAGCCATCCGAGCACCAACGAGCATTGCTCCGGTCCACGGCTACCCGACCGTCGTGTCGCCGCTTGTCTCGACGCACGCCAGGACGGCTCAGCAGCAACTGATGCTCGCGCATGACCCGATAGACGCGCTTGTGGTTGATGCACGGCGCGCCGACTATCTCACGACTGCGTCGCAGCAGCGCCCAGATGCGCCGGTAGCCGTAGGTCGGCAAGTGCGCCACATGGGCCAGGATTTCCTCGACCAGTTCCGTGTCGTCGGTCAGCTTGGCACGGCGACCATCTTGCCAACCGGACGAGCGAACCTGCTTCACCGCCACGCCAGAGCGCGCCACGCCGAGAACTTCGCAGACCGTTTTCAATGGTCGTCCCCCGGCAACAAGGGCGAGCGCGCAATCAGGTTTTTTGACCGACCCCACTCGACGGCTTCTTTCAGGATTTCGACTTCCATCGTTTTCTTTCCGAGTAGCCGCTGCAGTTCCTTGATTTCCTTGATGGCTGCGGCCAGCTCCGATGCAGGCACAACGGTTTCGCCCGCTTGCACTGCCGCCAGGCTGCCTTCCTGGTATTGCTTGCGCCAGCCGAACACCTGGTTCGGGTTCACGCCGTGCCGCCGCGCAACGGCAGACACCGATGCGCCCGGTGCCAGCGTTTCCTGCACGATGGCGATTTTTTCCTGTGCCGTGCGCCGACGACGGCGCTCCGGCTCGGTCAGAACTTCGATGGATTCCACGTAATGACTAGGCTTACTGATAGGCACAAGACTATCCCTTATTTTAAGAGTGTCCTTGTGTCCTCAGATACGTGGGGCCGCTCCAGTCGCAGGCTCGCGCCCATCGCTCGGGTGGCACAATCGTATGCAGCCCAAGTTGTTTCGCCGTCTCGATCGGCAGGCGCAGAACCACATCGGCGCCACCCTGCTCGCGTGTACTCAATACCGCGCTAACCCCACAAAGCTCTAGATACACGACGCCCGCTTCGAATACTTCCTCATACAGGTGCCACGCTGGTTCGTCGGCTCCGGAAGCGTGATTTGCGAGGGTTGCTTTGGTGCTCATGGTGTGCCTCTCGTTGCATCAGGAAAAGTCCAATGTGGCAGGCGTTCTGAACGCGGCGCAGACGTGTCTGACAGTGCTTTCTGTTCTGACGAGCCGGAGTCTGCCGCACTATTTTGCCAATCTTGGCTTTACCTGGATCCAGCCGCCTGTCACAAGTCGGAGAATGGGTCTGGTCATTGCGCATCGCTGCATCACGAAAAGGCACTAGACTGAGTGCATCCAAGGAGTCGAGATGAGCCCGACAAATGGAGCAAAGCCAACCAAGGCGGCCGCAAAGACACCCAAGGTGGTGATTCGCCGTTCCAAGCGGCGGCGAGTAGTCACACCTGAGATGAAAGAGCAGTTGCGCGCCAACGCAAGGATCTCTCAGCGTCGCACATTCCCCGAGCTCCCGGAGTGGCGGCGGGATGAGTCAGACTGAGTCTGTCGACATGGCGGGCCGTTGCCGACATGGTCGTGAAAAAATCGTTGTGAGAGAGGCGAATCCTTGCATCGAGCACAGAAATATCATTTCAGGCTCAGTTGGCACCTCAGTACAGGAATTTGGATGATTTGGCGTCAATCGAGCCCTGTTGGTCCGGGGCGGTCGTACCATTGGTCACGGACCCAGGCATCCCAGTCGTGCGGGAAAGCGCAAACTCCCTTGCGTGGCAGCAACACGCACGCACTTCCTGCGAGCGCTGTCGTGAATCGCCCCGGCCTAAGTAGACACCTGTGAGCCTCAAACTAGAGGTTAGACAGGAGGTGCGATGAGCGCGAAGAGATACACCGAGGAATTCAAGGTCGAGGCGGTCAATCAGGTTTTGGACAGAGGTCACAGCGTTGCCGAGGTCGCGCAGCGGCTGGGCGTGAGCCAACACAGCCTGTACCAGTGGATCAAACAACGACGCCAACCCGTGGCGCAACCGCAAGGGCAGGTATCGCCATCCGACGAGGTACGCAGGCTCAAGGCCGAGCTCAAACGGGTGACCGAGGAGCGCGACATCCTAAAAAAGGCCGCAGCGTACTTTGCCAAGCAGTCCGGGTGAGGTACGCCTTCATCAAGGCGCACGCGGGTCAATACAGCGTGCGCCGTCTGTGCAAGGCGATGTCGGTGCATCCCAGTGGTTACTACGCATGGCACGCAAATCCCTTGAGCCCACGCGCGAAGGACAACCAACGCCTGCTGGGGTTACTCAAGCAGGCCTGGCTGGAGAGCGGCGGGGTCTATGGCTATCGCAAGCTCACCTTGGACATGCGCGATTTGGGCGAGCGCTGCGGCAAGCACCGCGTGGCGAGGCTACTCAAGGCCGAGGGACTGCGTTCGCAATCAGGCTACCGTCGACGTCCTGCTGGGCGTGCCGGCAAGCCGGCGGCGGTCGCGCCCAATCACCTGCAGCGGCAGTTCACGGTCAACGGCCCGAACCAGTCCTGGGTGACCGACATCACCTATATCCGCACGCACGAAGGCTGGCTGTACCTGAGCGTGGTCATCGATCTGTGGTCACGCATGGTCGTCGGCTGGTCCATGGGGCAGCGCATCGATACCCAGTTGGTGCTGGATGCCTTGCTGATGGCACTATGGCGACGCCGTCCGCACCAGCAGGTGCTGATTCACTCGGATCAGGGGTGCCAGTTCACCGGCCACACTTGGCAGAGCTTCCTGCGCGAGCACAACCTGCTGTGTAGCATGAGCCGGCGCGGCAACTGCCACGACAATGCCGTGGCTGAGAGCTTCTTCCAGTTGCTCAAGCGCGAGCGAGTGCGGCGGCAAATCTATGTCACCCGGCAGCAGGCCAAGTCCGATGTCTTCAACTACATCGAGATGTTCTACAACCCAACACGGCGACATTCGAGCGCCAACGGACTATCGCCGGTAGAGTTCGAACAACGCCATTCCCAACGGCTCGCGGGTGTCTAGAAAAACCGGGGCGATTCAAGTCTCTCCCTATCCTTACGAGAGCTTTGAAAGCTTCATCTTTCGGCTGGCGGAGTTCAACGCGTTAGGCTCTGCTAGTGCCACGCTTCTCGCGCTTGGTGCGCATTGTCAGAGACCATCGCGCTATTGCTATAAACATCTCAGTGCGCTTCTCGGCATTGAGCCTGCCTCGTCGGCGGCGATGATACCAACAGCAGTTGATGGGGACCTTCACATCCTCGGAAACCAACTCTTGCGTGACCACCACATTGTTCGGTGCGCCAGTCGGTTTTGCCCGTTGTGTGTTTCTGAGCGCGGTTACGGTGCACTTGAATGGAGCCTTGCTCCGTTTGCCGTCTGTGCCGAGCACGGTGTCTATCTGATTGATCGCTGTGCTTGCAGACCAAGGGCGCCCCTGAACATGTTTCGCAATAGGTACTCCACATGTATATGTGGGGCTGACCTACGCAACGCCGCTGTGCTACCTGCGAGTTTCGCCGCGTGCAAACTTGCCAAGGAGATTCAGCGACGGTTTCGACAGGAGCCGGAAGAAAAATTGGATTGCGTGTTCCCAATATTGGACACGTGGCCCGAAGGCGCGCAGTTCGGCGATTTTCTCGACTTGATGATATGCCTTGGCAATCTCGCGCGTGGGCCGGGAGCGCTTAGCCGTTGCCTCAGTCATTCAGTGTATCGCTTGGACGTGGTTACTGCTTTGTTCGAGAATGCGGCGTACGTTCTTTCGAACTGGCGAGGTGATTTCGCGTCGGCCTTTCGTATCGCTAACGCCACCGTCGACGCGTCACGGGCTACATTGGATGACAAGTTCAGGCTGTTCCAGGCTAAGGCGGAGCAGTATTTACCTCCGCTGGTGTATCGGTGGCTGACGCTTCAGCGCTCGTAGAGAGCAGACGTTTTGGAGCGAGGCCGAGCATGCTAGATCTTGCTGTAGTTCCAACACCTTTTGAAGACGAAGACTTGCTCGGCTTTCTCGCTAGGTGCGCAAGCTCCAACGCGCTTACCGTGGCTGAGCTTGTAAAAGCGTTCCGATCAGCCTCCCAGACTGATACGCGGTCCTGGATTTGCGAAGCGGGGCATCCGTTTATTTGGGGAAACCAGTTCGCCGAGGTCCTGCATCCGAGCACCCGCCCAGCAAGGCCTTGGAGTTATCGGAATCGCAAGTTTTGTCCGCGTTGCATGATTGAGACCGGATACTGGCGAGCGAGTTGGTGTTTGACACTGGCGACCTGCTGCCCTCGGCATCGCATATGGTTTCAAGAGCGTTGCGGCAGCTGCGGCGCTACGCTCAGCATCGAGGCAATGCGATGCCTCGAATGTGACGTCTGTGGTCTGCCGCTTGCAGATGCTGATTTAGCCTTCCAGCCGGCGGGGCAGGAAGCGCTGTGGATCTCGCAGCAACTCGCTCTTCGGGTCTCTTGGCGTGGTGAGCATAGTAGCCACATTACCAACGATTTGACGTTGCCCGAGTTCCACGAGCTCGCCTTGAGATTCGGCGTTCGTGGGACCATTGCCAACAGGAACAAGCCCCTCAAATTGAGGAGTGCCGGCGCGCTGGCGGTTGCAATACCCATTGCAGAGGGAGCCGGCAAAGCGTTGATGAATTGGCCGCATGGGTTCGAGGGCATGCTTGACGCAATACGCGAGCAGCGACGCGACGCTTCCAGCTGGAAGATTCGCGAAGCCGTGGGGCCGATCTACAAGGACGTCTATCACTATCTCAAAGATCCACGCTTCGATTTCGTACGGACGGCTTTCGAGTCATACATCAGCGATCATTGGGAAGCACCGCTGGCATATCGGCATAGGAACATCGGACTACAACACGTTCGGAATCACACTTGGGTGCCCGTTTGCGAAGCAGCCAAGAGAAGTGGAGTAGAGCGAGCGCTGCTCACGCGCATGGCAAAGGGACGCGAGATACCGACGCGTGAGCAAACATACAGAAGCGGTAGATGTGCTCGAATCGTGAACCTTTCGATGGTGCGCAACTATGCCGGTCGAGTGCAACAGGCGATGACTGCCGAGCAAACTGCAGCGCATCTCGGAATCAGCCGCAAGCGCGTTCGGCAACTTCTTGAGGCGGGCCTGCTGGCTGTGCTTGGCGGTACTCCCAGGGCGGGTCAACGATGGTGGATTGACCCGATATCCTTGGACCGATGTGCGCATTCTGGGCGACAAATGGCAACGGAGCCAAAAAACTCCGTCTCGGTGACTCAGTTTGCGAAATGCAGCATCGCTAGTGCTGAGGGCTTTGTGTCGCTAATCGGTGCGATCCAGACCGGAGAGTTGTCTGTTTGGGTACCGCCAGGTTCCAAGCAAGAAATGGGGAAATGGCGCCTCAGTAAGGACGACCTCGCGAAATGGCGACCAGTTGCGGAAACAGCTGGAGCCTCGAGGCTTTCAGTCGGCGATGTAGCTTTGCAGCTTGGGGTGAAGTCGGAGGTCGCCTACGCACTAGTACGAGCGCGGCTCTTGCCAGCCACCACAGATCGTGCTGGTCGGCATACTGCCCAATGGGTGGATATCCAAGCACTGAGCAAATTTCGGGAGCAATATATTCTGGGTACTGAGTTGGCAACTCTGGCGAAAACGAGCCCGAAGAAAATGGCCCAGCGGTTGAAGGCATGCGGTATTCAGCCTATCGCTGGGCCTGGCTTCACGCCAACGTTTTGCCGACAGTATGTTTGGCAGCGGACTCCAGGCGTTCTCACTGCCGCCGCAACATCCCAGACATAGGGGGCCAGAAGCCGGACATTGCCGTGCGTCTCCTCGTGCACGAAGGCCGTCGCTCATGGGCCGAGAAGTCAGCGGACATTCCCACCCCATTGCTGCCGCTCGAAGTTTGATTGGCGACGTCGGCATCCAACGACGGACGAGGCTTTGGGGAGCGCTAACGGCGAGAGATATCCGCGTCAATGCGTTCGACCTAAACTGTGTCGGCCACATTTTGCCGCGCCTCTGGACGCCACCCTGCGAAAGACCACATAAAGTATTGGTCAGGGTAAGTTGACCGCGGTCACCTCGTTGGCGAACAACGTGTTGAGCACCCCCAACGACTTGTCGCTCATCGTCTGTGTAAAAAGGACTGCTAGACGGCGCTTTGGCCGAGAGACACTGACGTAGAAGAGGTTCCTGGCGCGGTTGAAACCTTTCTGGTGGGCGGCGGTCGGTTTCGTACCGGGAACCATATATTCGAGCATACGGGGCCAGTTGTAATGGTTCCAACCGCCGCCGAAGACGACGAGGACGTTCTCGAATTCTGCACCTTTGACACTATGCTGAGTGGCGAAGGGCGTGAAGCCATCGACAAAACGCACAAGGTTCACGATCTCCATATACTTCACGTCACGCAAGCGTCGATGGCGGTCAACAGAGGGCTTCTCAGGCTCACCAGCGGCCGGATCAAACGCTGCCATGTCCTCCTCACGACGAGTCACGTTGTCAGGTAAACGAGGTCGGCGCATCTTCTTCAGAAGGTCTAACACCTCGCCCACAGTGCCACTTTCGCGCAGAGTGTCGAGGGCTTTCATGTCATCTGCCCAAGCCTGCTTCTCTGAAGGTTTTTGCAGGGTGCCCGCCCGGCCAAGTACGTCGAACATCTGCCCGTACTTCTTCGCCTTGTACGCGCCACATGTTGGTTCTACGACTCTGCCAAGAAATTCCAGAGTCGCATCATCGAGCTTAGAGCCCGTTTGGAAATTCAAGGATGAGCGATTCTGCGCAGTAACAAGCCACTCATCGCGATATGAATCATGGCTTCCGATACGTCTGCCCGCTGTTCGTAGTCGCGTACGAGTCGACGCCAGCGAACCATCCATCCAAAGGTGCGCTCGACCACCCAGCGGCGCGGCAGAACGGCAAAGCCCGTTTGCTGCTCGTGCCGGCGCACCACCTCAACCACGAAGTCGAGGGTCGATGCCTTGTCCATCAGCGCTGTGCGGTCATACGCACCGTCAGCGAACAGGTGTTTTATGCCTGGCCAGCGCTTCTTCACCGCTTCCAGCACCGCCAGCGCACCCGTGCTATCAGCAATGTCCGCCGGTGTCAGGTTCACCATCAGCAGCCGTCCATCCGTGTCCACCGCGATATGCCGTTTGCGCCCGACGATTTTCTTGGCCGCGTCGTAGCCACGCTTGTCGGCCGAGGGCGCTTTGACTGTCTGGCTGTCGATGACGCCCGCACTTGGGCACGGCTGCCGCCCAGCCAACTCCCGGTCCAACATCAGCGCCACGTCGTGCAGCGTGCGGAACAGCAAGCGGCGCATGAGCCGACGAAACCACCAATACACGGTCTGCCACGGCGGGAAGTCATGGGGCAGCATGCGCCAGCCGCAGCCCGCCCGCACCAGGTACCGCAGCGCGTTGACCACCTCCCTCAAGTCGCACTCCCGGCGCCGACCTCGCACGGCGGCGCGGGGCAGCAACGGCTGCACAGCGACCCATTCGATATCCGTCAGGTCGCTTGGGTACCGCTTGGTCTTGCGACCCAGCTTCGCCTCGCGTTCTCGATGTTCTTTTTTCCACATCCCGCCTTTACACCACAACGGCGGGGAATTTTCAAACGGGCTCTTAGAAATGGCGTCTTGATGGGACTTGAAGATTTCAACGATTGAGGGGTAGCCTTGCTCGGCCGCGAGGGCAGCATGCGTCAGCATTAGAACTTTCGTGACGCCTGGGGAGAAGTCCCAGCCCTCATCCTGAAGTTGTTTGCGAAGCGCGGCGACGTAAGCGCGTGTGACTTCTGGCGGCGTGTCCAGTTTCGAGTGCGCAGTGTCAGTCCGCTCCCCTGTATAGCTGTTTGCATGGAACGCGCGCGCCTCACCCTGCGCTGTTTCATCATCAACGACCTGAGGCAAAGTAGGCCGAAGGCGGTTGAGCATGTCCACAACGGCTGGCACAGAGCGAAAATTCGAGCCCTTATCGATTCCCTCGACGTTGGGCAGTGCCGTCAGGTCGAAATCGTCCCGGTAAATAGTCTGCCAGTGATCCCCGAACAGGCCAATTAGAGGTCCCTTCTTGGGCTCCAGGAAGTGCGTCGCCAACGCAGCCATAAACTCGTCATTCGTGTCCTGGTATTCGTCAATGAACACTATCGGGTAAGACCCAGTAAAAATCTGCTGGAACTTCGGCATCGCCAGGAAGCGGGCCATTAGCTCTGGGATATCGTCGTGATAGAGAGTGATCCGGTCATCGTGAATGCCGAAATATCCGAGGTCGTATTCAATACGTCGGTTGCCGACACCGCCCGCTTCCGCGATCTTGTCTGCGTGCCTTTCGAGCTGTCCAACTTCCGTTCTGAGAACGGATTGAAACTGGCCCATGCAGCCCCAGCAGAACGCATGAATGGTTTCAACCAACACGGCCGGGTGCTCGTCAATCTCTTGCGAAATTTCGCGCTTTGCGACGTTCGTGTAAGTGATGCATGCAACCTTCTGGCCGCGACGCAAATAATCTGAGCCACGCTCAGAGATGAGCCGCTTAAGGGCTTGGACGAGGGAATAGGTCTTCCCGGCTCCTGCGCCGGCCTCGAGGCGAAAGCACTGATGATGATCAATGCAATGATTGACGCGCTCCTGCGCCTTCTGCGCGGCGTCAACCGCTGGACTCAGTGTTTCAAGCACCATGAGCCGCAACTCCTTCTGCAGGTGGGGCGGCAGGTGGCAGTGGCAGCGGTGCTGAATCCGCCAGCCAAAGCATGCCTTCATTGATGTACGCAGGCACCTTCCATGCGTCTTCGGAAAGACCGTACCTCAATGCGGTCTCGACCTTGCCCATATCTGCGGCAATGTCAAAGGAAAGATCACCCCAGTGGTCACCGTCCTTCAATGCAAAGAGCGTGGGGTTCGCGAGGATGAACGCATCTTCAAATGTGCGCGCGCAGAACTTCGATTCGGTTTCGTGAATCTGGTAAGCGACCCGCCGATAGCCCTGTACCTTCTCTTCTGGCGTCTTTGCTTTCAGAACATCCAGGGTGAGGGCCTCACCATCTTTGATCTTGAACCAATCGCGAAGAGTCGTGTTTAACGACCGCTCGCCCTGCGAGTACGGACACTTCACATAGCGACCTTTGTCGCCCATCTTTACGGCGTCAAGGTCCGTGATGACCAGTGTCCTCAACTCGAGAAAGTCGAGCAGCGGCGAGAAAATCTTCGCGTTCGCTCCGTCGACCTCCACTGTCGAGATGTACTGCTGCGAGAGCTTCTTGGACTCGTCTAGCGCCTCGTCAATGATTTGGAAGATGCGCGGCATCAAGAGGCGCTCGGTCGGACCTTCAATCAGAATGGCCTTGTCGGCGAAAAACAAGTCGCATTTCGTCAAGGTCATGTATCGATGCAGAAAGCTCCTGTCTGGCTCCTTGATCTTGTCAGCTCCTTTTCGGAAGTCCTTAATGACCGTGTGCCGTGTTGCCCCATCTGCGGATGGCTTGGCGAGGAAATAGCGGACTGCATCAAATGGGGCAGCGTTCGCGATGTGCGAAGAGTGCGTCGTGACGACAAACTGGACCGGCCATTCTTGATCTGGATACTCCGCCGAAAAGACCTGGACTGCTGCATTCAGTTGCTTGATGAAGACTTCCTGCATTTGCGGATGCAAATGGGCTTCAGGCTCCTCGATGAAGATCAGGTGCACTGCCGGTAGGGTCGGGTTCGTGCGAAAAGACTTGTGAAAACTCAGAAGCTGAAGAAGGATGTAGATCAGGTTTCGTGCGCCAAGACCGTTGTATCCCTCGGGGAGATGGACGCCATGAGCCCCGGTGTAGAAGACCTTCGTGTGCTCATTGAGGAGACTGACGACATTCAGTGCTGTCTCCGTACGCAAGTCCGGGTCATTGAGACCTGGATACCCGAAGCTCTTGATCTTCGGCAGCAACGCGGTGAGCTTCTCGTTGAAGCCCTCATGGATGTTTTTCTCGATGTTGGAGACAGCAGCCTTTAATTCTGCGGCAATCGCTTGGTCTGCCGTGGTTGCCGTGGCACTTGTCGCTGTTGTGAACAATGCCTCTAAGAGCTTCCCAAGGACATTGGGCTCGCCCCGCTTGTGTTGATCAAGGGATCTTTGCGCGCCCACAAGTCCGCACTGGAAAAGCTTACCGAGCTGCTTTAATTCAATGACGCGCTCGTTGGTCGAATCGTTGGGATCAACTGCCGTTACGTGATACTCATAGGCTTTCGGAACAACGTCTTTGAGGTTCTTGAAGAGATGAGCCGCGTCGTCTGCTCCTCCCTCCGGGACAGGTGGATCAAGCAGCAAAGCCAAGGCAGTCTGTGCGGGCCGATAGTCAATACGAATTTGGGCGGTCTTGCACCCGGGGTCGAGGTCGATCACAAATGGGGCGAGCGCACCAAGTTCGTCAGCCGGGTCGTAAGACACAAAGACCGTAGCCGAGATGACCGGCAATGCGGCGAGAACATCCTTCTCGTCCTGGCCTTCACGACGCAGTTGCTTGGCGGCGAGAAAGGCTTCTCTTCTCGCTGCCGAAAAGTCTTCCAGCCGCAGCTTCTTCGGCTCATCGCCGAGGACGTGCGCGAAGAACTCCGTGATGGAAGTTTTGCCACTGTTGTTGCGGCCGACGATCAATGTCGTCGTCCGTTCAAGCGACATCTCCGCACTCTGTAAAAGCCTGAAATTCTCGATCGCAATTTTTTCTATCCGCATGTTCCCATCTCCCCCCCTGATTGAGACCGTCATTTTTGTACTCGCCGAGTCAAATCTTGCCACTCCCGCGAGGGAATACGTTCTTTAGCTCCAGGAGGTGGCTTTACTCAAGCAGATTCTTAATGATCAGTGCCGTCTTCTTTAGCTCTGCCGAATCGAGGCCCCTGCCGTCCTCTTCGGTCGACGTAAAGAGCGTCTTGCCCTCAGCGAAGCCGTTCTTTTCGTACCAAGCTTGCTTCCACTCCCAGCCCCGCTTGTAGTCGGGGCGGCTGAGCATGCCGAGGTGCTCCCAGACGAGCAGGTCGCCGTCGGCGGTGACGAACGAGAAATCGGGGCGCAGGCGGCCCGCAGCGGTCGTCCCGTCGAGCACTCGCTCGTACTCGTAGGGGATACCGAGCTGGAACAGCATGTTCGCGATGACAAGCTCCGACTTGCTGCGCACCAGGTGGCCCTTCTCGGTCCGGTGGATCAGGTGCTCGGCGAAGGGCACAGTGTCATCGGCGGCGCGGATGACACTGTGGAAGATATTCGTGTTGCGCCGCGCGGTCTCCGAGCGTTCCGGACGCGTGAGGTCGAAGAGCACTGTCGCGTCGTCGCCCTCGATGAGGAGCACGAGCTGTTCACGCGAGCGCGTGAGCGCGGTGTACACCAGCTCGCGCGAGAGCAGCCTACTGTTCTTCGGCAGGATGACGAAGACCTTCTTGAACTCGCTGCCTTGCGCCTTGTGGACGGTGAGCGCATATGCCAGCTCGAGGGGAGCGTATCCGTCGGAGAACTGGTTGGGCCAGTAGTCGAACGTCAGGTTCGGCCGCCCGGCGAACACGCCCTTGAGCATATTTTTCACCTTCGACATCAAGGCGACCTCGCCGTTCGCGATGTAGTGTTCCTCGCTCGCGCGCTCGACCCAGTTGAACGCCCTGCGCCGTTGGTTCGTCGTCTGGATGACCTTGTCCTTGGCGACGATAGTCTCGTCGCCAAGGCTCACGCCCCAAAGCGTCGCTGCCGCCTCCAGCTCATTCGCGCGGAACTGCCGCTGCACCCAGCGATTCAGGTCGTGGACGCCGTGCGGGTGCATTCGGACCGGCGACAGGATCTGCCAGCGCTCGGAGCCTTCCGGCGCGTCGAATGGGACCCAACCCTTGTCGTCGAGACCGAGCGCCTTGTCGAATCCGGCGATGTCGCTCGGGCCGGTCAGCCCGAGGTGCCGCTGGAACGCCGCCAGGAGCTGTGCGCGCAGCTCGTCGGGCGTCTTCCACAACGCGATCTCGAGGTCATTGAACTTCTCGCCCAGCTCGAGGTCGCTAAGCATGCGGTCGGCGTCGACGGGCTGCTGCTCGCGCGTGAACCAAGACGCAAGACGGAGCGCGTCGGAGGCCGACGAGGACGCCGTTGCTGCCGCGCGGACCTCGACAGAGAGCCTGGCGAGCGCATTGCCAAGCGGCGTGCCGCTCTCCCCCTTCACGTCCGCAGTTTCGAGGTACGAGACGAGGTCGGCGAAGGGGCGCCCCACGCCAATGGGCGGGAGCTGGTTCGGATCGCCGACGAGGATGAGGCGCTGCACGTGCGCGAGGTCGAGCGCTTCGAGGACGGCGACCAGGTCGTCCATCGTGAGCATCGAACACTCATCGATGACGACCGTCTTCTCCTTCCGGTACTTGTCCTTGCCGTCGAACTTCGGCCGCTGGCGAGTGCCGTCGTAGCGACCAAGACGATGAAGGAACTGTGCGACGGTCATCGCCTCCGCGTTAGTCGCCTTGCCGAGGCGCACGCGCGCCTTTCCGGTCGGCGCGAGCAGCAGGATGCCATCCTTCGTGAGTGCGTCGGAGAGCATGAGCGCACCCATGACAGACGTCTTGCCCGTGCCAGCGCGTCCGACGAGAACGCTGAGACGCCGTGAGAGAAGCCGCTCGAGGGCGACGGCCTGTTCCTCGATAGCTTGCCGGTGGATCTCGTTCGCCTCGTCGAACTTGCCGCCCGCCTCGGAGATAGCTCTGACGAGCAGCTTCCGCCAGTCGCCCGTGATGGGCGTCGCAGCCTTCGCTGCACGCTTGCCGAGCACGGAGCGAAGGCGGTCCTCTCGGCCCTTCAACTCCGTGAGCTGGAGCGCTGCTGTCGGCACTCCTTCCGCAGCCGGAATGTCGATGAGTTCGACGACGCCGGCGAGCATTGAGCGGTTCGTGCTCGGCCAGTCCGAGCCGATGACGCACGGGTGAGCTAGGTCGAGAGAACCCGTTCGCTGCAGCGCTTCGGGCACGCTGAGGAGCGCGTCGCCGTTCTCCGATGCTTCACGTAGCACCGCGACCAGTGCTGCGCGCATGCGGCGCGCGTCGTTCGGCGAACCCACCTTCGACGGCGCCGGGACCGGGTGCATCGAGGCGATGGTCGCGTCGGGAAGCAGCCCGCGATCGATGACGCCGACGGACACCGGCGAGTCGTTCCAGTCGCCGAGGTCCACTTCGCTCATGCGGTATGGGTTCGCGAGGATCTCCTCGTCGGTCACCTTCGCGGCGCTGCCTTTGGCGCGTTCCTTCGGGTCGAACCAGCGGAGCGCCTGCTCCGAGGTGAGCGCGAAGCGCGAGAGAAGCTTGAGCAGGGCGCGGCGCTCGTCGAAAAGGTCCGTCCATGTCTCGCGGATCGCCTTCAGGTCCTCGGTGTATGCGGGCTGCGGAGCCTTCTGTTTGCCGCGAAGGATCGCGTCCACCGTCGGCCACGGGTCGGCGTCGGCCTTCACCGTTCCCGATGACCGCAGCTCCAGCGCAAGTGCCGTCCCTAAGCGCATCCCCAGCGCTTCGAGCACAGGGCCGAGCCCAGGGAACGGCCCACGGTCCTGCCACGCTTGGGCGATCTGCTGGTTGAGCCACTCCTCGCGACGCTCCCACGGGCCCTTGGCGATGCCGTGCACGCGGATCTTCCGCACCGATTCGAGGCAGCGCACCAGAGTCGAGAGAGCAATGTCTGCGGTGGCGAGTTCGGCGGCGTAGGAAAAGACCCGAATGTGTGCCGGGTCGGCGGGCACCGCGATCTCGCGAAGGAGTCGTTCGCGCCGCGCGTCCTCGACGGCGTCACCCGTGGGTTCCAGGTAATCGTGGTACGGGAGCAGGAATCCGTCCTCGCCATCGGGCCGGATTGTGTGGCGAATGAGCAGGTCCCACATCAGGTGCGTGGGCTTCTTCTTCGAGACGTCGAAGGCCTTCGGCTGTGAGACGTTGGCGATCCTTCCGACGCCCATTACCAGCCGCGAGAAGTTGTCGCCGAGCGGCTGCCCTTCCTTGCAGTAGAAGAAGACCAGCGAGCGCTCTGCCGTGAGCCGGCTCGTAAACAGTTTGAGGATTGCCGCCTGGCGCTCGCGCCCGAAGACCCACGGGCTATTGAACGGAGCTTCCTCGTCGAGGGGAAGCGGCGTGGGAAGTCGAGCGTCGATCGCCTCCTGTTCGCTTTTGAGCATCCACGCGAACGGCACGACGAACGTGGCGTACGATGGAATCTTCACCAACGTCGGCTTGAGGTGCCCGTGCGTGTCCTCGGCCTTCTTGATGCCCGCGTACGGGTGCACGAAGCGCCGGGCCCATTCCTCGTCGTTCATGAACGCGCCCGACTCCGCCTTGCAGGCAGGCAGCGCGTCAGACTCAAGCGTGCTCCATCGCTTGCCAGCGATCGCGTCTTCACGCGCGTCGTCGCGCTCCTCGCGGATGCGGTCGAGTGCGGCGCAGAACGAGTTGCACGATGGTTGGCGGCAGACCGACCCGTTCCAGCGGGAGTCGTGCCAGGCAACGCGTGCGGTCAGGTGGAACACTACCATTTGCTCTCCATGCGGCTAGCTATCGATTTGGACGGCAATTCTGCTTTATAACCCCGACCGTTGCCGTGAACATGCCAGCGCAGTCCCGGAGAAGGGGCTCCTTGCCTACGGCTTCAGCGACTATCGCCCTACTTAATTTGCACAAGAGTCCGCAACCGATCTCGGACGGAGTGCAGCTACCGGGCACCCTACTGTATGTGTCTACGATGCTCCATAGGCGAGTGCGTGGAGCGGTCGCTCCGGCCGCGATCAATCACCATCCGCCTTATTAACAAGGCGGCCTCCCAAGCACGGTGAAAGCTACTTCCATCGCACTAACTCTCCGCAGGTCAGTCGCGCCTCGGTATTACGAAGGAGATTAATTAAGAAAATTTTCCTTCAGAATTAATTATTTTTCACAATACACCACACACCCTGAATCGTGCCGCATTAGGCCTGTTTCGCATTCAAGTTTTACGAAGTTTTGCCGTAGGCCTGCTCTGTGAGTCAGTGCTGCGCTTTCGGGGGCTCACCTCTTGCCCCACGTCCATGCCAACCTCCGCGGACTCGTTGCTATGGGCTGGCTACCGAAGTACAACCGCAGCTTGTTGCGGCGGCGTGGCAAAACCAAGAGTCAGCCCTTGCCTGATAATTCTATCGCCAAAATTTTTGAGTAACGAAAGAAATGTGGATAGATTTTTCTGAGATACCTCCGGCAAAACAGCCTTCGCGCGATACAGAAGCGTTTGAAAAATTCGCCAAACAATTTCTCGAATCGATAGAAGGGTGCACCATCGAGAAAACGGTCGGACGCGGTGCTGATGGAGGTGTTGACCTGATTGCCGTGAAGGAAGGAGTTAGGTGGCTCGTCAGCTGCAAGCATTACCTCTCAACGTCGATTACTGCAGCAGCCGAAGAAGACCCCAAAGGGCGGCTGGAGGCTCATGGATGTCAAGTTTTTATTGGATTTTACTCAGGGTCCCCACACAATAGTCTCATCGCAAGATTGGAAGGCTTGGAACGAAATCACGCGACATTCAAATACGAGATATTTAATAACGAAGATATTGAGGGTCGGCTCTTCTCTGCGCAGAATGCCAAGGGCTGGATACTTTCGGCTCGATGGTTTCCAAATAGCTACGCCAGGCTATTTCATCAACTCGTTCACCCGGTTGATCACTTCACGCACGATCACCTAATTATTGACGACACCAAGGGAAAGCTATGGGCCGGCGACTTGCCGGTAGCGATTCATTATTACAGCGAGGAAGGAAAGAAGAGTGCCGCCAAATCAGCGATAATGAGCGCAAACGAGTACGCGACGTCTCGAGCCTTTGACGGGATTTTTGTCCAACGTGTCGCGCTGGTCGCGAATTTGTTGCCAGGTACATTCCTACGCCTTCGCTTCGTCAAGGATGATCTTGTGCGCAGCTTCGAAATTATTCCATCATGGGATTTTTCCATAATAGGTCGCTATCTGGCTGAGGGTCGCATGCGCCTAAGAGGGGTTTACAATCTCCTAACGGTATGGTCCTTCTGGGATGTGGAGAGGGCTGCGCCATTTGTTGAGGCGGCAAGAATGTTATGGTCTCTTCGAGACGAGAGTGGTGCTATCAAGCCTCTCAGCACTATCGAGGAAGTGTCTGAAGCGTACGAGGAAGAGAATGGGGTTGGAACCGCGAAAAACGGATCACAATGGACTGGCAATGTATTACGGCTAGGAGACTTGGCTGGCCGCGGAAATACGCACGAGCGCGGATTCTTCGCGGGGCTCCTCTGCTTTTGCCCTGGAAGTCTTCAATTCACCCTAGACAAGTATTCGACCATCGTGCGAATGGCAAGGGAGCTGAACGAGGTGACCGAGCTGGAAACGCGCATTGCTCAGGTTGTGTCGCAACTAAGCGGCGAAGATAGAAGCTATTTCTTGGGGCACGATGTGAGCCTGGTCGAGCAGCTGAAGTCAATTTCAATCATCGATATGGGCCACGAAAAATACATGCCTCAAATCCGCGCCGGCATGAAATGCTTTGCTGTGAATCCGCTGGAAATCTGGCTGCCGAAAATTTCAGATCCGGGAGCCGTCTCTAACATATTTCTCGCCTAACGGGCCTGAATAATGGGCGCTTAGCTATTTTTCACAAAAGGCGAAACATATTAAGACCTATAAGGAACCGTGCCTTCCCCATCCGGCAGGCGTCATCCTATGTAGTCACTTAAAGCGGTGCGGATGGACATTCTGCAACTTGCTACCGCTCAAGGGACGCGCCGTTGCGAATCAATTCGAACTCACGCACGAGGTCAGGCTGGTGTTGGCGAAGATAGAGAAATGGGTGTCAGTTATGGCTTTTGCTCAACCTTCAAATTGCTCTTTCATGGCGGCCGACTCATGGGAGTCACTCGGCGGAGTCCTGTCCAAACCAAGAGACATCACCGCGCCCAGCGCCGGCATCAAAGTCTCCATGGCCTCGCTCCAAGCCAACCGCTCTTGCTCCAGGCGCACACGTTGACCCCACGTATGGGTTCTCAGGCTCTCGTAGCAGGCACGTTCCTCGGCGGTCAACGTTTCCAACGGCACGTTGGGGCACTGGGTTGCTTCTTGCACCCAAAGCGCTCGATGACGAAGAAGCGTCGACTCGTCCATCAGAAGCGACCGTAAATGCGGCACCGCTCTGCGGGCACGGTCTAGGATGGCAAAACCGTGCGTGTCGATGTCGCCCCAGTACACCGCATCAGCACTCTGTAGCCACGGCAACGTCCCGAGCGCACTGACTGCATTTCCCAGCCGCATGACGACAACCGCACCAGGCACGTCCGGAAGCGCCAGCCCTGTCTCGAGGTTTTCAGCGATGATCACGGCCCTTGGAGCAATCGGCACCCTTGCAAGCTCGCCTACCGGCGCCTCGATGTCGCACAGACCGCCGACGAGTGTACGCAGGGAGGGGCAAAGCAGTCGGACACGGACGCGATGCGCAGGCTTGCGCAGCCCGCACAGCTCGTGGAAGTCGCTTTCGTCATCTGGGACGGCTACGCGTAAAGCCCGAAGAAGCGTGGACACCAAGCCAGTTCGCTTCTCAAGCCACTTTGTGTCCAAGCCTTCCACCGGCAACTGTCTCAGGTAGAGGCCAGACTTCGGATTCACCTCCAACCACGCCAGCAGCGACATCAAACGATCGAAGTCCTCAATGGCATAGTCGGCCAGCACGTCAAACTTCGACGCCAGCGCGTTCCCTTCCCCGAGCAAAGGCCAGCGGCTCAGCATCCGTTGGTAGCGTTCCGCCGCTGTTGACCAGCGCCCGGCTTGGCCAACGGCCGCTGCGACCTGGCCGGCATCGGAGAAAGTCAGGCTGACCGGTAGCCGATGCTTTCCGAGCCGAGCGAACTGTCGCTCTTCAAAAGCGACCTCGCCGGGGCCGCTTCTGGACTGCCATGCGCTGGCCCAGCTTCTGACTGCGCCCGGGTCATCGACAATGTCCTTCTCTGTCGGAGCGCCCAAGGAAACATACAGCGGCCAGCTCCCACCTCCGGCTACCCAAGTTTGGTGCTGGTTGTTGAAGCGGCGAACCAGGAAGTCGCGCGCTGCCTCAGGAGACAGAAGCTTCTTCGGCATTGCGAACGTCCTGCGTCAACTTCAGTCGTTGGGTCTCGCCGTCGTACTCGATAGGGATGACGGCGGACTTCTTGCGGTCCTTGATGTGTACGAAGCACGCGCCGCCGATGAAGGGCTCCAGCGTCATCACCGACTTCAAAGGTGTAGCCACAATCATCTGGAACCCGAAGGTCTTGAATATGTTCATAGCCATCGCGGTGAACTCGGCGTCCGCCTTGTCGAAGGCTTCGTCGAGCACAACGGTGGAGTAGCTTGGAAGTGCGCGATCTTGGCCGCCCAGCTGGTAGCGAAGAGCTGCGGCCAGGCAGGTGGCCGCGAGCTTCTGACGCTGCCCGCCTGACTTGCCGGCGCCGCTGCGGTAGACCTCGACTTCTATGTCATCCTCATCGAGCTCACGGGCCACGAATTCGACGTGCTGCCTGACATCAAGCACAAGGTTGCGCCAGTTCTTGTCCACAGTCTCCTGGCTCGCCAGGCGCTTGACGAGCGCGGCCAGCGCGTTGAAGCGCCCCTCGGCCAAGTCGCGGTCGTTCGAGAACGAGTGGCTGAGCGATTCCCTCAAGCTCGCGCGGAAGAGCCGGACGTCTTCGAGCGACTTATCGGTCGTGTCGATGACCAGATGCGTGCCCGGGTTGAAGGGCGCGGTCCGCAGGCTCTCGTTGACAAGCTCCATCCGAGCCCGAATGGCCGACCGCTCCTCGTCAAGCTTGGTCGCCAGCAGCATGAGGTTCTGGTCACTCTGCTCGCGAAGCAACGCGAAGAACCTGTCCTCGTACGCAGGGAGGTTGTCGTCCTCCAGACGCTTGAGCTTGGCCAGATAGTCCTCGGCGCTGGCGAGCGTGGCATCCAGCCCACCAGCGACCGCAGGCCACAGCCGATTGAAGTCAGCAAAGCGCTGCACGATGGAGCTCTTCAGCTCAGTCAGTCGGTTGTCGAGCGCACGCAGCTCCGTGTTAAGTGCGCGCTCGACCATGCTGGTCACCTGGTCGAGGTTTTCAAGGGTGACTTCCTTACCCGTAGCGACATATCGGGAGGAAATGTTCTCTGCGAACGCCGGTGGCCGGTCACAACCGGGCCACAGGCGCGCGAGTTCGGCGAGCTTGCCGTTCAACTGATCGATTTCCTTGGCGATGCCTCGACCCGTGGCGTCTTCGTCGTTCTTCTTGCTGACAGCCGTCGAGTGGACACCTTCCTGCGTCTTGATACGGTCGTTTAGGACGGCAAGGTCGGGCCGCGCCTCCCGCTCCGCCTTCAGCCGTGCCTTCAAGTCGTCAATGCGAGTCAACAGGGAGGCAACGTCGACATCGTTCCAGGTCAGATTCGACAGGTTCTGGCAGTGCAACAGCTGTTCCTGTTGGAAGTCTTCTTCCTCTCCAATCTTGTCGAGCGCCGCCTGCAGTTCGGAGATGCGTCTACCAACCTCTGCCGCTTTGCCCTTGTAGAGGGCCAACTTTTCCTTGTTGTCGAAGCCCAGCACCCACTGACTGCGATCGTTGACGGAGTGACGGTCGTTCTTCTCATGTCGCATCGTGTTGTGTTTGACCGAGCCCTCACGAGTGACAGCACGAGGGGCGTTGCGAAACGCCTGCAACGTGTCAGCGCACTCGAAGTCGAATGATTGCTTCAGTTCCTCTCTCACCCAGTCGCCAAAGCTTCCACTCGCCAGGTTCAGCTTGCGGACCAGCGAGTTCGGCCCCGGCGTGCGTCCCGAGGACTGTTGGATGGTCCGGAAGTACACCAGGCGCTCGCCGATATTCCGCTCGTTCAGGTACTCCGAAACCGCCGGGTAGTGCTTATCGTCAACCAGGATGGAGCGCGCGAACCCGCCCAGAACACGCTCGATGGCTCCGCGCCATTCGGCGGCGTCAGACCGTACTTCGACCAATTCACCGACAAACGGAAGCTTCTCCTCCGGGATTGAAAGGTCGCGGGCCATGCGTTCCCTCAGGTCCACAAGCCGTGCCGGCAAGTTCGACTTCTGGCGTTCGAGGGCTTTGACTTCGGCCACTGTCTTGGTGAACTCTTCACTGGCCAGCCTATGGTCGGTCTTGAGCTGGTCCTTGCGGTCCTCGACCTCCTTCTTCAAGTCCCGCGCCTTCAGCATGCGTTGCCTGGCCGCGTCCACACGCTGAACAAACCACACGACGCTGTCAGGCACCGCCCACCCCATGATCTTGCACGCGGCTGCGGCCTGGTCGCGCTTGGCCATCCGAACCGGCTTCTCTGCTTCCGCTGCCTTGATTTCGTCATCAAGCCGGTCGAGAACATCCGCACCTAGGTTGAGCTTCTGACGCTGCAAGTCCGTCAGCTTGACGAACTCATCGTCCGCAATCTGCGCCAGGCGCAAGGCTTCCTGCCTTGAGCCTTCCTTGTCCACCTCCAACTCTGCAATTCGTTCATCGACAAGCAACTTGCGCCGATGCTCGCGGTACTGGTCGATGGCAGTCTGGATGGCCAGTAGCCCATTGCGTTTGTCGTTGTCGCGGTCAAGCTCCATATGCTCATCGCGGGCGGGGTTGAGCGTCTGAATCTGTCTGCGAGCAGCCACCACCTCTTGGTGTGCCTCGTTGAGCTCGCCGAACTCGTTGACGAGGCTAGTAGCGATGCCGAAAACCTCGGGCTCGTCGAGCATGAAGTCGCGCAAGAAAACGTTGAGGTCACCCAGGTTCTTCGCCGACTGTGTCTTATGCAGCAAACGAAGCGCGCGCTCGTTGTCGATGCCCAGCAGACGACGAAACCGTTCCTGGTAGGCGCTGAACTCTGTATGAACCTTCGCATCCAGCAAGTCGTGCTTGAAGCGACGCGTGTCGAACTCGTTTTTCGCGAAGAACTCCAGTTCCTGGACATCGAACTCACGCTCGAGCGTGAGGAATACCCGCTTTGCATCTGCTGGCGCGGTCGAATTCCCTTTGACCCACAGAACCTGCCCGAGGACGACGACGCGCCCCTGCTCGTTGCGGTACGTTTCTGCGATGGCTGACCAGGTCGTGCCGCTGCGCAGGTACTGCGAAACGTACTCGCCACCGTCACCGGTCTGCTGAGCCCAAGCGCCGCGCAGGTACGTCATGATGTTGCGGTCGCGGCCATGCCGCTCGGCTTCCCGTGCGGCGACGTTGAAGTCCACCCACTTTGGTGGCGTCATCAAGGCCGCATGCGCGTCCAGTACCGTCGACTTGCCCGACCCAGAGGGGCCGACAAAGAGGTAGCCTTGCGCCGGGATGGGAAAGTCGAAGACGTTGGAGAACGTCCCCCAGTTGAAGGTCTGGATTCGTGTCAGACGGAACTGGTCGTTCGCGCCATCAAGCGGCAATGTCAGTTCAGCGGTATTCACAGACCCTCCTCGTCTTCATCCGCACTATCGCCAGCCACGTCGACCGCAACCGAGTCGTCCGGCTCGCCTGTTGGCTGGGGCACCTGTGCCAGCTGTCCATAGGTTCGGGAGAGCTGCTGAATCTCCTCGGCCGAGAACAACAGCTTCAGTGTCGGTGCGACTTCGTAGCGCTCTTCTGAGCTGCGGATGCGCTGAAGCAGGCTCAGCTTCTTCGCCTTGTCTACCGCGTTGACTACCTGGCGGCCGAACTTGGCGTGGTCAGGGTTGTTGTCGCGTTCGAACACACCCAGGTGCTCCTGCATGTCCGACAGTGACACCACTGCGCGCTCCCCTTGGGCATCGGCCTGCGTCAACCGCTGACGCAGGAAAAGAAGCAGAGCCGTTTCTAGGAAGGTCAATGAGGCCTTGCGCAGAAGGATGGGAACTTCGAGTTCCTCCGACGTCACCTGGCGGGTGAAGGCTACCTGCTGCTCGTGATCGATGACCACCTCAAGGAACAGCTCGTGCATCCGCGAGCGGATGACCGTTTCATCGCGCAGCAGCACCGGCCACAGCTTCGTTTGGCGCCGTGCGTCTACCGAAGGGCCGAGCAGCAGCTGCACCAAGACCCGGCGCGTGTCGATAGGCAGCGAGCCGGTATCGCCAAGGAAGATTGCCTCTTCTTTGCGTTCCTCAACGACAGCGGCGGTGTGGCTGGAAGTAGCGCCGTTTCCAGCCGCATCGGCCTCATCAGTCCACGAGTTCAAGATAGCGCTCCCTCATGAAATAGATGGCAGGCACCTTGGCGCGGCGCTGCTCGGCGTCCTCGCCCTGCCATTCGACAACTTCGGAACCTTCGGTGACTTCGCCGTGCTTGGCGCCCAGTGCGACGTAGCCGACGACACTGCCAAGTCCTTGTTCGGCGGGGAACTCCGCCAACACCTGCCCGATGGTGGCTTGGGACTGACGCTCGAGAACCGAGCGCACATGCTGCTTTAAAGTGCGGAAGTCGATTTCCGATTGCCGAACGAGTTCGCTGACGGTTTCGAGGTCAAGCTCAGAAGGCTCTGCGTCCAGCATCGAAGAGTCGGTGACCCGCTGCGTCGGGTCATACAGCACCCACTGCGACACCGAACGAATGCGGCTGCTAGACTGCATCAGCTCAAAATTCACCTGCTCGTTCGGGCGAACCATGTTCTTGGCTGCTAGCGCCGCCTGTGTCGCCTCCTTGAGCAAGCCATGCAGGCGTCGGTGCTCGAGGAACTCCCTGCTCTGCACGAAACTCTTTAGGCTGCGCGCGAAATGCTGGAGCACGTCATGCACGCCTCGCCCTTCGTTCAAAAGAGCTCCCGTCAAGCCCAGCAGGAACTTGCGCTCGTACGACTCTAACTCGCGCGCAAATGGCCGGCTCGTCACGTCGTCCAGCGACTCGCGCAGGGTGGCTGCCTGCTCGCTGTCCGTGAGCAAGCGCCAGAAGGCGTTGAACGTACGTCCAGCATCGCTCTCGCCGATGAGGTCGACACCGGCGAACAACTGCTCAAGAACGTCTCCACGGCTGCCCTCGTTCTCCATGAGGCTCTGGCGCAGTCCACGGTTGAGCCGCTCGAATTCGTCGCGCACGCTCCTGAAGTCAGATGCAAGTTCTTGCGCCAGCGCGATGACTTCTCGGGCGCGCTCGATCGCGCGGTCGTTGGGCAGCGTCTTCACCCCACCCCGCTGCACCTCCGCAATCGCCCTGTCGATTCGGTCGCGCTCCGCGTGCAGCGCGGCCAAGCGCGCCGACGGGCTGCTGTTCGTCTCGTCTGCAAGCCGCGACAGTTGATGGATGACAACCGACAGCCGACTCTCGGTGGCGGTAGTTCGAGGCTTGAGCAGTCCCGTGACGAAGCGAAGCGCAGTCAGCGTGTCAGCTGAGAGCTCGTACTCTTCCTCCGGAGCCCCAGCGGGGAATCTGCGCGTGAGCCAGCCTTGATTCAGCCATTCGGCGACATAGGCCTGTGGCGTCTGCGGAAGGTCTTCTCCTGATGAGCGCAGCGAGTCAAGGTCGCGGGCCAGCCTCTCATGCAGGACCGAGCTCGGGAGTGCCTTCTCGGTCTCTGCAAACAGAGACTGCAGCATGGCAATCACCGCCGGCGCCTTCGTAGCGGCCAGCAAGCGCCACAACGGCTGCTCGCGCAGGTTGCGGAGGGCGGCTGCACCGCGCAGCGCTTTCATTGCGCCCTCACTAGTGCCTGTCTGCAACTGCCACGCCACATACGGACCTCTTTGGACCGATTATTGTTGGCATCAAGTGTACGTCTACTTTTTATACTGGTCTAGTTTTTATATTAATGAGACAATCAATCAATGACGGAACGCCAGAGCCTCCTACCCATCGCCCCACAGCAGCGCTTGGGCCGCTCGTCCGGTCGCTGGGGCCAAGACCGTCGCCTTGAGTTCATCGACTTCCGGCTCCGATGGGACGGCCGCCTCAACCGAGGTGACCTCACTGCATTCTTTGGCATTTCTGTGCCCCAGGCGTCCTTGGACATTGCCAGGTACTCGGAGCTAGCTCCAGGCAATCTAGAGTACGACCGAAGCTCTAGAGTCTACGTCGCTCCTCAGTCGTTCACGCCACTCTTCCCAGCAAGCGACGCTGGGCGCTATCTGAACGAATTATTGGCAAAGTGCTCTGAGCTGGGCGCCGAGCAGAGCAGCTTCCTCGCGTGGGCGCCCCCTGTGGCAACCGTTCCGAGCCCCGGCAGAACATTTCGAGTGGAAGTTTTGGTTGCCCTCCTCCGAGCGATACGGGAGGGTAGGGCCATCCGAGTGCTGTACCAGTCGATGACAAGCCCTCAGCCCTCGGCCCGCGTGTTGACTCCTCATGCCCTGGCCCACGACGGGTTTCGCTGGCACGCTCGAGCGTATTGCCATACTCGCAAAGAGTTCCGCGACTTCGTGATTGCACGCATGCTCGAAGTTCACGGATTCGACACAGCTGCGGTCAAGTCGGATGCTGACAAAGAGTGGCACACCATCGTGCCCGTCGTACTGATCCCGCATCCAAAGCTATCCGACTCGCACAAGCGCGCTATCGAGCTAGACTTTGGCATGGAGAATGGACAGGTCGAATTCCAATGCCGTCAGGCCTTCCTCTTTTACGCTCTGCGGCATCTCCGACTGGACCTGGATGGCTCAGCCAAACCTGAGGCGCAGCAAATTGCATTGAAGAACCAAGCCGCTATCAAGACCTTCATGCTTAAGACAGCAACTTAGACAAAACGGCGCCGACCGACCCTGAAGTCACCTCTTGCCCTCTCCCTACAGACTTTGTAGATAGGCGCATAACTTGTGGGAAACGGACCGATAAGTTGAGAGGCTTATCAGGCTGCTGAAGTACTCACCGTAAAAGCGGTGCCCCTTCAATCAACGGTACGTTTATCACTTTCCGTGTCACTATCTCTCCTGAGTAGCGCGCTATTGCTCCAGGGAGACAACATCACGAATTGACTCGAACTCTGGCACTAGGTCGGGTTGATGCTGGCGCAAGTACGTCAGAACTGGTTCGCACTCCAGGAGCTTCACGAGGTATCCCTTGGCCAGAACGAGATTCAGCACATCTTGGCCGTAGGTCTGTTCAACGATCTTGTACTGTTCTTGCAGGTTGCTCATCTCCCGTTCCATCTTAGCCATCTGCTCATGCGTCACCCCAGTTAGCTTGGCCGGCTTCTTTCCGTCGACGAGGCGAGCCGCTGGCGTAGCAACCAGAAGCGCTTCCGCATAGGCGACGGTGACGTTGTTCGCGGCAATCATCAACTCCACGCACTCAACTTGGCGTGTCGGTTTCATTTTTCGAAGCGCTCGCACTAGCTCCGGTGAAAACTGCCGGTCGCGCAGTAGATCCACCGCCTCAGGGCAGATGCCTTCTAGAAGGTTCATCTTCTTCACGATCTGAGTGGTATCGACGGAAAGGGCCTTGGCGAGACGCTCCAGCGAGACGCCACGCTCAATGGCACGTCGGATCATGAAATGCTCTTGAATCGTCGACAGTCGGTTGATGCGATTGTTGTAGGTGTATGCCTCGTCATCAGTGGCAACCAAGCAGGAAGCGTTGTCGTGGCCCAAATCGCGTAGCGCGAGAAGTCGAATGTGGCCGTCCAACAGGATGTGGTTGCCCGACTGCTGGTCCACCGCCGTTACGGTCAACGGCTCAATCAAGCCCACTTCACTGATGGACGAGAGAATCTGCTTGAACTTTCGTGTGCTGGTCAGGCCCGCCGGAGTTCTGCGGGAGGGAAGAATGCGCGGCAAGGGAATGGCAAGCGGCTCAGGCACAAAGCCTAGAGTGACGCTTGTCATGGTGAGCTCCCGGTAGGCCAGACGCGCTCGGCAAGGTATTTCGGTAGTGTTGTCAGTGATTCCGCTCGCAGCAGATTCACGAAGTTCTCGTCTCCGAACAGCTGTCGGAGAGCACCAACAACTGGAGTTGCCCCTGTAACTCAGGACACGCGAACACCGTTAGGTTGATGACGCGGCAGCACGCCTGAACTCGCGAGGCGAGCGGTATTTCAGGGCTTTGTGCGGGTGACGCTCGTTGTAATGCTCAAACGCAACAGCCAGACGCGAGAGCGCCGTTGGCGCATCGGGCTTGTCCATATAGGCGACGTAATTGTGCTTCATGGTCTTCACGAATGATTCGGCCATGCCATTGCTCTGCGGCGAACGCACGGGCGTGGTCAGTGGCTCCAGGCCCAGCTCGCGCGCAAAGCGGCGCGTGCGGTGGTCGATGTAGGCCGAGCCATTGTCCGTCAGCCATTCGATGGGCTGAGTAGCCTGCGTGGTGCCGAAACGCTGTTCCACCGCAGCCAGCATCACGTCACGCACTACGTCACCGCTATGTCCGCCTGTGGTTGCCGCCCAGCTAATCGCTTCTCGGTCGCAGCAGTCCAACGCGAACGTTACGCGCAGCGGCGTGCCATCGTCGCAACGGAATTCGAAGCCATCCGAGCACCAACGAGCATTGCTCCGGTCCACGGCTACCCGACCGTCGTGTCGCCGCTTGTCTCGACGCACGCCAGGACGGCTCAGCAGCAACTGATGCTCGCGCATGACCCGATAGACGCGCTTGTGGTTGATGCACGGCGCGCCGACTATCTCACGACTGCGTCGCAGCAGCGCCCAGATGCGCCGGTAGCCGTAGGTCGGCAAGTGCGCCACATGGGCCAGGATTTCCTCGACCAGTTCCGTGTCGTCGGTCAGCTTGGCACGGCGACCATCTTGCCAACCGGACGAGCGAACCTGCTTCACCGCCACGCCAGAGCGCGCCACGCCGAGAACTTCGCAGACCGTTTTCAATGGTCGTCCCCCGGCAACAAGGGCGAGCGCGCAATCAGGTTTTTTGACCGACCCCACTCGACGGCTTCTTTCAGGATTTCGACTTCCATCGTTTTCTTTCCGAGTAGCCGCTGCAGTTCCTTGATTTCCTTGATGGCTGCGGCCAGCTCCGATGCAGGCACAACGGTTTCGCCCGCTTGCACTGCCGCCAGGCTGCCTTCCTGGTATTGCTTGCGCCAGCCGAACACCTGGTTCGGGTTCACGCCGTGCCGCCGCGCAACGGCAGACACCGATGCGCCCGGTGCCAGCGTTTCCTGCACGATGGCGATTTTTTCCTGTGCCGTGCGCCGACGACGGCGCTCCGGCTCGGTCAGAACTTCGATGGATTCCACGTAATGACTAGGCTTACTGATAGGCACAAGACTATCCCTTATTTTAAGAGTGTCCTTGTGTCCTCAGATACGTGGGGCCGCTCCAACAACAAACAAAAGGCGCTGCTGTGTGAACTCCGCCTTGCGGACCATCGCTTTCTGTCGCTCCACCTCGCTCTCATACGTCCGAACAAGACTTGAGGTGGTCACGTCGTCGCGCCTGCCAATCATGTAGCGCGATGCGGATCTGCCCAGCGTTTGGCGTCGCTCGATAACACGTCGCGCGTTCATCAGCTGCTTGCCGCGTAGCTTTCCTGATTCGTATGCCTCCTGCAGCGCTGCTTGGATTGCCTTGTCGTCGTCACCGGCCCCAACGATGGCGAGCGCTGCTGTAAGAGGAATCGTTCCTTTCTCAACGGCAATCAGCAGGCGCTCTTCCCCATGCTGAAGTAATGTCAGGACTCCCTGAACATAGGCTGTTGTTAAGCCGGTCTTCTCTGCGATTTTTTTGGGCGTGTACCCGCTATCACGCAACTGCCGAATTCCCGCCAGCAACTCAAGAGGGCGACACTGGCGTCGCGCGATATTCTCGGCCAGGCTCATGATGAACGCGTCCTCGTCGCTGACATGGACCACCATCGCAGGAATCGTCGCCTCCCCTAGCGAGCGAAATGCCTTGAGCCGTCCCTCACCGCAGACGAGAAGAAACTTCTCGCTGCCATCTGCAGCAGCCCTCGGCGTGACGGTGATGGGCTTCTTGAGACCAATGGCTTTGATGTTCCCAACGATCTCGTCAAAGACCTTGCTGTTCCGTTCGCGTGGATTGATCACGTCGATACGATCGATCGGAATCATCCTGATCTCGCCAGGTTGCGGTTGCGTGTTCATGCTGCTCTTCTCAGTTTCGCGCGTTCGGCCATGCGATACAGATAGTCCAGCGTGTCGAAGCGATAGCTTTCGTACTCAATGGCGTTGCGCTCGGCTAGTCGGATGCCGGGGCGAGCGAAGTCGAGGCGTGGCAACAGGTAGTAGTCCAATGGCGCTTCATTTGCCTTGTCCAGACGAATCGCCACGGTGACGTCCGGCAGGAGGCTCGTGTCGAACCGCACCTTCCAGTGATAGCCGCCATTCGTTCTCGGCTGGCAGCGCGATAGAACGATCGATACAGTGAACTCCCGGTTGACGTCCAGGATGTCGGTCGCAGGGTCTCGGAGGACCATGCCACCTAGATCGGCAATGGCTTGCTCTGTCTGAGTGACGATCTTTGGATGCAGTTGCCGCAGGAAGCGGTTGATCTCCAAATACCGATAGTCGCGATCAGGCGTAAAGCCCACCGCTTGGTAGGCTCGTATCAGGCTCCCGAAGCGATACACATAGGCTGCGGAAGATGGCATGCCCTCCGTCTCGTCGATGATGAGGCCGGACAGGAAGCCGCGGTTCCGATAAAGATTGCGCAGTCGCTCAATCAGTTCCTCGCTGCTGTACCGCCTGGCGCGGGCCCGCATGATGCCCTGGGCGGTGTAGAACACGTCCGGCGCCACGATTGGCTCAAAGGCGCCGTCCTTGCGGATCCACATGTCAGGAGCGTTTACGACGCGGGCACGCTTCAGCTTGTATGACACGCGGTTGTAGATGTTGTTGCCGATGTATTTTTCGTTGGTGAGCACCTCCCTAACGGTTGCGCGAGTCCAGTCGCGGTCCAAGTCCGTACGCACGTGCATGGTGTTCAGTCGCGCGGCGATGTCGAACTCGTTCATGGACTCATCGATGAACCAGTTGTAGACCAGATTGACAATGCGCACCTCGCTCTCAGGACCCGGCACCAGGACGACGCGATCGGTCTGCAGACTCTTGCGTTGACCGCGGCAGAGTTCTGCCTTCATCAGACCGTGCTCATCGACCAGCAAACGGCGCAGACCAAAGCCGGCGGGACCACCTTGTCGGAAGCCCAGTTCGATCAGGCGGCACTGTCCAGCAAACACCTTTGCAGAGAGTTCGCGGCTGTATTCGCCCGCCATGGCGCGCTTGACGCCTTTGACGATCGTCGAGACAGGAGAGCCATCGTTATCGAACTGTTCCGCGCAATAGATGACCTGGATACCCGCGCGCCGGCAGATGTACTCGTAGTACGCGCTCTCGTCTGCGTCCTGGAAGCGTCCCCAACGGCTGACGTCATAGACGAGGATCGCCTGGAAGTCCGGGCGACCAGTTGTGACATCGCGGATGAGGCTTTGCAGCGCCTCCCGTCCGTCGATCCGCAGGCCGCTTTTGCCTTCATCGGCATAGGTGCGAACAACCTCAATACCTCGTGAAGAGGCGTACTCGCGGATCTTGTCGCATTGGTTCTGGGTCGAGTACTGCTGGTGCTCGGTCGACATGCGCACGTATTCAGCAGCCCGAAGCGCGGAAGGCGCGATCGGCGTGGCGCTGATGAACTGATCGATTGCCATGGCGGTGCACCGGCTAACGAGTGGCGCCGCTCTTCCGCGTCGGGAGCATGGTTTGCTCCCCGGGGCTGCGCACAAGATCACGTTAGCAGGTGGCCGCAGACCCTGCCTCACATCATCTCTTTGCAATCAGCTCTTGATGGTGCGCGAGGCGGCGGCAGCGTTACGATCTGCACCCTCCAGACGTCCATCTTTGCAATCCCATCTTCGGCCGCACGCTGGAGCATATAAGTGCCTGAAGGCAGAGGCGTTTTCGGAGCTGACGCGTACATCTTTGCAATCGCTCGTCGCCGATCGTTCCTTGCCCGTTGCAGAACCCGATTGCGCGCCGCATAGGCCGGATGGGTTTCGCGATAGCTGCGCCAATAGCCACGGTGACGTTGTATCCACCTGGCTCGAGCTCGCGCCTGGTTGTCCCGGTAGTCGGTGTCCGTCCGGAGATGCTGCTTCTGCCATCGCCGTCGGCGCTCCCGCTGGCACGAGGAGGCCGAGCAATATCGTTGCTTCGGCACTTGAGGGCGTGCGAGGAAGAGGCAGCCGCACGCGGCGCACAAACGGGCAGGTCTCATGACTCACTCCAGACGTCAGGGTGAGTATGCCGCTGCCCGCCGGAGCGCTATTAAGCAAGCGTAGAAGACTTGCTGCCCATGCAAACACCCACATCCGGAAGTCAGTCGATGAAGACTTAGGGCCTATCAAAGGCGCCATGTCATCTATTGTGTGACGTCGATAGGAAATTTCCATCTTTTCGGAAATTTCTTGGAATCCCGGTCACAAAAAAATTGCGCAAGCCTTTGATTTGTATGGATGGGCCAATCAGCTAATTTGTGGACCTACATCTGAGAAACGAGTTCCTCAAGCGCGCGATCTTTGGTGAGGTCCTTGCGGCGGCGCAATATCACGAACGATTGCTCGTCTTTCATCGGAATTTTCACGCCACTCGCCTTTCGCAACACTTCAGCAACCGCGACAAGAGCCTCGCGTTTCTCTGGGCGCACATCGTTCAGCTGGATGAAGGTGATGACCCGGAAGGTTTCTCCAGTCTGCCAAACGGTCACGCCGGCCGGGTAATACCAGCGCGTGAACTGATCCTGATCGACAAGTGATGCCCATTGCTGGAGTGAAAATCCAGTGCGAACTCGCTTGGGGTTGACCAGCAGGTCATCGAATCGCTTGCGCAATTCGGAGACGAAGGGAGCGAATTGCACCTGCCGAACTGGTCCTTGATCCAGCGCAGCCTTACATCGACACTATTCCACTGATAAGGAACGCGCCGCCAGACCTGACTTGCTTTCCCAAGGCGCATTCAGACGAGGCGTTGCGTCGACGGTCTTATCTCGAGGCACTCTTCCCGGCAGGCAACTCGAGGCTGCCTCTTACGTGGCGCATGTCCCGCGTCGCCGGGCGACACGGCCAGTGCTGGAAGATCGAGACCGGCTTCGAGGCGGCCAAAGGCGATTGCGGCCGGGACCAGTACGAGGTCAGGTGCCGGCAAGGCTGGCACCGTCACATCACGCTGGCATTGGTGTCACATGCAGCCCTGGTGGTGCTATGGGCAGGGCAAAAAAACACCGGCAGGCTTGATCGCATTGAGCCCGCAAGAGATCCAGCGCCTGCGGTGCCGGCTCGCTTGGCGGGCAAAACAGTCGATCGAGCGGTGCCGGCATGGTCCAGATGGCGGCGGGCTCACCAATGGCGCGCCCAGCAGTGCCACTACCGTGCGTGTGGATGCGCACCACCATCATGATCTACGGCTGTAGTACTAAAAACCGCTTCGCTTACCTCCAGCTCATGCGAGGCGTCTTGTCTTTGAACGGTTTATGCCCGTCTTCGGCCATGCCATTATAGGCATCGATCGTCATCCGCCCCGTAGTAGGGCTTCCATCGCGAGCCAAATAGCCCTCCGTCAGGCCCTCCACGGTTTCTTCCGGCAAGGGGGCGCCCTTATATTTAGCGTACAAATGTTCGGCGCCCTTATTCGCGTCGTCGCTCCGTTTCATGTCCGCGTTGCGACCTGTTTTTTTGGGTTCACCCCGCCCGCCAACACTGGAGTGCCTGGTACTCGCGGAGAATGTCAGACGCGATGAAGATTCACCCCATTCAGGTGACTTCGGGGCACTAATACGCGGTGGCAGATTGTGCGCCCGAGGGGGAGACAAGGAAAGTTGCGACAACCATTCGGATGCCCGTCGCCCTGGGCTGGAAGACTGAAAACTTTCGGCATTATACGATGACGTCTCTTCATCACTGCTATACGCATAACCGGTATAGCCACTGCTTACGGAACCTGTTTTCATAAAAGTTCGCTCAATTGTTGATCGACTTCTGCTAGAAATTTTGGCGAAATAAGCGAAGCCAATGTTTTAACAAATATTCGCCATTTTTATCCTATCCCCATCATTCTTTGGCGCGGTCACCGCCCACGAAAACGTGAAGACCAAAGCGAAAATGAATCAATTTGTCACACAAACATGCTGATCTCATTCTCAAATAGCGCAATCATTTCGTCTTTACGCTAACCAACCTAATATTTTTGTGGAAACCCATTTTTCAAAATTGGCCGGCGCCACGAGGTGATGTGTAATGAACCGGTGACCTCCAGCAAGCAGTGCGCGCATCGCCCCGCGTCATACCCATTCCTACCGCACCCCCGCACTCCCCACCGCACCGGAGGCCCCCAATGACCTCCAAGCGCCACATCTACCTGACCGGCGCACTCACCGCACGCGACTTCCTGCGCCGCGCGCAATCCGACCTGCACACCCATCAGCAATACCAGCCGGAGTCATTGCGCTGGGAGATGGTCTTTGCAACCGCATCACAGCCGCCTGAGTTTCTGGCGGGCTTTGTCGATGCCATCGGGGCGTTCGTGTTGATGACGCTGGAGGGCTGCGACATCAATCCGCAGACGTGGGAAGTGCTGACCGCTGTCGATCGATAGCGCGGTAGGGCGAAGGCCAACCGCAACGGAGGGAGGCATCCCCAGAGCAAGCGGGGATGCCGACAAGTGGCGCGCAGCAAGCCGGCCTTTGCGCGTCAAAGCCCCCGCGTACCCCGACACTCCGGATACGTAACACACCCCCAGAAGTGACTACCCATCTTGGCACCTTGCTTGGCCGTCCGGCGCACCATGACGTTGCCGCAGCGGGGGCAGTGGGGGCGTTCGGTGGACGAACTCCGTCGCACGCCGGGGCCGGGCATGGTCTTCCTGGCGAGCGCTGCCGCTTGGGCCTGCTTGATCAGCGTGGTCAGCGTGGCGCCGTCGACGAGGGCGATGTGCTTGCCTTTGGCAAAGGCCCTGGCGTCTGCGGTGAACACGCCGGAGGTCACCACGAAACCGCCGGCCGCGCCCTGGGCGGACATCGCGCCGTGGAGTTCGCGCACCGCGTCGACGGACACCTTGTACGCCTGCCACTGCTTGCACTGCACGAGAAAGAGATCGCGGCCTTTGCGCAGTTGCAGGTCGATGCCGCCATCCGCGCCGCCTTCGGGGGTTTCGGTCACGGTGTAGCCGTGCACGCGGAAGGCCTGACCGATCAGCCCTTCGAACTCGCGCCAGGACATCTGGCGCAGGACGGCGGCGTGTTTGCTCTGGGCCATGCGGTGCGCCACTTGCTCGCGCTTGCGCTCGGCGAAGTAGGCGGCGGCTGTACCGACGAGCAAGGCGAGCGGCACGAGGTATTGGCCGACCGTGGCCAGGGTCTTGAACAGTTCACCGACGGCCATGTCGCCGAGTTGGCCCAGCTGGCCGGGAATGGCCTGGGTGGGCGCGGGAATGCTGGCGTAGTGATGGAGGGCGCCGTAGGCAATGACGGCCAATGCGGGCCCCAGCCACCAGTGCAGCACACGTGCGAGTTCGAACAGGCCTTGCAGGACGTTGTCGTCGTGTCGCTTTGCCATGGCGGTGATCCCCCTGTGATCAGCTGGTCCGCTATGCCGCGTTTTTCTGCGTGCTGATCGCAGCATAGGCACAAATGCGGCAGTGCGGGAGACCGGATCAACCCGGAGTTATTAAAACTGGATAACGCCAGGTATAAAACCCGCTTAGCATGAGCGCATGGAGACTCGGCCGTGCCGCCTTCAGGCTTGCGCCAGCGCCTGATCCAGATCGGCAACGAGATCATCGATATGCTCGATCCCCACCGAGAGCCGAATCGTCTCCTGCCGTACCCCGGCCTTCGCCAGCTCCTTGGGCGACAGCTGCCGAAGCGTCGTCTAGGCGGGGGTGGGCTGTGTCATGGGCGGGTCTCGGGCTGGTGTTGGTGTGTGCAACGGTGAGCTCAAGCGGAGCATCGCACGACTCGGCGTACTGAGGCAGGGCGGCCGGTGCGGGTCACGCCGAGCATATCCCGGCACTCGCCGCGCATGAATCGCGGATTTCTCGTGTGCTTATCCGATGGCAACGCAGAAGCCGTTTTGAAAGACGCCGGTGCCTTTGCCAGGCATCGACGCATCCAAAAAGTGGGGTCGAGGGGTATCCAACGCTGCCGCTTTACTCTTACGATTCGCTGATAAACAAATAGAAGCGGCGATGCCCCATGGGGACGCCGCAATCGCAACCCGGGGGCGGGTTCCGAAATGCGCAGGGCAAGGCCGCGGCTAAACCGCAGCCCGCGCCTTTGCCGGCCACGGCCTGTGGGCGATCGACATCACAGGCGCCCAGCCGTGACGGGTGACGACGTGTGTCACCTCCCGGCCATCGGGCCTTGCCGCCCGAATGACGTGCGATGGCGCTAACCAGCCGATTCGGCAATTGCAGTTCAGATACGAAACCAGACAAGACATGCAGATCCTCCGAAAACTTCTTGCCGTGGCGCTGCTGGCCGCCTCGCTGTCCTGCTGGGCACAGGCGACAGGCCAACCTTCCGAACGCGAAGCCAACGTAGACCGGTTGCTGAAGGAGGGGATCCAGCTGGCCAGGTCGGGCCGGCAAGCCGAAGCCGCCGACGATTTCGACAAGGCCGCCGCCATCTATGAGGACGCCTATCACGACGAGAAGGCCAGGATGTACAGCGCGCGCTCCCGCCCGGAAGCGCTGCTCTACACGCTGGAGGCGGCCAATGCCAAGATCGCCGCGAAAGTGGTGTCGGGCAACTGGGCCTATGCGTACTACCTGAAGGGCTACGTCCTGGTGGAGATGCGCCGCCTGGACGAGGCCAAGGCCGCGCTGCAGCGGGCGATGGCGCTGTCGCCGCACAATGCGCAGTTCCTCACGGAACTCGGCGGCATCTATCAGCGCGAGAAGGATTGGCCGATGGCGATGCAGACCTTCCGGGCCGCCGAAGCGCAGGCGCGCGAGTTCTCGCCGCCGGAGCGGAAGAACACCGAGCTTGCGCGGGCGTGGCGCGGGCAGGCCTATGTCCATGTCGAGCTGAACCAGCTGGACGAGGCCGAGGCGCTGTATCGCAAATGCCTGGAACTCGATGCCAACGACACGCGGGCGCAGAACGAGCTGCGCTTCGTTCAGGGCCAGCGGGCGAAGTCCGCCGCGCAGTAGTGCCGCCCGGGCAGGCCGCGCGGCTGGGCCCGCCGCCCCCTCTGCCATAATGGCCCGACCTCCGGCCCCCTCCCTCACGCCATGGTCGTCCGCCCGCACCTGCACTGGTTCCGCATGCTGCTCGCGTGGCGGGGCTCGGTGCTCCCGCAGTTGTTGCCGCGCCTGTTCCTGATCTTCTGCATCTCGCTGATGGCGATGGCCGTGCATGTGCATTGGCTGCCCATCACGGTCAACCTGAGCACGACGCCGTTCTCGCTCATCGGCATCGCGCTGGCGGTGTTCCTGGGGTTCCGCAATAACGCGAGCTACGACCGCTACTGGGAGGCGCGCAAGCTCTGGGGCCAGTTGCTCAACGATGCGCGCTCGATGATGCGCCAGGCGCTGACGCTGCCGCGCGAGACGCTGGCGGCGGCGGATGTGCGCGAGTTCGTGCAGGTGCTCGGTGCCTTGCCGCATGCGCTGCGCCATCAGTTGCGCCGGACCGATCCGCGCGACGATCTCTCGGCCCGGCTGCCGGCGCCGCTGTTTGAGCGGGTGATGGCGTCGCGCTATCGGCCCGCGGCCCTCATGCTGTGGCTGGGCGAGTGGGTGCAGCGACGCGCGCGCGAAGGCTCGCTCGATGCGTGGGCCGTGCTCGCGTTCGATCGCAACCTGGGCTCGCTGTCGAATGTGATCGGCGGCTGCGAGCGTATCGTGTCGACGCCGCTGCCGTTCGCGTACTCGGTGATGATCCACCGCACCGTCTACTTCTTCTGCGCGGCGCTGCCGTTCGGGCTGGTGGAGAGCATCGGCAACTTCACGCCCGTCTTCTCGGTGTTCGTAGCCTATGCCTTCATGGCGCACGAGGCCATCGCCGCGCAGATCGAGGAGCCGTTCGGCACGGAGGACAACGACCTCGCGCTCAACACGATGTCGCTGATGATTGAAGACGCGGTGCGGGATCTGATGGGTGAGCCGAGTCTGGGCGATGAGGCAGCGGCGCGGGCGTTCATTCTGGATTGAGTGTTCACGCTGGCTGTGCTTCGATCAGCCCGTCAGTTCGTAGGACGTGCTGCGCCCGCCCGCATCGGACTTGCGCAGCACGCCCAGCGCAAGCAGTTCGTTGATATCCCGCAGCGCCGTATCCGCTGAACACTTGGCCATCGCGGCCCATTTGCTGCTGGTGAGCTTGCCCTCGAATCCGTCGAGCAGGCGGTTGAGCAGCTTGACCTGCCGGGCGTTCATCGGCGTAGTGGCCCAGCGTTGCCAGAAGCGCGTCTTGGCGAGGACGGCGTCGAGCGTATGCTGGGCGCTTCCGACGGCCCGATGGAGCGCGCCGAGAAACCACGCCAGCCAGCCGGTCACGTCGAGCGTGCCTTTCTGGGTCCGTTCGAGGATGTCGTAATAGTCCTTCCGCTCGCGCTGGATCTGCGCGGACAGGCTGTAGAACCGCTGCGGGCTGCCATCCGCCCGTGCCAGCAGCAGATCGCCGAGGGCGCGCGCGATGCGGCCGTTGCCGTCGTCGAAGGGATGCAGCGTGACGAACCACAGATGCGCCAGACCGGCCTTGAGGAGGGGCGGGTCCGAGGTCTGCGCGTTGACCCAGTCGATCAAGCGGGCCACCTCCGCGTCCAGCCGGTCCGCGGGCGGCGCTTCGACATGGACGCGCGGCCGGTGCATCGGGCCGGAAATCACCTGCATCGCGCCCTTGGCATCATCGCGCCAGGCTCCCACGCGCAAGCGGGACAAGCCGCTGTAGCCGATGGGGAAGAGCGCGGCGTGCCAGCCGAACAGGCGTTCGACCGTGACCGGCGCATCGCAGTGAAGCGTGGCATCCAACACCATCTCGACCACGCCTTCCACGTGCCGGTCCACGGGGGCCAATGCGCCGATATCGACCCCCAGATGACGGGCGATGGACGAACGCACCGACTCGGCATCGAGCCGTTCGCCTTCGATCTCGCTGGTCTTGAGGACGTCGTTGGTGAGGGCAGCAAGGCTGGCCTGGTCGCGCATGTCCATGCCGACGTCAGCCAGGCGGCCCAGCAGGAAGCCTTGCGCGCGCGCGACCTCCGTCAGCGGGCCTGCCAGCGCTGCGAGGTCGTAGTGCAGGGCGGGCCACTCGGGCGCCTGCCAGATGTAGAGCCAATCTCCGCGTTTCATGCGGAGATTATGCGGGCGATTCTCCGCACCGGCAATGTAATCACCGCGTATTTTGCGGAGAATAGCGTCCAAATCTCCGCACGCGCGTCGCTTGTACCGCGGCGATCCGAACTCCGGATCGAGCTGATCGGCCGCAAGTTCCTTCCTTAGCGCGTCACTCAAGAAAGGGGCCCCCAAGCCGTTACCCCTCAGAAGAGCCTTGCCCTTCACACCACGCGCCCGCACGCCCGAGCCGCTTCTCGAGGTTTGCCGGTGCAAGCCATCGATTGGAGAATTGCCCTTGCGCAACTGGACCGTCAAGAGAAAGCTTGCCACCCTGGTCGCCTCGATCATCATTGCCTTCGTGTGCCTGACCGTCTTCCTGCTCGGGCGCCAGGCCGCCGCAACGGCGGACATCCGGAGCCTGTACGACAAGGACTACCGTGCCGCGTCGATCATCGGCCAGATCGACGGGCTGCTCACCCGCGTGGATATCAACATCCTGCGGATGATCGCCATCGGCGATCCGGCTTCCATCTCGGGCTGGAAGGCCCAGAACACGGAGCGTTTCAACAAGGTCGACCAACTGCTGGTGGAGTTGGACGCATCGGCCGACCCGAGCATGGCGGCATCGATCAAGACCCTGGGCGAGGCCTATGGCCGCATGCGCAAGGGCATGGAGCACCAGGTCGAGGCGGTCGAGGCGGGTGATATCAAGCGCGGCGGCGAGATCAACAAGAACGAGGTCAAGGACAACGCCGACAAGACGTTCGGCACGCTGGCCGAGCTCAAGAGCGCGCAGGACCGGATCGCCAAGAACAAGGTCCAGGCCCAGGAAGCGGCGGCAGCATTGGCCCGCGTGGTCTCGATCACGGCGGCGGCGCTGATCGCGCTCGGCTCGCTGGGTCTCGGGCTGCTGATGCTGCGCGACCTGCTGCGCCAGCTCGGCGGCGAGCCGTCGGTGGCGGCCCAGGCGGTCAGCGCCATGGCGCAGGGCGACCTTTCCCGCGTGATTGCCGTCGACGCAGACGATAGGACGAGCCTGCTGGCCAAGCTCAAGGAGATGCAGGCGTCGCTGTCCGGCATCGTGGCCACCGTGCGCAACAACGCCGAAAGCGTGGCCACGGCCAGCGCCCAGATCGCGCAGGGCAATCAGGACCTGAGCCATCGCACCGAGCAGCAGGCCAGCGCGCTGCAGGAGACGTCGGCGACGATGGATGAGCTGGGCTCGACCGTGGGCAACAATGCCGAGAACGCGCGCCAGGCCAATCAGCTCGCGTCGGGGGCCTCCAGCGTTGCCGCCGAGGGTGGCGAGGTGGTCAGCCAGGTGGTCGGCATGATGAAGGGGATCAACGATGGCTCCAAGAAGATCGCCGACATCATCGGCGTCATCGACGGCATTGCGTTCCAGACCAACATTCTTGCGCTGAACGCCGCGGTGGAGGCCGCACGCGCGGGCGAGCAGGGCCGCGGGTTCGCGGTGGTCGCCGCCGAGGTGCGCAGCCTGGCGCAGCGCAGTGCCGCGGCCGCCAAGGAAATCAAGGCGTTGATCACGAGCAGCGTCGAGCAGGTTGAACAGGGCACCACGCTGGTCGACCGGGCCGGCGCGACGATGGAACAGATCGTGGGCGCGATCCAGCGCGTGTCCAACATCGTCGCCGAGATCAGCTCGGCCAGCGCGGAGCAGAGCTCCGGCGTCTCGCAGGTCGGCCAGGCCGTCAGCCAGATGGACGAGGCCACGCAGCAGAACGCCGCGCTGGTCGAGCAAAGCGCGGCGGCCGCGAGCAGCCTGCAAGGCCAGGCGCAGCAGCTCGTGCAGGCCGTCGCGGTGTTCAAGCTGGCGCGGTAGTCCGCGCCGCAGGCAACAAGAAGAGCCGGCCAGCCGGCTCGCTTCCGGAAAACCGTCGGGCGGCCACGCCCGACGATGGGGGATCGCCGTTGGTCCGGCCCCGACTCAAGGGCAAGGGCGGTTGATACGGCTTGGCCCCCGCCGGCGACGCGCCTCGCGCGCCGGCTACCCCAGTGCCCGCACCGATGTGCTGATCGCCCGTGCGCACTGCAGCAGCGGCGGCCCCAGCTTGGCTTCCATGTCTTCCGCCGTCCACCGGCCCGTCGGAGCCACCAGGTGGATGGCGCCCAGCGGCCGGCCGTTGCCGCCGACGATGGGCGCGGCGACGGTCATGTCGCCGAGGAACAGCTCTTCGCGATTGATGGCGTAGCCGCGCTGGCGCGCCTCGCGCAGCGTGGCGAGGATGTCGGCGACTTCGGTGCGGGTGTGCATGGTGTGGGCGACGCGCTCGGACGTCTCCACGATGGCGCGCGCCTCGGGCTCGGGCAGGGCGGACAGGTAGGCGCGGCCCGATGCGGTGCAATACATGGGGATACGGCTGCCGATCGGCATGTGCACCGGCACGAACTGCGCGCTCACGAAGCGGGCGACGTAGACCATCTCGCGCTGGTCGGGCTCGGTGAGACAGGAGGTCTCGGTGGTCACCTTGGTCAGTTCGGCCAGGAAGGGGTTGGCCACGTCGATGAGGGTGTCGGCGGCCAGGTAGTTGAAGCCGATCTTCATGGCCGCGGGCGTCAGCTGATAGCGGCGGGTCTTGGGATGCTTGCGCAGGTAGCCGAGGTGCTCCAGCGTATAGACCATGCGCTGGGCCGAACTCTTGTTGATGCCGGCGACGGCGGCCACCTCGGCGATCGTCATGGTGCGGCGCTGCGCGTTGAAGGCGCCCAGCACGGCCAGCCCTTTCTCCAGCGACTGGTTGAACAGCAGGTTGGGAGCGTCGTCGGGTTGGATCATGGAAGTGGCGCCGGCTTGGCTTATCCGCGGAACATCGACCCGTGTAGAATCGCATATCGATTCATATGCGTCGATTAGTGGTTTTCCATGATTATATGTCGATCCAATACGATCGATTATTGGCATGCCCATTGCATGAACGCGAACCCGTCCCCGCGTCGTCCCGTTCGGGGTGCGACTTTTCCGATTGCCAGGAGGTGTCTCATGTCTTTCGTCTCGTTTTCGCGCCGTGCCGCACTGGTTCTGTGCATGCTCGGCTCCGCCTCGCTCGCGTGGGCGCAAGGCGGCGGTGCCCCCACCTACAACGTGGGCGCGACGGCTACCGGCGTGCCGTTCACCTTCCTGGACGTGAAGAGCAATTCCATCCAGGGGATGATGGTCGATACCGTCACCGCCGTGGGCAAGGCGGGCGGCTTCAGCGTGAACGTGCAGCAGACGGTGTTCGCGGCGCTGATCCCGTCGCTGACGTCGAGCAAGATCGACATCATCTCGGCGGCCATGCTCAAGACGCCGGCGCGCGCGCAGGTGGTGGATTTCTCCGACCCCGTGTACTCGTACGGCGAGGGCCTGCTGGTCAAGGCCGACGACGCCAAGACCTACGCCTCGCTCGATGACCTGAAGGGCGAGGTGGTGGGCGCGCAGGTGGGCACGGTGTTCCTCGACATGCTCAACAAGAAGGGCATCTTCAAGGAAGTGCGCAGCTACGACTCGGTGGCCGACATGACGCGCGACCTGGCGCTGGGCCGCATCAAGGCGGGCCTGGGCGACCAGCCGATCCTCGCGTACCAGATCCGCCAGAACACCTTCCAGGGCGTGAAGCTGGTCTCGAGCTACAAGCCGGTGAACGTGGGCGATGTGTGCCTGGTGGTGCGCAAGGGCGACGCCGAACTGCTCGGCCGCATCAACAAGGCCATCGCCAAGATCAAGGCCGACGGCACGCTGGCGGCCATCGTGCAGAAGTGGGGCATCTGATCTCGGAGCGGTGAGCAGCCATGAGTGCAGCGGCATTTCTTGAGCACGCGCGGGAGTTCCTGCCGATCCTGCTGCAGGGGGCGGTGGTCACGGTCGAGGTGACCGTGCTGTCGTTCCTGCTGTCCAGCGTGATCGGGCTGGCGCTGGCGCTGATGCGGCTCTCGCCCATCAAGGCCGTGTCGGCGGCCGGGGCGACCATCGTCAACATCATCCGCGGGCTGCCGATCATCGTGCAGCTGTTCTACATCTACTTCGTGCTGCCGGACATCGGCATCCAGCTCACCGCGTTCCAGGCGGGCGTGATCGGGCTGGGCATTGCGTACTCCGCCTACCAGGCCGAGAACTTCCGCGCGGGCATCGAGGCGGTGGACCCGGGCCAGCGCGAGGCGGCGCAGGCGATGGGCATGCGCGGGGCGCTGATCATGCGGCGCGTGATCCTGCCGCAGGCCTTCCGCATCGCGCTGCCGCCGTACGGCAATACGCTGGTGATGATGCTCAAGGATTCGTCGCTGGTGTCCACCATCACGGTGGCGGAGATGACGCGCGCGGGGCAGCTGATCGCGTCGTCGACGTTCCAGAACATGACGGTCTATACGCTGGTGGCGCTGCTGTACCTGCTGATGAGCCTGCCGCTGGTGTTCGGCCTGCGCCGGCTGGAGCGCCGCATGGGCGCGGGAAGGGGCCAGCGATGATCGAGATCCACGAGCTGCAGAAGCACTTTGGCGAGCACCACGTGCTGCGCGGCGTGAGCCTGCACGTGGACAAGGGCGAGGTGGTGTGCCTGATCGGCCCGTCGGGCTCGGGCAAGTCGACCGTCCTGCGCTGCATCAACGGGCTGGAGTCGTACGACGGCGGCGAGATCCGCGCCTTCGGCGAGCGCGTGGACCGCGACGGCAAGGCCATCCACACGCTGCGCAGCCGCATGGGCATGGTGTTCCAGCGCTTCAACCTGTTCCCGCACCGCAGCGTGCTGGAGAACGTGATGGAAGGCCCGGTCTACGTGAAGGGCGAACGGCCCGATGCAGCGCGCGCCAAGGCCATGGCGCTGCTGGAGAAAGTAGGCCTGGCCGCCAAGGCGCAGGCCTACCCGGCCCAGCTCTCCGGCGGCCAGCAGCAGCGCGTGGCGATCGCCCGCGCGCTGGCGATGGAGCCCGAGGCGATGCTGTTCGACGAGCCCACCTCGGCGCTGGACCCGGAGCTCGTCGGCGACGTACTGGAGGTGATGCGCGCGCTGGCCCGCGAGGGCATGACGATGATCGTCGTCACGCACGAGATGGGCTTCGCGCGCGAGGTGGCCGACCGGGTGTGCTTCCTGCACAGCGGCACCATCGTCGAGGAAGGGCCGGCCGCGCAGGTGCTGGGCGCGCCGCGCCAGCCGCGCACGCAGGACTTCCTGCGCCGCGTGCTGCACAAGCCGGCCGAGCCGGCCACGGGAGACCTGGCGCTATGACCATGCCGTCGCCCGACATCGTGCCCGACGGCGAGCCGCTGCCGCCCTCGCTGTGGGCCGCGACGGCGCCGGCCGCGCCGCCCACGCCGGCCCTGCGGGAATCGATCGCCACCGATGTGCTGGTCATCGGCGGCGGCTACACGGGGCTATCGACCGCGCTACACCTGGCCGAACGCGGCACGGGCGTGACGGTGCTGGAAGCCAACGACCCAGGCTGGGGCGCCTCCGGGCGCAACGGCGGGCAGGTCAACCCGACGCTCAAGCACGACCCGGACGAACTGATGCGCATGCTGGGCGCCGCGCGCGCCGAGCCACTGATCGATGCGGTGTCGCGCTCGGCCGATCTGGTGTTTGACCTGATCGGCCGGCACGGCATCGACTGCCAGCCGGTGCGCGCGGGCTGGCTACAGCTGTCGTATTCGGACAAGGCGGTGCCGGCCATGCATGCGCGGGCGCACCAGTGGGCGCGGCGCGGGGTGCGGGTCGAGCTGCTGGACCGGGCCGCGGTGGCGCGCCGCGTGGGCACCGAGGCGTTCGCCGGCGGCTGGCTGGACGGCCGGGCGGGCGCCATCCAGCCGCTGGCCTATGCGCGCGGCCTGGTGCACGCCGCACAGCGGGCGGGCGCCGCCGTGCACGGCAACACGGCCGTCACCGCCCTGGAGCGGCAGGGCACGGCATGGGTCGCATCCACCGGCACCGGCGCGCGGGTCCGTGCCCAGCACGTGGTCATCGCCACCAACGGCTACACCGGTGCGCTGTGGCCGGGGCTGGCACAGACCGTGCTCAGTGCCAACAGCTTTATCGTCGCGACGCGGCCGCTGAAGCCGGCGGATGCGCAGGCCATCCTGGCGCGCGGCGAAACGGCTTCCACCTCGCAACGGCTGCTGCTGTATTTCCGCAAGGACGCGGCCGGGCGCCTGCTGATGGGTGGTCGCGGCTTCTTTGCCGAGCCGCGCGGTCCGCAGGATTTCGCACACCTCGAACGCTCACTGGAGCTGCTGTTTCCGCAGTTGGGCCGGCTCGACTACGCATACCGCTGGGCCGGCCGCATCGCCATCACGCGGGACTTCATGCCGCACATCCACGAGCCCGCGCCGGGCGTGACGATGGCGCTGGGCTGCAACGGGCGCGGCATCGCGCTGTGCACCAGCCTGGGCCAGCAGATCGCGGCGCGGCTGGCGGACAGCGGCCATGCGTTCCCGTACCCGGTGTCGCCCATCGTGCCGATTCCGCTGCACGGCCTGCAGCGCTTCTACATCGCCGCCGGGGTGGCTTGGTACAGCCTGCTGGACAAGCTTGGCTGAGTGCGCTCAGGCGGGCAGGCGCAGCGCCTCGATGAAGGCGCGCATGTGCCCCAGCACCGCATCGGCGTGCGTCCTGTGCGGCGTGTGCCCGCAGCCGGGCAGCAGCACCGGCGTGGCGAGGCCGCCGGCCTGCCGCACGATCGCGTCGACCTGCGCGGGCGTGCCGTACTGATCGTCCTCGCCCTGCATCACCAGCAGCGGGCAGGCGATCCGGGGCAGCAGCGCTTCGATGTTCCAGTCGCGGAAATCGGCGCGCTGCCAGGTCTCGGACCACGCCTTGAAGGTCTGCGTGGTCTTGTCGCCGTGATAGCGCGCCAGGCCCGCCAGCTTGCCCGCATCGAATGCGGCATCGGCCTCGCGGATGCCGGCCAGCGATGCCTCCTCCACGAACACGTGCGCCGCTTCGGTGACGACGGCGCGCAGCTGCGCCGGCTGGTCGGCCGCGTGGATGAGGGCGATGCTGCCGCCGTCCGAGTGGCCGATCAGCACGTAGGGCGTGTCGGGCATCAGGGCCCGCAGCACGTGCGGCAATTCGGTGCAGGCGGCGAGGTGCAGATAGTCGAGCCCGCGCGGCCGCGTCATCGGCGAGGACTGCCCGTAGCCGACGCGGTCATAGACCAGGCCGGGGCAGCCGGTGGCCGCGCACAGCCGTTGCGGGTAGTCGCCCCACATCTCGATGCAGCCCAGGCCCTCGTGCAGGAAGACGAGGGTGGGCCGGGCGGGGTCGCCGTCGATGCGCTGGGCGCGCAGGGTGCTGTGGTCGGGGCCGGGCAGGAGGGCAGGCGCGCTGGCCGTCACATCCGTCATGTGACACTCCGGTCGAAAGCGGTGGATGGGGATTCGGCCGCCTATTGTGCCCGAGGTCCCCGAGCGTGCGCCCACGCCGGCTATGGGGCATCTAAGTCTGCCCCGGCAGACTCGTGCGGACGCTCCCCTCAATCCCGGAGGCTCCGCATGAACACCGCATCACAGACGCACGACCCCGTCGACATCACCCGCAGCAAGCTGCCCGAGATCACGCTGGCGTTCTGGGTCATGAAGATCTGCGCCACCACGCTGGGCGAGACCGCCGGTGACCTGCTGTCGATGACGCTCAAGATCGGCTACGCGGCCAGTTCGGTGCTGCTGGTCGGCCTCTTCCTGGTGACGCTGGGCGCGCAGTTGCGCAGCCGTGCCTACCATCCGCTGCTGTACTGGACGGTGATCCTCTCGACCAGCACGGCCGGCACCACGCTGTCGGACTTCATGGACCGCACGCTCGGCCTCGGCTATGCGACCGGGTCGGCCATCCTCGCCGGCCTGCTCGGCGCGGTGCTGCTCTACTGGAAGCTGAGCCGCAAATCGCTATCGATCGCGCGGGTGCGGGGCGGCCAGGGCGAGCTGCTGTACTGGGGCGCCATCCTCGTCTCCAACACGCTGGGCACGGCGCTGGGCGACTTCCTGGCCGATTCGTCGGGGCTGGGCTTTGCCGGTGGGGCGCTGCTGATCGCCGGCATCATCGCGCTGATCGCGGCGGCGTATTATTTCACCGGCCTGTCGCGGGTGGCGCTGTTCTGGATGGCCTTTGTGCTGACGCGCCCGCTGGGCGCCACCGCGGGCGACCTGCTGACCAAGCCCGTGAGCGCGGGCGGCCTGAACCTGGGCACGGCCGGCGCATCGCTGGTGCTGCTGGCGGTCTTGCTGGCCACCGTCGGCCATGCGAGCTGGCAGGCGCGGCGCGTGAGCCTGCGGTCGGCGTAGGCCGCCTTTTTCGACAGAACCCGGAGCCGAAACCGGATGCGAGTCCTGCTGATCGAAGACGACCCGATGATCGGCGCGGTGGTGGAGGCCGCGCTGCGCGATGCCGCCTATGCGGTGGACTGGGTGCGCGACGGCCGGACCGCCGTCGACGTGAGCGCGCACCAGCACTACGACCTGCTGCTGCTCGACCTCGGCCTGCCGGGCCAGGACGGCCACGCGGTGCTGCGCACGCTGCGCGCGCGGGACAACCCGGTGCCGGTGCTGATCCTCACCGCGCGCGATGCGGTGGACGAGCGCGTGCGCGGCCTGGACGGCGGCGCCGACGACTACGTGCTCAAACCCTTCGAGATGGTGGAACTGCTGGCGCGCATGCGCGCCGTGCTGCGCCGCCGGGGCGGGGCCGCCAGCCCGGTGCTGAGCAACGGCGTGCTGTCGCTCGACCCAGCCACGCACGAGGTGCGCGCGGGCGACGGCGAGCCGGTGCGCCTGTCGGGCCGCGAGTTCGCGCTGCTGCAAGCGCTGATGCTGCGGCCCGGCGCCATCCTGTCGCGCGGCGAACTGGAGGAGCGCATCTACGGCTGGGGCCACGAGGTGGCCAGCAACGCGGTCGAGTTCCTCATCCACGCGCTGCGCAAGAAGCTGGGCGCGGAATCGATCAAGAACGTCAGGGGCGTGGGATGGATGGTGTCCAAGGGCCGGTGAAGCCATCGCTGCAGCGGCGGCTGTCGCTGTGGCTGTCGGCGATCATCGTGGCGGTGGCGGTGGCGGCGGGGGGCTTCGCCTTCGTGTCGGCGTTCAGCGAGGCGCACGAGCTGCAGGACGACGTGCTGCGCCAGGTCGGGGCGATGTTCGATCCGCAGCATCTGCCCGCCGCGTCCGCCGAGGCGCCGATGGCCGATCAGGAATCGCGCGTCGTCGTGCAGTTGCTGCCGGCACCGGGGGCGGACGCGGGCCGCGCCTCGACCCGCGCCACGCCGGTGTTCCCGTCCACCCTGGCCGACGGCATGCAGACCGCGCGCACCGGCAAATACGACTACCGCGTATGGGTGCGCACGCTCGCCGACGGCCAGCGCATCGCCGTGGCGCAGGAGACCGCCGTGCGCAACGAAACCGCGCGCAACAGTGCGCTGCACACGGTGATGCCGTTCCTGATCCTGGTGCCGATCCTGCTGCTGGCCATGGCGGATGTGCTGCGCAAGATGTTCGCGCCGATCCGCCGGCTCGCGCACGAGGTCGACCAGCGCGATGAGCGCCAGCTGCACGCCATCGCGCCCGATGCGGTGCCCGCGGAGGTGCGCCCCTTCGTGGTGGCCATCAACCGGCTGCTGGCGCGCGTGGCGCAGTCGGTGCAGGCGCAGCACCGCTTCGTCGCCGATGCGGCGCACGAGCTGCGCACGCCGCTCACGGCGCTGTCGCTGCAGGCCGAGCGGCTGGGGGAGGCGCCCATGTCGGCGGCCGCGCAGGAGCGGCTGGCCGCGCTGCGGCAGGGCATCGAGCGCAGCCGCGCGCTGCTGGAGCAGTTGCTGACGCTGGCGCGCGCCCAGGCGGACACGCAGGCGCCGGCGGGCGCGGTCTCGGTGCAGCGGGTGTTCCGCAGCGTGCTGGAAGACCTGATGCCGCTGGCCGAGGCCAAGCGGCTGGACCTGGGCGTCACCACGGACGCCGACGCACGCGTGCGCGCCGGCGAGCTCGACCTGTTCGTCATCCTGCGCAACCTGGTCGACAACGCGATCCGCTACACGCCGGACGGCGGCAGCATCGACCTGTCGCTGCAGACCGACGGCGGCCTGGCGCACATCACCGTGCAGGACACCGGGCCGGGCATCCCCGCATCGGAACGCGCGCGCGTGTTCGATGCGTTCTACCGCGTGCTCGGCAACGGCGCCACCGGCTCGGGGCTGGGGCTGTCGATCGTCGGCACGCTGGTGCAGCGGCTGGGCGGCGAGGTCGCGCTGGACGAGGCGGCCGGCACGGCGAGCGGGCTGCGGGCGACGGTGCGGCTACCGTTGGCCGGATAGCACACCCCACTTCGGCAGCCGTCATGTGAACGCGGCGCCATGCGATGATCGGCGGTTGCCCCGGCGCTGTGCCGGCCGCTCTTCCGCCCATCGACCACGATGCCGTCTTCCGAGCACCGTTATCACTTTCCGAATCTGCTGGAAGCGTTCTTCATCCTGATCGTGCTCTTCTTCACGGAGTACCTGATGAACGCGCTGATCTGGAAGCTGGGCCGCAATGCCGGCCTGCAGCCGATGGGCATCTACAGCATCGGGCGCGTGCTGGCGCACGGCCTGGTGTTCACGGTGCTGCTGCACCATGCCAAGGGCACGTACCGGGCGCTGGTGCACGAGAACCCCAGTTCCTGGCAGGCGACGCTGGCCGTGTTCACGGGGCCGGTGCTGCTGCTGACGCCCGGCTTGCTGCTGCTCGGGAGCCTGCTGCAAATGCTGGTGCTGCAGCTGTTCCCGATGAGTTCGTCGATGAGCGACGGCTGGCACAAGTTCCTCACCGGCGGCCTGGGCGCGATCGCGCTGATCTGCCTGATCGCTCCGGTCGTGGAGGAGATGCTGTTCCGGGGGGTCATCCTGCGCAGCTTCCTGCGGCAGTATCCGGCCGGCGTCGCCATCGTCCATTCGGCGGCGGTGTTCGGGCTGGCGCACCTGAATGTGTACCAGTTCATGCTCGCCTTTTTGCTCGGCCTGCTGCTGGGCAAGCTGTACGAACGCACGCGCTCGCTGCTGCCCGGCATGCTGGTGCACGGGTTCTACAACACGGCCATCATGATTCTGGCCTGGCAATCCGAACCCAGCGAATGGGGTACCGCGGCCGACTGGTCGGTGACGTGGTGCGTCTTGGCCGTGGTCAGCGGCGGTGCGGGTGCGTGGCTGCTCTACAAGCTGCTTGCACCGGCGCCGTCCTCCCGCGCCGCGCCGCAAGCGTAGCGGCTGACGGCCGATATCCGCGGCCATCAGCGTCACCCGCACAAGTCGTCAACGAATCGAGAACCGACGACTTTTGCGCCCCGTATGCGAAGAAACGCTGTCGCATTGTGGCGGCCGCAAGCCCGCCGTCAGGGACGGCGCCGGTGTGCGACGCGGAACAACGCGGGGCAGGAGCGGGAAACCGGCGTTGCCGAAGGGCGGCGCTTTGCACCGGACAACGAGCGATCGATGCCAGCGATCCGGGTGACCACTAGTCAGCGCACCTCCGGCAACTGACGAATAAAAAGATCATCGATCATCCAGCAACGGCGCATGATGGCCCCAATCACGCATGGGTCTTGCACAAAGACATTTGACGCCACGCCCTATAAAAAATATCTTACGATATGTTTTCAGATTAAATAGTGACTGACGCAAGGGGGGCATAGACCACCCCGGAATACGGCACGCTTTCTCTCCGATCCCATGCCCACTCTCGCCCCCCAACACGAGCGCCGCCTGCTGTGGCTGCTGGCGCTAACCCAGTTCACCATCATCATGGACTTCATGGTGATGATGCCGCTCGGGCCCCAGATCATGCACACCTTCGGCATCGGCCCGGCGGCGTTCGCCGCGGCGGTGTCGGCGTATTCGTGGTGCTCGGGCGCGTCCGGCCTGCTGGCGGCCACGTACATCGACCGCTTCGACCGGCGGCGCCTGCTGCTCACGGTGTATGCGCTGTTCTCGCTGTCCAACCTGGCCTGCGCGCTGGCGGGCACGTTTCCGCTGCTGCTGGCGGCGCGGGCGTTTGCCGGGCTGTCGGGCGGGGTGCTGGGCTCGGTCATCCTGGCCATCGTGTCGGATGTGGTCCCGCCTGCGCGGCGGGGCGCGGCCACCGGCGTGATCATGTCGTCGTTCGCGCTGGCGGCGGTGGCGGGGGTGCCGATCGGCATCGCGCTCGGTGCGCACCTGGGCTGGGCGGCGCCGTTCTTCCTGCTGACCGCGCTGACGGCACTGTTCTGGCTGGGCGCGCGGCAGACGGTGCCACCGCTGACCGCACACCTGCGCGAAGACGGCCACTCGCTCGGCCAGATCCTCGGCGGGCTGTGGCAACTGCTGACCCATCCGCACCACCTGCGCGCCTTCGTGCTGACCTTCGTGATGATGTCATCGCACATGATGGTGATTCCGTTCATCTCGCCGGTGCTGGTGGCCAACCACGGCATCGCGCCGCAGGACCTGTCCTGGCTGTACGTGGCGGGCGGCGCGGCGACGTTCTTCACCTCGCGCGCGGTCGGCAGGCTGGCCGACCGCTACGGCCGCCGCCGCGTGTTCGTGGCGGCCGCGCTGCTGTCGTTCATTCCCGTGCTGGTGATGACGCATCTGCCGGCGTGGCCGTTCATCGGCATGCTGCTGTTCTTCCCGTGCTTCATGGTGATCCTGTCGAGCCGGATGGTGCCGATGCAGGCGCTGATGACCACGGTGCCGGCGCCGCAGGTGCGCGGGGCCTTCCTGTCGGCCAACAGCGCGGTGATGTCGATCGGCACGGGCTGCGGAGCCTGGCTGGGCGGCCTGCTGCTGTCCACCGGCGCGGGCGGGCAGATCGACGGCTACGGCTTCAACGGCTGGGTGGCCGTGGTGGCTTCGCTGTTCTGCGTGCTGTGGATCCGCGGCATCAAGGGGTCGGATGCGCATGGCGATCCGTCGATGCCGCACCAGGCCTGCGCCCCGGGCGAAACGGAACGGACCTGACGCCATCACCACCAGGGGACGCGGCGGTTAAGCTCGGGGCCCGGCGCCACCCGGACATGGAACCCGAGGCCGATCACCCGATTGCCCGATTGCCCGTCCCGCTGCGGCTTACCTGCCGCCCGCCGGGCCGCCGCCGTCAGCGCGGCCATCCGCCTCATCCCCGTGCACGCCGAAGCGCCCTCCGGCCCGGCGCAGGCGCCGGGCAGCCCTAGCCCGCCTCCAACTCGAGCACCGTCTTCAGCTTTGCCAGGTCGCGCTGCACCCACTGCGCATCGGCCTCGAACTGCGCGTCGTCCATGCCCGGCAGCCGGAACAGCGTGAAAGCGACGGTGGTGCCGCTGCCGTTGCGCACGGCGCGCAGCGGCACGTAGACGACCGTGTCGTCGGGCAGACGAACCCAGTGGTCGGCAATGCCGAACGGATTGGCCGGACTGAATCGGATGAATACCCGGCCCTGCGGCGCATCGCCGATCCACTCGTCCGGCGCGGCGCCCGAGCCCTGGGTGCCGGGCACCATGCCGTCGGCAAGCCCGGTCGCCCACGCGGGAAAGTTGAGCGGCTCGGCCAGGAAGGCGGCCACCGCCCCGTAGGGCCGTTCGATGTTGATGGTGAGGGTGCGGACGGTATGCAGCATGAGACCTCCGGATATGCCGTGAAGTCTAGCCGCGAGCGCACCGGCTCGCGGCCCGAGGCGGCAACTGGCGGCAAAGCCGACGTGTCGATGGCGACCGCCAGCCGTGTCAGATCGACCCGCCCGGCATCGGAAAACGGGAGACGGCGGCCCACCACACGTCGTCGGGGGCGGTGAGCTGCGCCGCGCTGCGAAGGCATCGCGGCCACCGCCACCCGGAGGGCGTCAGCCGTCGCGTCCGTCAACGCGCGGCGCGAGCAGCCACGGCGTGTATTTCCACAGATAGACGGCGAACGCCACCACCCAGCCTGCCGACGACACGCCGATCCAGATGCCGCGCGGCAGCAGCAGCGGCCCGATCACGCGCACCAGCGCCGCCAGCGCGATGGCCGCATAGGCGAGGCGCTCCGCGTGGCCCGCGCGCAGCGGGCGGCCGGTATGGCCGAGTGCCGTGCGCGTGATCATGGCGACGATCGCCCCGCCGATGGCGCCGACCGTCAGCGCGTGCAGCGCGGTCGAACGGTCGATCCCGCCCAGAGCCGACACGGCGAGCAGGCCGAACCCGAGCGGCAGGAAGCCATAGGCGACATGCAGAATGGCAACGATGGGCGTGCGCAGGGTCCGCACCGAATTCCAGCCTACCCACCGGACCACCTGGGCCACGGCCGCCGACGCGAACACGGCGGCCGGCACCACGCCGCTCACCGGCAAGGCCAGCACGATCACCGCCGCCAGCGTCAGCGGCACGATGGCGCGCTCGGCCCACGCGGCACGCCGGATGCGGATGCCGGGAATGGCATTGGTGGAGAACATCGGGATCACGCGCCCGCCGATCACCGTGACGAACATGGCGACCAGTCCGGCCGCCGCGTCGACGCAGCGCAGGGCGAGCAGCGGTGCGCCGGCCATCAGCGCGAAATGGAAGCCGGCGTTGACGGCGCCCAGGATCAGCAGGGCCGCCGCAAGACCATAATTGCGCGCATTCGCCGCGCGCCGCAGGACGCGCAGGAACAGCACGCCGCACAGCGGCAGGAACGCGACATCGACCGCCACGGCCAGCGGCCCCGGGCCGGTCCACATCAATATGCGCGCCGCCAGCCAGACGGCCGCGAGCGCCGCCAGCAGCGGGCCTTGCGGCGTCTGCAGCCCGGTCCAGTTCTTGCCGGCCGTGAACAGGAAGCCCACCACCACCGCCGCCGCAACACCGAACACCATCTCGTGCGCATGCCAGAACAACGGCGGCAGCGTGGGGCCATGCGCGGCGGAGAACCCGCCCAGCAGCAGCGCCGCCCACAGCGCCATGCCGATCACCGCAAACGCCGCGGCCAGCAGATAGAACGGCCGGAAGCCGAGGGCAAAGACCGGCAGGCCGGTGTACGGTACGCGGCTGGCCGGATCAGGCTGGCCGATGTTCAGGAGCGGAGCCGGGCGGGGCATGGCGGACTCGCGGTCAGAGGATGTCGTCCAGCAGATCGGGGCCGAACACCTCGCGGTGGATGCGCCCCGCCGGCACGCCGCCGGCGAGCAGCGCCGCGCGCTGCGCCTGCATGAACGGCAGCGGACCGCACAGGTAGAAGTCGGCATCGGCGACCCCGTCGTCAAGGAAGGTCTCGACCGTCATGCGCCCCGGACGCGCCGGACGCGCAGCGAAGTCCGCGGCCTCGCCCGATTCCAGGAACACATGCGCCGCGAAATCCGGCAGGACCTGCGCGGCACGCTCCAGGTCGTCGGCATGCGCGACGTGCGAAGCGGCTTGGCCGGCATGGCTGAACACCACCTTGCGCGCGGTGTTCCGCCGGGCCAGCGCGTTGAGCGTGGCGATCATCGGCGTGATGCCGACGCCGGCCGACATCAGCACGATGGGGCTATCGGTGGCGAGCTGCGGAATGAAATCACCGTAGGGCTGGCTGACCAGCAGGACCTCGCCCGGGCGCGCGTTGTCGTGCAGCCAGTTCGACACGGTGCCGGCCGGGCGGCCGCTGCCGCCGGCATCACGCTTGACGGAGATGCGCCAGGTGCGGCCGTTGGGCGCGTCCGACAGGCTGTACTGGCGTTGCTGCAGCACGCCCGGCGCCAGTTCCACCTGCACCGAGATGTACTGACCCGGCAGGAAATCGGCCAGCTTGGCCCCGCCGACGGCTTCCAGCGTGAACGACACCACGTCTTCGGCCTGCGCGTGGCGCTCGATGATGCGCACGGGCTGGCGGTGGTCCGGGCCGCTCTGCGTGTGCGCGTAGAGGCGGGCTTCGGCGGCGATCAGTTCGGCGGCCAGCAGCCAGTACGCCTCGTCCCACGCCGCCAGCAGCTCAGGCGTGGCGGCATCGCCCAGCACCTCGGCGATCGCGCCCAGCAGATGCCGCCCGACGATCGGGTAGTGGCTCGGCCGGATGCCGACCGCCGCATGCTTGTGGACGATGCGGCCGACCACCGGCGCCAGCGCGGCGTTGTTGCCGTGGTTGGCGGCATAGGCGAACACCGCCGAAGCCAGCGACTGCTGCTGCGAACCGTTGGCCTGGTTGCCCATGTTGAACAGGTTGGTCAGCTCCGGGTGGCTGGCGAACATGTTGCGGTAGAAGGTCTGGGTGATGGTCAGACCGTGTTCGCGCAACACCGGCACGCTCGCATCGATCAGGGGCTTGGACTGTTCCGACAGCATGTTCTTCTCCACAAAGCAGCATGTTCAACACAACAAATGCGGCGGACCGACCCGGCATGCGGTGAAAACCGCGCCCTGCCGATCCGTCGCTGGATCGTGTTCGATTCTAATAAACATGCATATTAAATACCACTTTAATGCCTGCGACGGATTGCCTCGCCCCGACGGGGCGCGACAATAAGATTCATCGCCAATGAATGTTAAGATCGGCCGACGGCCCGGCGCTCTTCGCCAGCCGCCTCCTGGCATGCGACTCACCGACTACACCGACTACAGCCTGCGCACGCTGATCTATGTGGCCGTGCATCCCGACGTGCTGGTGACCATCCAGCAGATCGCTGACGCGTTCGGCATTCCCAAGAACCACTTGATCAAGATCGTGCAGGGGCTCGGGCAGAACGGCTTCCTGCATACCGTGCGGGGACGCGCGGGCGGCATCACGCTGGGGCGGCCCGCGGTCGAAATCAACATCGGCGACGTGGTGCGCGCGACCGAGCCAGATTTCAGCCTGGTGGAATGCTTCCACGTCAACGACAACCACTGCATCATCACCCGCGTGTGCGGGTTGCGCGGCGTGTTGGCAGCCGCACTCCAGGCGTACTTCGAGGTGCTGGACGCGTACACGCTGCAGGACCTGATCGAGCGGCCCGCCGCGCTGAACCGGGTGCTGGCCGAAGGCGTGGCGGTGCCGATGCCGCAGTCGGGCAAGGGCAGGACACCGAAGGCGGCCCCGGCCGCCGGCTCACGCACGCGCAAGAGCGGCTGAGGCACGCCGGCCCGGTCCGGGCGCAGACGCCTCCCTCCCGGCGTCACCAGATTTGACAGTCGAACTCGGCCTGGCGGCGCACACTGCTGTGTCACGCCACCCGCCTGACCGAGCACGCGCATGATGACCGCCGACCTCCAGCGCCAAGTCGACCGCATCTGGGATGCCTTCCACACCGAGGGCATTGCCGATCCGGTCGAGATCATCGAGCAGCTGGCCTGCCTGCTCTGCCTCAAGCGGCTGGATGACCTGCACGTGCTGGCCCGCCATCTAGCCAGGCGGAGCAGGCAGCCGGCCGCATCCGGCGCCCGCCTCCCGTTCAGGGAAGACCAGGACGACCTGCGCTGGAGCGTCTTCAGGACACTGAGCCCGCAGGCCATGTTCGACGTGGTGTCCACGCGCGGCATCCCGTTCCTGCAAGCGCTGGGCGACAACGACCCGGCCGCGGGCCGCCACATGGAGGACATCCGCTTCACCCTCACCACGCCCGCGCTGCTGGCCAGGATCGTGCAGTTGCTGGACGCCATCCCCCTGCACCGGCGCGACGTCAGGGGCGCCGTGTACGAATCCCTGCTCGGCAGGATCGCGCTGACCAGACGAAGCGGCGCGTTCCACACGCCCCGCCACATCGTCCGCTTCATGGTGGAGCTCACGCGGCCCGATCCGTCCGACACGCTCTGCGACCCGGCCGCCGGCACCTGCGGATTCCTGGCCGCCGCCGGCGAATACCTGCGCCGGGAGCATCCCGGCCTGCTGCACGACGCTCGGCAGTCCGCGCACTTTCATCACGGCATGTTCCACGGCCACGAGATCGACCGCGCCATGCTGCGCATCGGCAGCATGAACCTGCTGCTGCACGGCGTGGAAGGCGCCGGCCTCCGCCATGGCGATGCGCTCGCCGGAGCGCACGCGGACGAGGCAGGCGCCTATTCCCTGATCCTCACCCATCCGCCGTTCACCGGCGACGTCGACCGTGGCGGCGCGGACCCCGACCTGCTGCGCCTGGTCAGGACCCGGAAGACCGAACTGCTGTTTCTCGCGCACTGCCTGCGCCTGCTGAGGCCGGGTGGCCGCGCGGCCGTGATCGTGCCCGACGGTGTGCTGTTCGGCTCCGGCATCGCGCACCGGACCCTGCGCAGGATGCTGGTCGAAGACCACCGGCTGGAGGGCGTCATCAAGCTGCCCGGCGGGGTCTTCAGGCCGTATGCCGGCATCGGCGCCGCCATCCTGCTGTTCACCCGGACCGACACGGGCGGCACCGGCCATGTCTGGTTCTACGATCTGCGCGCCGATGGCTTCAGCCTGGATGACCTGCGCACGCCGCTGCTGCCCGCAGACCGGCTGGGTGCCACGCCCGCCACGCCACCGGCCCCGCAAGACCATGCCTGGAACAACCTGCCCGACGCGCTACATCGCTGGAACCGGCGCGAGGCGAGCGAGCGCGGCAATCCGCGCACCGCGCAGAGCTTCTGCGTGCCGAAGGACGATATTGCGGCGCAGGACTACGACCTGACCGTGAGCCGCTATCAGGAGCGCACGCCATGCCCGAGCCTGAGCGCTGCGTGACCTCGCGCGGTACGTGGCTCGCCATCTGGCCACGCATGTGGCACGAGCTCTGGCTCGTGCTGGCCACCGAGCCCTGTGCGCCGCCCGACCTGTTCTGCGATCTGGCACGCGACCTGGCGGCGGCGCTGGCGCCATCCCCCGACGGCGCCCCGCTGGCCGAGCTGGTCAACGACCCGCAGGCCAGCCGCACCCTGTTCGCCACCCTGGCCGCGGAGCACATCGCCAGCGAATCCGCCCTGGTGACATTCCTGCAGGATGCCTACGCTACCCTCGGCGAACTGGGCGGCGAGCGGCTCGCCAGTGCCTACTTCCAGTTGCTCGGCGGGCTGATCGACACCTACAACCTGCGCTACGAGCTGCGCCGGCCGTGCACGCTCGCGCTGTCGCTGCCCGGCCTGTTCGGCAGCCTGATGCAGACCCTGCGCGACCAGACCGGCCAGGACCTGCATCTGGCAACGCTCATGCGCGAGTTCGACCATGCCTTCCGTGACGTGCACGACGACGCAACCGACATCCGCATCAAGACCTGCATGCAGAAGCAGATCAACCTGCTGGAAGCGCTCGCGCGCCACTGCACGGGCGTCACGGAGCACACCCTGGGCAACGTGTGCAACCAGGTCGCGCACTGGCCGCACCGCAAGGTCAAGGAGGCCATGCAGAACCTGTATGCGTTCACCTCGGACTACCCTGGCATCCGCCACAGCGGCACGCCCAGCAATGCCCGCCGCACGATCAACATGCGCGACATGATCGCGGTATCGATCCTGCTGGTCGGCTTTACCCCCTATCTGGTGGAGGGATTCGATGCCAAGCGCGTGTGGCGAGGGTAGGGCGATGCGCCACGGCCCAGAGCTGGCAGTCCGCGAAGCTTCCCGGCGGAGGCCAGCCCATGTCCTCCATTGACCGCCGGCCCGTACGCGAGGCGGCGACCCGCCGCCCGGACGTCGCCGCCTCGGAAAGCCAGACCGCTGCCTGCGGCGATGCGATCGACCGCCTGCTGCACGCGGCCGGCTGGCCGCTCACCGGCCCGGACGATACGGCGTTTCCCCTCGCCGGCCTGCCCACGCCCCCGGGCAAGGCCTATGTGGACTACGTGCTCTGGGACGACCGCCGCAAGCCGCTCGCCATCGTCGAAGCCCGGCACACGCGGCGCAATACCCGCGCCGGCCAGCAGCGCGCCCGGCAGTACGCAGACGGCCTGGAAGCCCTGACCGGACAGCGGCCGCTGATCTACTACACCAACGGCCGCGACCACTGGTTCTGGGACGATCGCGCCGGCCCGCCGCGTGCCGTGCAGGGCTTCCACCGCCAGGACGAGCTGGAACGGCTACTCGGGTGCCGCACGCACCGGCAGCCGCTGGCCACGGCCGCCATCGATACCGCCATCGCCGGGCGGCCCTACCAGCACCGCGCCATCCGACGCATCGCGGAAGCGTTCGAGCAGGACCGGCTGCGCGCGGCCCTGGTCTCGATGGCCCCCGGCACCGGCAAGACCCGCACGGCGATCGCCCTGACCGAGCTGCTGATGCGCTGCCGCTGGATCAAGCGCACACTGTTCCTGGCCGACCGCACAGCGCAGCTCACGCGGGCGGCGGCGGCCTTCGCGGCGCACCTGCCGCAAGCCACGCTGGTCAACCTGGCCAAGGACGCCGGGGCGGATGGCGACGTCTATCTCTCCACCTGTCCGACCATGCAGGACCGGATCGCGCATCCGATCGACACGGTCCCGCGCTTCGGCCCCGGCCACTTCGACCTGGTAATCGTGAACATTGCGCACCGTGGCATCTGCCGGCGACACCGCGCCATTTTTTCGCATTTCGATGCGCTGCGGGTCGGCCTGACTGCCATGCCCGAGGACGAGATCGATCGCGACACCTACCGCCTGTTCGACCTGGAAACGGGCATCCCCACGGACGCCTACGACCTGGACGAGGCCATCGCCGATCACCATCTCGTACCGCCGCGCGCAGTCTGCGTTCCGGTCCGGCAGCCGCGCGGGGGCATGGCCTACGACGCCCTGTCCGACGCGGAGAAAGACCACGGGGATGCCCTGGAATGGAACGACAACGGCCACGCGGATACGGCGGTGCCCGATGCCGCCGACGCCTGCCTGCACCACCAGGACACCGTCGACGCGATGATCGCGCTCGTGATGGAGAAACGCGGTCGTCGCGTGGCGGACGGTGACTGGATCGGCAAGACCCTCATCTTCGCCAGCAACCACGACCACGCGCGCTTCATCGCCGGCCGCTTCGACGCCAACTATCCGCAATACAAGGGCCGGCTGGCATGCGTGATCACGTACGAAGCCGGGCAAGCGCAAACCCTGATCGACGCCTTCTCGGTGGCCGACCGGATGCCGCGCGTCGCCATTGCGGCCGGCCTGCTCGACACCGGCATCGCGGTGCCGGAAGTGGTGAACCTCGTGTTCTTCAGGCTGGTGCGCTCCAAGGCCAGGTTCCGGCAGATGGTCGGCTGCGGCACACGGCCGTGCAAGAACCTGTACGGGCCGGGACAGGACAAGCAGGACGTCCTGCTCTTCGACTTCTGCCAGAACCTGGCCTTCTTCGATGTGCGCCTCGAAGCGGCGGCCGAAACCATGCCCGTGCCGCTGGAGCAGCGCCTGTTCCGGGCACGGCTCGAACTGCTGGCCCGCCTGGAGACGCGGCCGGCCGGCCTCAGCGTCCGGGAAGCGGGCGCCAGCTATGGCAATCCGCCGACCCCGGCGGCATTGCACGACGACGTCGCGCAATGGCTGCACCGGCAGGTCGCGTCGATGTCGACCGACAACTTCGCGGTGCGCGCCAAGCACCGGCACATCGCGCCCTATGTCCACCGGGAAGCCTGGCAGCGCCTCGGTCCCGCACAGGCCGCGGAACTGTCGGAGCACGTCTGCGGCCTGCCCACCACGCTGCTCGACGACAGCGACGAGGCGGCCAGGCGCTTCGACCTGCTGATGCTGCGCCTGCAGCTATGCGTGCTGCGCGGCGAATCGGCGCCTGGGCACCTGAAGCGGCCGGTGCGCGGCGTGGCAAGGGCATTGCTCGCGCAAACGGGCCTTCCCGCCGTGCACGACCAGGCCGGGTGGATCCAAGCCATCGCGGAGGAGGGCTGGTGGGACGATGCCTCCGTGCTCCTGCTGGAGCAGGCACGGCGGCGCCTGCGCGCGCTCGTCCATTTGACCGACGCGCAGACGCGCTGGCAGTTGGCCTGCACCGACCCGACCGATGCACCAGGCCCGGCCAGCGCGATCGCCACGGCGGCATGCGCCGACGACACCGGCTTCGCGCGCTTTCGCACGAACGTTTGCCGATGCCTGCGTGCACACGCACGGCATCCGACACTGCACAAGCTGCGGCACAACGCGCCATTGACCACCGCCGACCTGGCCGGGCTGGAACAGATGCTGACGGCCAACGGCGTCGGCGACAGGGAAGCGATCGATCGCGCGCGGCGTGCGTCCGGCGGGCTGGGCGTCTTCGTGCGCGGGCTGATCGGCCTGGATCGGGAGGCCGCGCGCGCGGCACTCTCCGGCGCCATCACCAGCGAAGCGATGACGGCCGACCAGTGCGACTTCATCGATCTGGTCGTCACGCACCTGGCCATGCACGGCGTGATGGAAGCCGCGCGCCTGTATGCATCGCCGTTCACCGACATCGCACCGCAAGGTCCGGACAGCCTGTTCGCGCCCGAGACAGTCGACGCACTGGTCACCGCCCTGCAGCAGATCACGGCGCGCGCCGTCGCGGCCTAGCCCATGCCGATCGCCTCAGCCTGCCTCTGCCTTCTTCGGTTCGCTCTGCGGCTCGCCCGCGCGCCGCAGCCACACCGTCACCACCAGCCCGACGCCGCCCGGCCCGGCCGCCAGCGCGATCTGCCCGCCCATGGTGTCGACGATCTGCTGCACGATGGCCAGGCCCAGGCCGCTGCCCTCGGTGTGGGTACCGGGCAGCCGCGTGAAGCGCTCGAACACGCGCGCATGCGCCTCGGGCGGAATGCCCGGACCGTCGTCGGTGACGCTCAGCATGGCCCAGCCGTAGTTGGCGGTCACCTGTACCGTCACGCGGCCGCCTTCGTGGGTGTAGCGCACCGCGTTGTCGACCAGGTTGAACAGCATCGCGGTAAGCAGCGTGCGGTTGCCGGTGGTCCATACCGGACGCTCGGCCCCTTCCATGCCCAGGTCGATACGGCGGCCGTCGGCCAGCAACGCCAGGTCTTCCAGCACGCCGCGCGCGAGCGGCACCAGGTCCACCGGCTCGCTCGCCATCTGCGCGTTCTCTGCCTGCGACAGCAGCAGCAGGTCATTAATCAGGTCCGCCAGGTTGCGCGTGCTGGTGCGCGCGGCGCGCAGCACTTCGCGCAGGCCCTCGTCGGCGTTGGCCTGTGCCGCCACCTGCATCTGCGTGGCGAGAATCGCCAGCGGCGTGCGCATCTGGTGGGCGGCATCGGCAATGAAACGCTTCTGCGCGCCGGCGTTGTCGGCAATGCGGCGCAGGTACTGGTTCAGCGCCAGGGCAATCGGCTGCAGCTCGCGCTGCAGGGCGGCGGCATCGAGCGGCGCCAGGTCGGTCGGCGCGCGCGCGGACACGTTGTCGGCCAGCCCCAGGATCGGCCGCAGCTCCAGCGTCAGGCCGATCAGGATCATCGCCAGCGCCAGCCCCACCAGCACCATCTGGCGCACCAGCGACGGCCACCACAGCTGGCGGATCATGGCATCGCGGCCGTTGGTGGTCTGCGCCACGCGCGTCAGCACGCGTTCGGAGCGGCCCGCGTCGTACATGGTCCGCACCACCGCGGCGACGTGCACGGTCTGCGGCCGCGCGACACCCGGCTCGGCCAGGGTATCGCTGTAGGTGCCGGACTCGGACAGGTCCGCCGCGCCGAACGGCGGCCGGGCACCAAAGTCGAGCCGCCCGGCCAGCAGCCGCCCGCCCTCGGTGATGACCTGGTAGGACACCTGGTCGCGCACCGCCACCTCCGGCTCGGCAAAGACCGCCAGCGCCGCCGGCGGCACCGTCACGCGCAGGCGGCCTTCATCGCCCCATTCGATCTGGCCGCTGATCATCTGCGCGGCCGTGTTGAGGGCATGGAAGTGGACCACGTCGGCGTTGTGGCGCGCGGCGGCCAGATCGAGCCAGCCGTCCGCGCCCACGTACACGGCCAGCGGCAGGGCCAGCCACAGGGCCAGCCGCAGGCGCAGGCTGCGCGCGCGCGGCGCCGGCGCTGCCGGACTACTGGGTCGACGCATCGCGCAACAGATAGCCGAGCCCGCGCAGGGTAACGATGGTGGCAGCGGAATGTTCGAGCTTTTTGCGCAGCCGATGGATGTAGATCTCGATCGCCTCGGGGCTGGCGTCGTCCTCCAGCCCGAACACGCCGTTGACCAGCGCCGGCTTGGACACCGTGCGCCCGAGCTTGAGCATCAGGATCTCCAGCACGGTGTGTTCGCGCGCCGGCAGCACCAGCGGCCGGCCGGACAGCGCAAACGTGCGGCTGCCGGTGTGATAGGACAGGTCGCCGCACTGCAGCTCGACCGCGTTGGCCGGCGTGTTGCGGCGCACCAGTACCTGGATGCGGGCGATCAGTTCGCGGATCTCGAACGGCTTGACGAGATAGTCGTCCGCGCCGGCGCCCAGACAGGCAACCTTGTCATCAATGCCGCCGGCGGCGGTCAGGATCATCACCGGCACGGCGTTGCGCCGATCGCGCAGGCGCTGCAGCACGGCGCGGCCGGACAGCGACGGCAACTGCAGGTCAAGCAGCACGACGTCGTAGTGCTGCGTCAGCAACAGGGTATCAGCCGATTCGCCATCACTGGCATGATCGACCGTAAACTGCGCACGGCGCAGGGCTTCGGACAACCACTGCGCCAGGGGTGCGTTGTCCTCGATCAGGAGCAGCTTCATGCGAACGCGACGCTCAGGCCTGTTGATTTCGAAAGCGGTTCGTGGGCCGGTGCCCCTAGAATGAAAGGCGGCTGCCCGCGCGCGCCGGATGCATCACACGATCATCCGGTTGTACGCGACACTAGTATCTACAAAATAGCCGGAGACAACTCAATGGGTGTTTTTACCTGCAGGAGCACCCGGGCGCGCGGCCCCCGCGGCTGGATCACACCGTTGCTTGCCGCCTGCGTCATGCTGGCGGCGCCACCGCTGGCCGCCGACACGCCGACGCACCTGACGCTGATGGTCAGCGGCACCGCCAAGATGATCTATCTGCCCGCCACCCTGGCGCAGCGGCTGGGGTATTTCCGCGATGAAGGCCTGGACGTGGAACTGCTGTCCCAGCCCGCCGGCGTCGACGCCGAGAGCGAACTGCTGACGGGCTACGCGCAAGGCGTGGTCGGGTTCTACGACCACACCATCGATCTGCAGACCAAGGGCAAGGAAGTCCGCGCCATCGTGGTCTTCAGCCACGTGCCGGGGGAGGCCGAGGTCGTCTCGACGCGCCTGCCCGCCACGGTGCAATCGCTGCACGACCTGCGCGGCCGCACGCTGGGCGTGACCGGGCTCGGTTCATCCACCAGCTTCCTGACCCGCCACCTGATGGCACAACAGGGACTCGGGCCGGGCGAGTACACGATGCTGCCGGTCGGCGCCGAGCACAGCTTCGTCAGCGCCCTGCGCAGCGGCCGCATCGACGCCGGCATGACCACCGACCCGACTGCGACCCGACTGATCCGCAACAAAGAAGCGCGCATGCTGCTCGACCTGCGCACGATCGAGAGCACGCGCGCGGCGCTGGGCGGTCCGTACCCGGCGGCGTGCCTGTATGTGCAGACGGAGTGGCTGGAGGCCCATCCCGAACTGGCAACCAAGCTGGCACGCGCCTTCGTCCGCACGCTGCGCTACCTGCGCAGCCACCGTGCGGAAGACATTGCCGCGCATATGCCGCCGGAATTCCGGCGCGACCGTCCGGACGTCTACATGCAGGCCCTCATCGCTGCGTTGCCCACGTTCAGCGACGATGGGCGCATGCCCGCGGACGGCCCGGCCACGGTCTTGCGCGTGCTATCGACCAGCAACCCGAACGCCCGCGACAAGCACATCGACCTGTCGCGGACGTACACCAACCGCTTCGTCGATCAGGCGAAACTGCCCTGATCAGAAGCGGGTACGCATGCCGACGCCGAACTCGGTCTGGCTGTTGTGGCCGTTGGTCGAGCCGACGATGTACTGATCCTTCAGCTTCATGTAGTCGGCCGCCACATAGAACTCGGTGCGCTTGGAGACGTGATAGAACACCGAGCCATACAGCGTGTTCTTGCGGCCGCTGCCGGAAGCGGTGGCCGTCGACACGTCGGCGTAGGCGTTAAGCGTGTTGCCGTCGGCGTTGAACGCGGCATTGCCGGCCTTCATGATCTGGTAGCCGATTTCGTAGTCGAAGGCACCCGGCGGAGCGATCTTCAGCGACACGGTGTAGGCGTCGTCCTTGCGGTTGCCGATCGCGGCCGGCTGCTCGCCGGTGTAGTGGTAGTAGCCGGCATTGACGCGGAACATGCCCAGGATCACGTTGCCGCCCAGCGAATACGAGCGGTCGGTGAATCCGTTGACCTTGGCCTGCTGCGCGAAGGCTGCCAGGTGGAAGTTGCCGCCGTTGTAGCCCAGGGCCGCCGACTCAGTGGTGTTCTGCGAGAATTGGCCCGGCACTTCGCCGAACTGGTAGGCCAGGCCGGTGAAGAAGCCGCCGTCCCACAGCTTCTTCCACACCACGCCATTGTTCAGGCGCGTGCCCGTGGCGCTGCCTGCGTAGAAGATCAGTTGCTTGAAGTTGTTGACGTTGGTGTAGCCGCCTTCGTCCAGGGTCACCTCGGCGCTGGTGTACGGGTCGCCGTAGATGCCGGAGACGTCGCGCGCCAGCGCGTTCTGGCGGCCGAAGGTCAGCTTGCCGAAGAGGGGATTCGACAGGCCCACCCAGGCATCGCGGTTGAACAGCACCCCCGGGGTGTCCATGTTGCCGGTGGGGGTTTCGAATTCGGATTCCAGCTTGAAGATGGCCGACGTGCCGCCGCCCAGGTCTTCCTTGCCGGTCAGGCCCCAGCGGCTGCCGCTGAACCAGGGCACCTGGAAGCCGGTGGTACGGGCGCCCGCGGCGTTGGTATTGCTGACCGTACTGATGGTGGTATCGATCAGGCCATACAGCGTGACGGCCGAGGTTTGCGCTTGAGCGCCGGTGGCGGCCAGACCGGCCACGGCAGCCGTGATCGCCGCAAGGGCGAATGTGGTACGGGACATCGCAGTCTCCTTCTTTTGTGGGTAATGGTTGCCGGTCATCCTGCCGGCTTGAATGACGCGCATCAGGCGGTTGATCAGGCCGCGTGATGCGATCGCCAGACGAGCGTAGTGGAGCCCAGCTTTCTGGAGCCTTTCGCAAATCCCTCCGGCTGCTTGACTGTTGCGCGCCCGCACGCAACGAGTTGCACACTTCGCATCGGGAGCCGGGCTAGCGTGTCGGACGTCCCGCCCCCGATCCCGCGCCCCCATGCATCCATCCCCAACTGAGCGGCCTGCAATTGCTGCAGGCCATGGCCCGCGGCGAGCTGCCGCGCGCCTCCATCAGCGACACCATCCCGATGACGATGGCGTCGATCGACGCCGGCAGCGTCCGCTTCACCGCCCGCGCCGACAAGCGCCACCTGAACCCGCTGGGCGGCGTGCACGGCGGCTTTGCGGCGACAGTGCTGGACTCAGTCACCGGCTGCGCGATCCACTCGATACTTGAAGCCGGCGTGGGCTACGGCACGGTCGACCTCAGCGTGAAGAGGGTCAAGGCGGTGCCGGAGGACACCCCGCTGGTGGCCGAAGGGCGCGTGCTGCACGTGCCGTGCGCAATCGGCTCACGGCGTGCGGCCCTCATGCTGGCGCCACCGCGGCTCGGCCGCGATCGTCGGTGTCCGGCGGGGCATGCGCCGGCCGGAGCCGCTCGCGCCGCCTGCGCCCCCCAAGGCAGGCTGACGCCGATGCGCCGGCCGCTCAATGCAGCGCCGGCAGCCCGGCGGTGCGGACGTACTGGAACAGATCGGTCTCGCGCGCCAGGCCGAGCTTGCGCAGCGCCATGGTCTTCTGCGTGCTGACGGTCTTGATGCTGGAACCGAGCCGGCTGGCGATCTCCGACACCGCCATGCCGCTCACGTAGAGGCTCACCACTTCGCGCTCGCGTGCGCTCAGGCCCTGGAAGGCCTCGCGTGCGCCGATGCCGAAGCCGCCTTCCAGGACGATGGTGGGGCTGTAGTAGGGCAGCCCGCGCGCGCTTGCCGCGACGGCGTGGCCGACATGCGCCAGATCGTCGCGCTTGCTGACGATGCGGCGCACGCCCAGCTGCTGCATGCAGCGCAGCAGCGCCGGGTTGCAAACCATGGTGCAGACCACCACCGCGCACTGGGGATGCCGCGCGCGCAACCGCGTCAGCAACTGCATGCCGTCGGACGCCGCGTCGCCGTTCATGTGGTAATCGGTGACGACGACATCGCAGTCGGTGGACTCGAGCAGCGCCAGCAGCGCATGGCCGTCGTGCGCCTGCGCGATGATCTTCTGCCGGGGAAATTGCTGGATGGCGGTGGCCAGTCCCATCAGGATGACGGGATGGTCGTCCGCGGCCACGATGGACAGGAACGGTGACATGGGCGGCTCGTCGGTTGGAAGCAGGGCGGCAGATGCCGGCCGGGAACGTACCGCAATGACCTTACCTGCGCCTGGCGTCCCATGACATCGGAATCGTCCGACTTTGCCGCCGGCGTGACATGCCGGCACAAGCGCGGCGCCCATCCGGCCCTGGAGACCGGGCCATCACCCTCAATCGGCCTGCACCCGCGCCAGGAACGCCGTCGTCGACAGCGGTGCGGCCCACAGGTACCCCTGGCCGGTGGCACACCCCAGCGCGAGCAGGGCCCGCCGCTGCGCATCGGTCTCCACGCCTTCGGCCACGCACTGGAGCCTCAGCGCGCCGGCCAGTTCGATCATCGTGCGGCAGACGATGCCGCGCTGGCTGGACAGACTGACCGCCTCGGTCAACGCGCGGTCGATCTTGAGGATGGTGAAGGGCAGATCGGCCAGCAGCTTGAGCACGGCAAACCCCACGCCGAAATCGTCGATCGCCAGGCCATGGCCGAGTTGCCGCAGGCGGTGCAGCGCCACCGCGAGCCGGGCCGTCTCCGCCACCGGTGCCTCGTCGCTCAGCTCAATGACGATGCGCGCGGGGTCGATGGCCGCGTCGCGCATCGCGGTGGCGATGCGATCGATGGCACCCTCGCGACTCAGGGTCTGTGCCGAGGCATTCACGCCGATGGGCAGCGCGATGGACTGCGCCGCCAGGGCATGCTGGACGCGCGCGCAGTGCCCAAGCACATGGAAGAACAGCGCATCGGCCAGGCCCAGCGCTTCCAGGCGCGGCACGAAGGCTGTCGGCAAGACACGGCCATGGACGGGATGCAGCCATCGGCACAGGGCCTCCGCGCCAACCACGCGATCCGTGACGAGATCATGCTGGGGCTGCAGCACCACTTCGATCTGCCCGGGCGTATCGTGCACCAGGGCGGCAAGCTCATCGTCCGAGAAGGCCGGCGGCCGGACCGCGCTCAGCGGCGTGGCTTCACCGTCGCGCGTGGCCGCTTCGTACAGCAACGGCAGCACATGCTCGGGGCGCAGCGGCCCGCACAGGCCATGCGCATGCGCCAGCCCCATGGCTTCGGTCAGGCCGATATGCGATTCGAGCAGCGGTCCTTCCTGCGTGCCGACCCACGCCCAGACCGGCGCCTGCCGCGCGGGCGGGCGACCGTCGTGCAACCGCATCCGCTGCATCAGCGCCGAGCCGTCCATCCCCGGCATGGCGATGTCGCACAGCACCAGGTCGAACTGGCACAAGTGCAGCAGGTCCAGCGCCTCGCGTCCGTCACCGGCGGCCAGGATCTGCTGCACACCCAGGGTCTGCAGCACCTGCCTGGCAGCGGTACGCTGCCCAAGCTGACCGTCGACCACCAGTACCGCGAGCTGCGCGAAACCTTCCATCGGCCATTTCCCGGTTGTCGTTTGCAGGACGTACGCGGCGCACATCCGTATGCGCTGTCATGCCTGTGCCGTGTGCAGTCATTGAAGCACCGGCAACGGCGGCTTGCCAGGTCATGCCCGGAAAAAACAAAGCCCGTGCAGTTCTTCAACTGCACGGGCCTTGAGCGATTCCCCCAACCTTTTGAGCGTCCGGCACCGGTGTCGGCGGCGCCAGGATGGAGGAAATCGTGCCCTAAAAAAATGAAGCCCGCAACAGGGGCGGGCTCAAAAGGGGGGGAGTGCTCTCTAAAGAGAGAGCAAGGTCAAGTTTAGTGGAGAGGTATCGCATGGACTGTCCGGGTACCGCCGAATCGCTTGTAGGACAAAGACCGACGCATTTGCACGAGGATCGCGACATAAAGCGCGTGGTTCTGCACCTGTTGCCGGCATCCACGTGACCGGGCGCGCGCTTTGGGAAAAATCGGCCACCCGCGGGGCGCCAATTCCGATGCGCCGCTTAAAACGCCCGCTGGAAAATCAAGCGGCGTTGCGACCGGGCAACGCTGTCCGGAATGAAACGCGTAGCAACAGGGGATAGGGTAGCCGGGATTCGGTCCAGGGGGAAACGCGGGAACCGTCGGCACAAAGAAAAATGGCCCGAGCACCAGGTGCTCGGGCCGCAATCCACCAAGGAGGGTGGAGGAGACAGTTCCCACTATAGCGAAAGCATTGCTGCGTTGCAATAAGGACGAGCGGTTTAATGTAACAAAGCGTTGCCAGGTCACCACGACCCCGGGAAACGATTGCAGCTGTCACGATATGGCGCAACGCAACAAACACTGCGGCGCGCCTCGGAAACAACCATTCCGCAGGCGCGCCACCTATAACTTCAGGGTTTTTAGCCAGAGTGTCTGCTTACTTCATAGCACCCGTTCAGAACGCCGGCAGAATCGCGCCCTTGAATTGGGTCTCGATGAACTTGCGCACCTCTTCCGACTGATAGGCGTGCACCAGCGTCTTCACCCAGGGCTGGTTCTTGTCTTTCTCGCGCACGGCGATCAGGTTGGCGTACGGGCCCTGGCGGTCTTCCAGCGCGATGGTGTCCTTGGCGGGCGTCAGGCCGTTCTTGACCGCGTAGTCGGTGTTGATGGCAGCGGCGTCCAGGTCATCCAGCGAGCGCGGCAGCTGGGCGGAGTCGAGCTCGACCAGCTTGATCTTCTTCGGGTTCTCGACCACGTCGCGCGGCGTGGCGTTGCTGCCGTTGGTGCCGGCGCCGGCCTTCAGCTTGATCACGCCGGCCTTCTGCAGCAGCAGCAGGGCACGGTTGCCGTTGGACGGATCGTTCTGGATGCCGACCTTGGCGCCTTCCTTCAGCGCGGCGAGCGACTTGATCTTCTTCGCATAGAAGCCCATCGGCGCGACATAGGTCAGGCCCACGTTGACGATCTTGTAGCCGCGCGCCTTGACCTGCCCGTCAAGGAAGGGCTGATGCTGGAAGCCGTTGGCATCCAGGTCGCCGGCGTCCAGCGCCGGGTTGGGCTGGGCGTAGTCGTTGAACTCGATGATCTTGATGTCCAAGCCGTCCTTCTTGGCGACCTTCTGCACCACTTCCCAGATTTGCGCGTCGGGGCCGCTCATGGTGCCGAGCTTGATCGGCTTGGATTCGGCGTGGGCGCCGGCGGCGATGGCCAGGGCGATGGCCGGCAGGGCCGCGCGCGCGATGCGGGAAAACAGAGACATGGGAGAAACCTCGTGGATCTTGTCGTGAAAAAGTGCCGCCCGCGGGGTCGCCGGCGACGTGGCGCGATCGTGTCACACGCGCGCGCACGACAGAACAATTTTTTGGGCATGTCGATATGCCCGGAAACGGTGCAAAGCGCGGCGCCGGGTTCCCGAGCGACGGACCGGGCCGGGGATGCTCAAGCGGGGATGTCGTCCTCCATGGCGGGCTGATCGCTGGCCGGCAGCGCGACCACGAAGCAGGCGCCGCCGTCGGCTGGCGTCTCGACCCAGATCCGCCCGCCGTGTGCGCTGACGATCGCCTCGCACACCGCCAGGCCCAGCCCGACGCCACCCGTGGCGGACTCCTTGTCGCCGCGCGTGAACTTCTCGAAGATGACGCGCTCCGCCCCGGCCGGCACGCCGGGCCCGTGGTCACGCACGCGCACGCACATCTCGTCGCCGTGCGCGGCGTCGTGCACCACGCCGGCGGAGATGCGCACCTCGGTCCCGGCCGGCGCAAACTTGCCGGCGTTCTCCAGCAGGTTGGACAACACGCGCTCCATCAGCGGGCCGTCGCAGCGCAGCAACGGCAGGTCGGCCAGGTCATCCACCACCACGGCGTGCGTGGGCAGCGGCGTCCCCTTGAGCGCCGCCCCCACCAGTTCCTCGATCGACTGCCACTCCAGCCGCAGCTTGACGTCGTGGTTCTGCAGCCTGGCCATGTCGAGCAGGTTGGTGACCATCGCGCGCATGCGCTGCGCCTGTTCGCCGATGGCCTCGGCGGCCTCGGCCTGCAGCGGCGACAGGGGCGGCTGCGTGCGCAACAGGGTCTCGGCCATGCCCGCCAGCCCGGTCAGCGGCGTGCGCAGATCATGCGACACCGCCGCCAGCAGCGAATTGCGCAGCCGCTCCGATTCGATGCGCAACAGGGCGTCCTGGGCGATCTCCACGTAGTGCACGCGCTCGATGGCGATGGCGATCAGCGTGGCGCAGGCGTCGATCTGGCGGCGGTTGTCGGGCTGGGCCAGCACCTGGAAGGTCTCGGGCTCGACCGCCAGCACGCCGCGGATGGCCATCGGCGCCTTCAGCGGCAAGTAGAGCACCGAGCCCGAGGGCAGCGTATGCGTGCCGGTGCCGGCCGGCTGGCCGTGCTGGCAGGTCCAGTCGGCCAGCACGCGGTCGAGGTTGGGCATGCCGGACGGCGCATCGGGCGTGCCCTCGGGCCTGGCCACCTGCGCGGCGCCCAGGCGGCCGTCGGGCCCGACGAAGAAAAAGGCGCACCGCCCGCCGAAGGTCGCGTTGACGAAGCGCCCGCCGATGCTGACGATCTGGTCCAGCGTCAGCGCCGCCGACAGTTCGCGGGCCGCCTCGTACAGCGCGCGCGCGGCGGCTTCGCGCTGCACGGCCGCCTCGGCCTGTTCGCGCAGGCCCGCGGTCAGCTGGCCAACCAGCAGGCCGACCGCCAGCATCACCGCGAAGGTCAGCAGGTATTGCACATCGCTGACGGCGAACGAGTAGCGCGGCGGCACGAAGAAGAAATCGAACAGCGCCACCGACAGCACCGACGCCAGCGCCGCCGGCCCGCGCCCGTGCCGCATCGCCACGGCCACCACGGCCGCCAGGAACAGCATGACGATGTTGGCGAGATCGAACACCGGCCGCACCAGGCTCGACAGCAGCGTCGCCGCGCCCACGTACACGCAGGCGGCCAGGTAGGCCGGGCGCAGCCAGGTGCCCTCGGCCTCGGCGGCGGCGCGCTGAGCGGTGTCGCGCACATCGACGCGGCCGATGCTGGCGGCGCGCGGCGGCAACTGCACGCGCGCCGGATCGGCGGCGGCGCGGATCACATCCACCTCCGGGCACTGCCGCGCCAGCGACTCGGCGAAATCGCCGCTCGGCAGGCGACGCTCCAGCCCGATCGCCAGGCGCAGCGCCACGACGATGGCCCGCGCCGAGCGCCAGCGCCTGGCCGGCGGGCGGCCGACCACGACCTTGGTGATGTTGTGGCGACGGACATAGCCGGTGATGGCCTCCACCGCGTTGGTGCCGGCCAGCGTCTCGATCCTGGCGCCGGCGTCCTCGGCCATCTTGAGCAGCGCGTGCAGCCGCTCGGCGCGCGCATCGGCGGCGCGCAGATGCGGCATCACCACGGCCACCGCGTGCCAGTCGCATTCGAGTTGCGCGGCCAGGCGCGCGGCGCTGCGGATCACCTGCTCGCCGTCGCCCTGCGGGTCGAGGCAGGCGACGATGGTCTCGCGCGTGCGCCAGACGTTCTCGATGCGGCGCGCGCGGCGATAGGCCTGCACGTCGTCGTCGACGCGGTCGGCGGTGCGGCGCAGCGCCAGCTCGCGCAGCGCGATCAGGTTGCCCTTGCGGAAGAAGTTGCGCGCCGCGTGCCGGGCCTGCTCGGGCAGGTAGACCTTGCCCTCGGCCAGGCGGCGCAGCAGCTCGTCGGCGGGCAGGTCGACGAGGATCACCTCGGCCGCGCTGTCGAAAACCGCATCCGGCACCGTCTCCCACACGCGGATGCCGGTAATGCTGCCGACCGCCTCGTTCAGGCTGTCGAGATGCTGCACGTTGACCGTGGTCCACACGTCGATCCCGGCGGCGAGCAGGTCTTCGATGTCCTGCCAGCGCTTGGGGTGACGCGAGCCGGCCACGTTGGAATGCGCGAGCTCATCGACGAGGATCAGCGCGGGCTTGCGGGCCAGCGCGGCGTCCAGGTCGAACTCGGGCAGGGTGCGACCGCGATACTCGACCTGGCGCGGCGGCAGGTGCTCCAGGCCCTCCACCAGCGCGGCGGTCTCGGCGCGGCCGTGGGTCTCGACCAGCCCGACGACCACATCGATGCCCTCGGCCCGCGCGGCCTTGGCGGCCGACAGCATCGCGTACGTCTTGCCGACGCCCGCCGACGCGCCGAAATAGATGCGCAGCTTGCCGCGAGCGGCTTTCTGCTCGCCGGATTGGAGCTCGGCGAGGAGGGTGTCGGGGTTGGGGCGGGTTTCGTCCATGGGAGGTATTTTGGCTGAGCTTTATGCCCAGTGAGTTTTGAGCTTGGTGGTGCATCCTGTGTTTCGTCCCCTGCCGGGGCTGACTCACTTTCTTTGTCTTGCCAAAGAAAGTAAGCAAAGAAAGGCGCGCCCGAGATGGCGACTTCCCCTTGAATTTTTGATACCGGGCGGGGAAGGGGGCAAACTCGCCTCGCTCAGACAAGCCCCCTTCCTTTTTCCGCCCGGTATCAAAAATTCAAGGCGCCATCTAGGGCAGGAACGGCCAAACCATCGGTACTCATAGGCAGACGCCAAAGCCAGTCTTGGTAGCGTGACTCGTGTCAGATGGTTTGCTTTGCCCTTGCCCTATGCGGCGCCTTGAATTTGTGTTGCAGGGAGGAAAAAGAGAGGAGGCTGTCTGAGCGAAGCGAGTTTGCCTCCTCTCCCTCCCTGCAACACAAATTCAAGGAGGGGGTCGCCGCATCGGGCGCGCCTTTCTTTGCCTACTTTCTTTGGCAAGACAAAGAAAGTAGGTCAGCCCCGGCAGGGGATGAAACAAGGGATGCACCACCAACAAAAAACCCGCCCCCCAAAGACCATCACTTCAAATCACCCAACCCCAGATTCAACTCCAGCACATTCACCACCGGCTCCCCGAACACCCCGAGAATCGGTGCCGTGGTGTGCTCGGCCACCAGCGTCTTCACGCGCTCAACCGGCAAGTGCCGCGCACGGGCGACGCGCTCGACCTGGTAGGCAGCGGCGGCCGGGCTGATATGCGGATCCAGCCCGCTGGCCGAAGCCGTGACCAGGTCCGCCGGAATCGGCGCGGTATTGGCGGGGTCGGCTTCCTTGAGCGCCGCGATGCGGGCCTTGGCCGTGTCCGTCAGGGCGGGGTTGCTCGGTCCGAGGTTGGAGCCGCTGGAGGCCGCGCCGTTGTATGGGTTGGGCGAGGTGGCCGAGAGCCGTCCCCAGAAGTACTGCGGTTCGCTGAAGTTCTGGCCGATCAGCGCCGAGCCGACCGGCTTGCCGCCGCGCTCGATGATGGAGCCGCCGGCCTGGGCGGGAAAGGCCGCCTTGCCGATGCCGGTCACCACCACCGGATACAGCACGCCGGTGACGAGCGACAGGCCGACGAAGATGACCAGCGCCGCGCGCAGCAGGCCGCCCTGCTGCGGTGCCTCGGCGTGGGCGGGTTGTGTCGTGGTTGCCATGGTGTTCTCCTCAGACCCAGCCCATCGCGGCCAGGAACATGTCGATCAGCTTGATGCCGGGGAAGGGCAGCAGCAGGCCGCCCAGGCCGTAGATCCAGAGATTGCGGCGCAGCAGCGCGGCGGCGCCGAGCGGGCGGTACTTCACGCCCTTGAGCGCCAGCGGGATCAGGAACACGATGATCAGCGCGTTGAAGATCACCGCGCTCATCACGGCCGACGCGGGCGTGGCCAGGCGCATCACGTTGAGCGCGGCCAGTTGCGGATACGTGGTCGCGAACGCCGCCGGGATGATGGCGAAATACTTGGCCACATCGTTGGCGATGGAGAACGTGGTGAGCGAGCCGCGCGTCATCAGCATCTGCTTGCCGATCTCCACGATCTGGATCAGCTTGGTCGGGCTGGAATCCAGGTCGACCATGTTGCCGGCCTCCTTGGCCGCCTGCGTGCCGCTGTTCATGGCGACCGCCACATCGGCCTGGGCGAGCGCGGGCGCGTCATTGGTGCCGTCGCCGGTCATGGCGACGAGGCGGCCCTGCGCCTGCTGTTCGCGGATCAGCGCGAGCTTGGTCTCGGGCGTGGCCTCGGCGATGAAGTCGTCGACGCCCGCTTCGGCCGCGATGGAGGCGGCGGTCAGGCGGTTATCGCCGGTGATCATCACCGTCTTGATGCCCATCTGGCGCAGCTCGGCAAAACGCTCGCGGATGCCGGCCTTGACGATGTCCTTCAGTTCCACCACGCCCATCACGCGGTCGTTGTCGGACACCACCAGCGGCGTGCCGCCCTTGCGCGCCACGTCTTCCACGGCGGCCAGCACGGCGTCGGGGAACTTGCCGGCCAGCACCGTCACGTGCGTGCGGATGGCATCGGCGGCGCCCTTGCGGATCTGGTGCGCTGCGTCGCCCAGGGCCACATTGATGCCGCTCATGCGCGTCTGCGCGGAGAAGGGCACGAACACCGGCTGCGACCGCGCCAGCGCCGCCTCGTCGACGGCGGCCTCGCCCAACTGGCGCGCCAGCGTGACGATGCTGCGGCCCTCGGGCGTCTCGTCGGCCAGCGACGACAGCCACGCGGCCTCGGCCAGCGCCTTGACCGTCACGCCCGGCGCGGGGATGAAGCGCGAGGCCTGGCGGTTGCCGTGCGTGATGGTGCCGGTCTTGTCGAGCAGCAGCACGTCGACGTCGCCGGCGGCTTCCACCGCGCGGCCCGAGGTGGCGATCACGTTGGCCTGCATCATGCGGCTCATGCCGGCCACGCCGATGGCCGACAGCAGCCCGCCGATGGTGGTCGGGATCAGGCACACCAGCAGCGCCACCAGCACGGTGATGGTGATTGGCGAACTTGTCACGCCCGCGGCCTTCATCACCTCCACCGAGAAGATCGAGTACGGCAGCAGCGTGACGGTCGCCAGCAGCAGGATGATGGTCAGGCTCACCAGCAGGATGGTCAGCGCCAGCTCGTTGGGCGTCTTCTGCCGCTTGGCGCCTTCCACCATCGAGATCATGCGGTCGAGGAAGCTCTCGCCCGGGTTGGCGGTGATGCGCGCCACGATCCAGTCCGACAGCACGCGCGTGCCGCCGGTGACCGACGAGAAATCGCCGCCGGACTCGCGAATCACCGGCGCGGATTCCCCGGTGATGGCGCTCTCGTCCACCGAGGCCACGCCTTCGATGACCTCGCCGTCGCCGGGCACCATGTCGCCGGCTTCGATGAGGACGATGTCGCCACGGCGCAGCGCGGTGGCCGCGCGCGGCTGCACGCGGTCGCGCCGCTGGGGATCGGCCAGCACCTTGGCCTGCACGGTGGTCTTGATGCCGCGCAGCGAGGCGGCCTGCTGCTTGCTGCGGCCCTCGGCCAGCGCCTCGGCAAAGTTGGCGAACAGCACGGTGAACCACAGCCACACCGACACGGCGAGGATGAAGCCCGCCGGCGCCTCGGCCTGGCCGCGCAGCGCCATCACCCACAGCAGGGTGGTCAGGATGCTGCCGATATAGACGACGAACATCACCGGGTTCTTGGCCTGCGCGCGCGGCGACAGCTTGCGGAAACTGTCGACGATGGCGGGCCTGACCAGTGCCGGCGCGAACATCGACAGCCGGCGCACCTCCTTGGCGCTCAGCGGAGGATGCGCGCCGGGGTGCGTGGTGGTGCGGGCGGGCGCGGCGGCATGGGCGGCAGCGTCCGTGCTGTCCAGGCGGTGCTTGACGGTGCGCACCACCGGATCGGATTCAGGATAGCGGAGAGCCATAAGGCACCTGTTGAATGCGAATGTGCGAATCGGGGTAACTGCGGGGCAGCTGCGGGGGCAACCGCGGCGTCAGCGCGCGAGATGTTCCGCGATGGGGCCCAGCGCCAGCGCCGGGATATAGGTGAGCGCGCCCACCAGCAGCACGGAGCCGATCAGCAGCACGACGAACAGCGGGCCATGCGTGGGCAGCGTGCCGACCGTCACGGGCAGGCGCTTCTTGGCGGCGAACGTCCCGGCCATGGCCAGCACCGGCACGATGATCCAGAAGCGGCCCAGCCACATCACGATGCCCAGCGCGACGTTGTAGAACGGCGTGTTGGCCGACAGCCCCGCGAACGCGCTGCCGTTGTTGTTGGCGGCCGACGAGAAGGCGTACAGCACCTCCGAGAAGCCGTGCGTGCCGGGGTTGAAGATGCCGGCGCGGCCGCCCGAGGCCAGCACCGCGACGGCCGTGCCCACCAGCACCAGCAGCGGCGTGACGAGGATCGCGATGGAGGTCATCTTCATCTCGAACACTTCGATCTTCTTGCCGAGATATTCCGGCGTGCGGCCGATCATCAGGCCGGCGATGAACACCGCCAGGATGGCGTACACCAGCATGCCGTACAGGCCCGAGCCCACGCCGCCGAAGACCACCTCGCCCAGCTGGATCAGGAACATCGGCACCAGCCCGCCGAGCGCGGTCAGCGAATCGTGCATCGCGTTGACCGCCCCGCACGAGGCCGCCGTGGTGATGGTGGCGAACAGCGCCGAGGCGACAATGCCGAAGCGCGTTTCCTTGCCCTCCATGTTGCCGACGGCCTGGTCCACGCCGAGGTGGGCGAGCATCGGGTTGGCATGCAGCTCCGCCCACATCTCGAACACGGCCAGCACGACGAAGAGAATCGTCATCGAGGCCAGCACCGCCCAGCCCTGGCGCCGGTCGCCCACCATCGCGCCGAAGGTGAAGCACAGCGCCGCCGGGATGAGGAAGATCGACAGCATCTGCACGAAGTTGGCCAGCGGTGTCGGGTTCTCATACGGATGCGCGGAGTTGGCATTGAACGGGCCGCCGCCGTTGGTGCCGAGCATCTTGATCGCCTCCTGCGAGGCGATCGGGCCCATCGGCAGGGTCTGCTTCTGCGTGGTGGCCTTCTCCGTCACCGGGTTGCCCTGGGCATCCTTGATCGGGTTGCCTTGCGCGTCGGTCTTCGGGTTGTCGTAGGTGGTGGCGGTGACGGTGGTCACCTCCTTGTAGGCGTCGAAGTTCTGGATCGCGCCCTGGCTTACGAAGAACACCGCCACGATCACCGACAGCGGCAGCAGCACGTACAGCGTGCCGCGCGTGAAATCCACCCAGAAGTTGCCGATGGTGCTGGCCGAATGGCGGGCGAAGCCGCGGATCAGCGCGATCACCACCGCGATGCCGGTGGCCGCCGACAGAAAGTTCTGCACCGCCAGCCCGAGCATCTGCGTCAGGTAGCTCATCGTGCTTTCGCCCGAGTAGCCCTGCCAGTTGGTGTTGGTAACGAAGCTGACCGCCGTGTTGAACGACGAATCCGGCGTGACGGCGCCGAAGCCCTGCGGGTTCAGCGGCAGCCACGGCTGCAGACGCTGCAGCGCATAGACCGCCAGCGCACCCAGCACGTTGACGGCGATGACCGCCAGCGCGTAGTGCTTCCAGCCCATCTCCGCACGCGGATCGACGCCCGCGATGCGATACAGCAGCCGCTCGACCGGCCGCAGCCAGTGCGCACGCGACGGCGCGTCGCCGAACACGCGGGCCATGTAGGTGCCGAGCGGCCGGGCCAGGACCAGCAGCACGGCCAGGTAGATCGCCAGCTGGAGGAGGAACGCATTCATGGTGTGCCTCGCAATGGAATCAGAAGCGCTCCGGCCACAGCAGGGCCGCGAACAGATAGATCAGCAGGGCCACCGTGACGGCCCCCGAGACGGCATAGAGCCAGGTCATTGCTTGGTCTCCATGGCGTGCGTGACGGGCTGGTCGCGCTTGGCGAGCCGGGCCGACAAGGCGAGCAGCCCGCCCACGGCCAGGGCCAGCGCCGCAAGGCCGCCGAGATAGATGAGGTCCATATGCGCCCCCTTTTTGTTCAGGCGATGGTCAGAACGTCTTGGTCACGGCCAGCAGCGCGGTCGCGCGGCCCATGTAGTTGCCGCGCGGGTTGGTGTAGGCCAGGCGCGAGGCGTTGGTGTCGATGTACGCGAGCGATGCCGTCCAGCCGCTGCCGAAGTCCTTCGTCACGCCGATCTTCCAGTCGGCGTACGAAGCGCGCGGGCTCTGGTGCTTCACGTCCTGGTAGCCGACGTGCAGGTTCAGCGTCAGGCCCCAGAAGCCGGTGTCGAAGTTGCCCGACAGATCGAAGTACTGGCTGTGGTGCGAATCGGCAAAGCCGAACAGGTTCGAGAACGCGTGCGAGTACTTGAAGGTAACGGGGCCGTAGCCGATCTGCGCGTAGCCTTCGGTGGTGTGCGGGCGCGTGAAGCCCTCGGGATAGCTGCCCGGGTAGTAGTACTGCAGCACGCCCACGTCGATCGGCACATTCTTGGCGATCTCGGTCTTGTAGCCGCCGTAGAAATCCATCTCGATCGGCGCCGAAACGCTCGAGTTGGCGTCGCTCAGCCAGCTGATCGACGCGTTCCAGTTGCCCACGTAGAAGCCCTCGGGCAGCAGGCCGGCAGGGATCGCATAGTCGAAGCCGCCCTGGATCGCCGGCTTGTTGTTGGACTGCATGATCCCGCGATAGCGGTACTGGCTGGCCAGCGTGACGTTAGCCGTCAGCGCGGGGGCGGGCGCGGCCGCCGAGGCGGTATCGGTGGATTGCGCATGGGCGAGCGTCCCGTTCAGGACGGCGGCGCAGAAGACAACGCCACCGATGACGGTGGCGCGCGATGGAAACAGCTTGGCTTGCATGGACCTTTCCCTTGTTGTTTTGGGTGCCGCGCGGCCCGGCGCACAGGCGCCTGGCTGGGGCCGGACGCGGCATGCACGCTGGCGCCCGTCACAGGGCCTGCGTGCACTGCAACATTAGGGAAAGGGGGGTAAAAACGGGGTAAAGGTTGGGGGAAGGGGTGTAAACAGGGTGTAAAAACGTTCCTCGCCCTGAGCGCTAGGCTCGATAGGGTTGCGTCGGACAGCCGCTGCGCGACCTCGGCCACCCAGTGACCTCTATCCAAGACCTGATTGACAGCCTTGACCTTAAATTTCTCGGTGTATCTCTGCGCGCTCATCACACCGCTTGTCAGACCTCTAGCTTGAGGCTCGCAGATGTCTACAGATGCCGGGGCGATTCAGCTCGGCAGGCGTTGTCGATGCTGTTTAATGGGGGGCCGAGGAAGAAGACGGAGGAGAAAGCGGCACGCTACCTCGTCAAAGCGTGCGTTCAGGCCACCGCTGCGCCGTCTGCGGGGGCAAATGCTCCGCCGCCTGCAATCACGCACCCCAGAACCTCAAGTCGTTCACCTTCTGGTCAGTCAGCGCTGTGGTTTGCCAACCGGGCGTCGTCGCCAGATATCCAGCGTCTGCACCCGCCGCTTGAGCATGGGACCGATCATGCTGATAGGCCGGCCAACGGTAATGGCCGTAAACGCTCATGCAGTTCACGGCGTACGCTTTAGCGAGCTCGGGGCAGTTTTCAATGATCAGCAGGTTCTCATCGTTCTTGCCGCTCGCGCTGGCGGACAAATTGTGCGATCCGGTCACCACGACCGGATGATCTCCGAACGGGTCGATCACGATCACCTTCGAATGGGTGATGGCAAACCCCATGCCGTTCAGGAACTGCTGACGCGTAAATGTCGAAACGAAGCTGCCCACTGCCTCGGCACCCTGCGGCTGAACAACGTCGAGCGCGTACGTCTTGAAATCCTCGCCGGTCAGGATCTGGAAGGTAGGTGAGGGCTTGTCCTTCGTTCCCATCGGCAGCGTGCTGACCACACCACGCACGTAGAGGCCGTTGGGCTGCGCTTTGAGGATGGTGTCCAGCGGCTCCTGGCCCGGCATGAACATGATGAACAGGATGCCGTGCTGAGCCTTGCTCACCAGGTTCACCAGCGTGTCGATATCGGCCCCGCCGTTGTGGTTTGCCTTTGACTGCGGCGCCGGCGTGAACCACACGCTCGCTTTGCTGCCGCCGTTGAAAGCGAACGGCCCCACGGGCTTGTCGTCGCCGGTGACGAGCGTTTTCGGAAAGGCGTCGCCGGCCTCGATCAGCGCATGCCAGTGCTGAAAATAGGCTTGCGCGAGTTCAGCGCTGTTGAGCGCGATGCCGTTGTTGATCTGCGTATGCAGCCCTGTGAGGGTCCAGTTCGTGCTGCCGGTCCAGACATGGGTCGGCTGGCCGTCTTCGCACACGACGACGAACTTGTTGTGCGCAAGGCCATGCGGCGCCGTCATGCGCCGGTGCAGGTCGACCTTGCCTTCCAGTTGTGTCGCTGCCTTGCTGTTCTCATCGTCGCCGGCAGTCTTCACCGAGCCGTTGGCGAGAATCACGTGCGCCCGGCCTCCGCATGCGATCAAGCCCTCGATCAGGTCATTGAGGTCGAGCTCGAACAGCGCGCAGTAGATCTCCAGTTTTGCGTTCTTGCTCACGGTGTCGACAATGCCGCGGATGGCCTTGCCCAGTTCACCGCTCAGGAATTGCATCAGCGGGCTGGTGACGTCGTTCGTGAGGTCGCGCTTGAGCGCCTGCGTCGTGTCGAGCCCATGCTGCTTGGCATAGCGGCTGACGAACTGCGAGAGGATGACGCCTCGGTTGAAGAACGCATTGGCCTCGGGTCCGGCCGATGCACCGAGCACGACGGAAACCCAAGGGCTGGCGTTCGCTTCGTCCTCCTTCAACTGATCGGGTTGGCCGATCATGGGGGTGACTCGGTAGCTCAGTTGATTCCCCACCGCGCCGTGAAGAATGGCGTGATGTGTCCAGGAAAACGTCTGAAACGGCCACGCGCTCGACGGACGCGTTTCTCCCGTCTTGGGCACATCGGCCTGGAAGCCCTTCAGATTGGGCAGGATTTCGACCACCCCGCCCGCGCTATCGTTGCGCACTTCAATTTGAAAACCCAGACAGCCGTCAATCGCGCTGATTTTGCCGTCCGTCTTTGAACACCAGACCATGAAGACGTCGTCGCAGTTTGCATAGCACTTGAGTTCAACGGCCATGACCGCTCCTTGGTGGAAGAGAGGTGCGCTGCCGGCGCACCCGCTCAGGCGTTGGTTTGAAATGATGCCTGGATCGGATTGGTGAGAACCCCTGCCGTCATTGGGATGTGTCGCCAAAAAGCAGGCGCTGAGGCTGGTTCCGCACGAGAATCGCGGTGTTCGATGCCTGTGTGTAGTCGAGAATCCATACACGATCGAACGTTGTGGGCGGCCAATGCTGCTCGGGCGGCACGCCGCCGAGCGCGGCGGCAAGCTCGGGAATCTTTCCGTGATGCCAGCAGATCAGCACCAGCTTGCCGGCATATTTGTCATCGCTGATGAGCTTGCTGGCGAGCTTGCCGTACTCGTTGTCGCCATGATCATCGTGAATGGGCAGCCCGATCGCGCTGGCCAGCGGCGTGATGGTTTCCACTGGCCGGTTGCTGTGTGCCGACGCCTGGGTGGCAAACAGGAAATCAGGCTTGCCGAACGTCGCGGGAACATAGGGCGCCAATGCTCCCGCGCGCTCATATCCCTTGGTGGAAAGCCCCGTGCCGTCAGTGAGTGCGTCTGTGCCGGGGTCTCCTGGCTTCTCGCCGTGGCGGATGATCAATACCTTGCTGGGTTTCACGGTGGCCTCCTCCCCTGGGGTTGCTTCCGAGAACGCTCACGTGTTGGGTATGGGAGCTAGCGGTGTGACCACAGATAGCAGTACCGCTGGCCATCCTCAAGATTCGGGCCGATACCTCCATCGGCAGCGATCTTTTTGATCCATCCATTCGGCTCTTGCGGCGTGGGCGTGTCACCGCAATTGTTGTGGACCCAATGTATACCGCCCGCAAATGGGATACCGCACGCCTCCAACGCGTCTCCCACTTCGATGGAATCCAAGGGCGCCGGTACGACCTTGGCGCCCTGCTGGTAACCCGAGGCGAAGACATTGTCGACCGCCACGTCGTAGTCCTTGCCGTCGGTGTCGCTCCGCAAGGTCAAGTGCGTATGAGAGAGCTCGACGCCCTTGCGGAAGACGCCATGCTTGAACGTTGGCGCGGACACGACCCGGCCAACGATCAAGGTGCCGGAGGCGGCTTGGCATTCCTGCGCTTCGTCGGCAAATGCGCCGAACGAAAGCGAAGCCAGCATGAGGCACAGGCCGGCTGATCGTCGCAACCTGGCTGCCACGCAGCGACCACCGTGAACGCGTGCAAGCGACATGCTTCCCCCCTTTTTTGGCCGCAACGCAGCGACACGGATCTGCCCGCGTGAAGGCGTTGCACTGAAATGCATGATGACCAGCGCGACCCATTGTGTTGACGCCGAGATCGCGGTCAAACCCGCAAACGACGCTTTTGATTCTGGCTGCTACCGTCTCCATCCACACTCGTCTAAAAGAATGGGTTTAGGAAGCGGACAAATCATGCACGTCAATTTACGATGCCCCGGGTACACGCGAACCTTCTTTCATTTTCCCAAAATACAGAAATAAAAGGGATTTACTGGAACCGACAGCGTGTGCCTATCGCCTGACCCTAGGTGTTGTAGCCGAAAAAACTTCATGGGTAAAACGGGACAAATGCCTATAAGCCGCAATCGATGGCAGCAAGAAAGGGCGGGGCAAATCAGAATACGGCCTACGTGCGTGCGCCACGTTATCCCGGACGCGCGCACCTTTGACGATCCATGGATGCGCATAGACGCGCCTGCCATGCGCCGCGTGGGCCCTTGGCCTTCATCCTCGCCCGTCCGCCGTTTCGCCTAGTGGATGGCTGATAACGCAAACCCCCCGACCGTCCTATACCTACACCTACGGTGTCCGGCAGCTCTCTCGCCCTTGCGTATCACTCACCGCTGGTGCCTAGCCAACGGTCGCGCGCGGCGTTGGCCGCCCGGGCTGTCATCAAGGAGGACGACCATGCGCATGCTGATCAACGTTCGAATCCCGCACGAACCCTTCAACGCCTACGTGCGCGACGGCTCCATCGCTGAGCTGATTCCACGCGTGCTCGGCGAGATCAAGCCCGAGGCCGCCTACTTCACCGAACAGGACGGCGCCCGTGGCGCGGTCCTCATCGTCAACGTGGAAGAACCGTCGCAGATTCCCACCCTGGCCGAACCGTGGTTCCTGCTGTTCAACGCGGATTGCGAGTTCCGCATCGTGATGGGGGCGGAAGACCTGAAGAAAGCCGGGTTAGAGCGTATTGGGGCGAAGTGGAAGTAGGGGAGGGCGCCGGGTAAGGGTACGCGGTCGATCTGTGAAGAAGTCATGACCGGGCAGGAATCCTGCTGGATCATGACCTGGGTTGCTGCGGGCACGGTTGAGCGTGCGAAATGGCGTCTTCAATATTGCCCCGCGACTCGCTGCGGTTCACCACTTCGGGCCACCGGCACTGCGCCAGCTGCTGTCCATAGCGAGACGCATCGCCCTGAACCGCCCGCGCCTCAAGCACAACCGAGCCCGGACAGCCATCGGCGCAGGATGGCCACGCTGTAGCGCGAATCCACTTCCGCGATGAACTGGGAGAAGTCCACGCTCGCCGCGTCGTCCGCGCGGTCGGAAATCGTCCGGATCGCCGCGAACGGCACGCCCCACTCGTGGCAGACCTGGGCCACCGCGGCGCCCTCCATCTCGACGGCCAGCGCGTCCGGCAGGGCCGCCTTCAGCACCTGGCTCTCGGCCGAGGTCGAGACAAACCGGTCGCCGCTGATGATGAGGCCGGCGTGCGCCCGCGGCGCGGCAATGCCGAAGGCGTCCATGACCTGCTGCCCCAGGAGTGCGCACGGATCGGCCAGGATGGTGCCGGCGCTCGCCAGCAGGCCTTGTGCGAGTGCCGGGTCCGCGCCGAAACGTGCCACGCCCGTCAGGGGAATCTCCCAGCGCGGAAACAGCGGCGAGGCATCGACGTCGTGCTGCAGCAGCTCGGTCGACACCACCACGTCGCCCACCGCAACCTGGGGCGACAGCGCGCCGGCAACGCCCGCGAACACAACCGCACGCACGCCGAAATGCGTGACCAGCACCGCGGCGGTGGTCGCCGCCGCGACCTTGCCGATGCGGGACAGCACCACCACGACCGCGCGGCCGTCGAGCTCGCCCTGCCAGAACGTCCGGTTGCCGATGCACACGCGGCGGGCCTCCGACAGCAGCGTCAGCAGTTCGCTGATCTCTTCATGCAACGCGGCGACGATACCGATCGGGCCGCTCGGAGTGGACGATGGAATGTTCATGCGGAGTCTCGCGCCGGACCGATCCGCTGCGTTCGAGCGAGGGTCCCGGCAGTCAAAAGTGAACCGCGGATAGTACCCTGGAAGCGCGAGCCCATGCGCCGTATCCCCGCGGAAACCGCTGATCTCGCAGGGCAGGTCCTGGCATAGGGCTTGCGTGATTCCGCTTCCTTTTCGAACGCCCGCGCCCGATGCCATCGACCTTGCCCCGACCACCCCGCGAACCCCGGGGCGCCATCGGGCGACATGCGGTGGAACACGCGTCCCGGGCGCACGGCCGCCTCCATGAACCTGTCCCTCGCTGATCTGCGCACGCTCCTGGAGCTGACCGGATGCCTCCATGAGGCCTCCCCCCACAGCCTGGTCGAGCGCCCCGAAATCACGCAGAAGCTGAGCGCGCTGCTCGGCGTGGATGTCATCTCGCACATCGTGTGGAAAGACCATGGACGCACGCCGGTGCAGACCACCACATGGGGCCGCGCCCCCGACATGAACGCGGAATACCAGCAGCACTTCCACGGGGTGGACCCCATTTCGCCGCTGCTGCGCAGCCGGCCGGATGCGCTCCTGGTGGAGGGCCTGATCAACCGGAAGACCCTGCAGCGCACCGAGTACTTCACCGACTTCCTGACCCGCTACAAGATCTATCCCGGCCTGAGCATGTACCTCGAGGACAGCGGGGGCATCCTGCTCGACTACCGGCTCGGCACCAGCGATCCGAAGCAAACGTTCGGCGAGCGCGAGCGGCTCATCCTCGACCTGCTGCGTCCGCACCTGATCAATGCGCAGCGGCTGCGATCGGCCTTGAATGCCCACCGCGACCCGACCGGCCCGGATGCCGATTGCCCCTGTTTCGTGCTCGATCCCGCCACGCTGCCGCAACCCAACGACAAGGCCCGCGCGCTCATGGCCGGACTGGACACGCATGAGCGCGACACCCTCTACGGCCTGCTCTCGCAGATCGCCGCGCAGGGGCCGTCGCAGGGGCTGGCATGGTGCGGCTTCAACCTGTGCGTGGAACGGTGCCTCGATGCGGATGGCCGCTTCCTGTACAAGGTGTACCTGCAGGCGCACACCGTGGGCTCGGGCGCCTGGTTCCAGCAGCAGTTCGACGTGACCCGGCGCGAGGGCGAGGTCTGCCACCTCCTGCTCGAGGGCCTGTCCGACAAGCAGATCGCCCAAGCGCTCGGCATCAGCTACTGGACGGTGCGCGCCCATGTCGGGCGCATTCTGGAGAAGCTGGGCATCGAATCCCGGTCGGCAATCGGGACCATCGTACTGGCGGCACGCCGGTGATTGCCGCATCGCCAACGCCGCCGGTGACAAGGAATGGCCGGCGGGATAACGCGTTCTGTCGATATTCTTGAGCGTCGTTGAGGATCCGGCGGCCGCGATTGGTCAGGTGCGTTCGCGCGCCGCGGCGTGAGCGCGGCCGCGCCCGTCAGGCCGACGCCGCGTCGCCGCCGTCCTCGGCTTCGCGCTCCTCGCGTTCCTCGCGCGGCAGCGTCAGCATCCCGGTGTTGTAGACGTATTCGTACACCTCGCCGTAGCGGCCCCACTCGATGCCGATCTTCAGCACGCGCTCGGCTTCGTCGGGCTTGAGATAGGCCTCCAGCTCGCGCAGCACCTGCTCTTCGCGGACCTCGCCGTCTTCGCTGGCGTCCAGCTCGGCGCGAATGTGCGCGGCCAGGGCCACGCGTTCCAGCAGCTTCTGGCCGAACAGCACCTTGCGCTCGGGCGGCTCGGTTTCCATGTAGGTCTTGCCGAACGGGGTGACGATGATGTCGCCGCGCTCGAGGGTGGCCAGCTGCAGCAGGCTGAGCGCTTCGCAGGCGGGCAGCAGGTCGTCGTCGGTGACGCCGGCTTCCTCGGCCAGGTGCGGCAGGTCGGCGCGGCCATTGAAGGGCGCCTCCATCAGCAGGTCGAGGATGGCCTCCATCTGGCCGATCTCGGCCTCGGGCAGGCGATAGGCCAGCTGCTGCTCGGCCGCCGGGGCGCCCACACGCACGCCCACCTGCTCGGGCGAGGTCATCAGGCCGTACACCTCGTCGATCAGGTTGCGCACGGCGGACGAATCGCGGTTGCGCGGGCGCGCGAAGGGCACGCGCACCTCGGCGCGGATACGGCCCGGATCGCTGGAGAGGATGACGATGCGATCGGCCATCATCACCGCCTCTTCGATGTTGTGCGAGACGATGAGGATGCTCTTGATGTTGGTGCGACGGTCTTCCCACAGGTCGAGCATCTCGTCGCGCAGGTTCTCGCCGGTCAGCACGTCGAGCGCGGAGAAGGCTTCGTCCATCAGCAGCAGGTCGGGCTCGGTCACCAGCGCGCGCGCGATGCCCACGCGCTGGCGCATGCCGCCCGACAGCTCGCGCGGCAGGGCGCTGTTGAAGCCCGACAGGCCGATCAGGTCGATGGCCGCCTCGGCGCGCTCCTCGCGTTCGGCCTTGGGCACGCCCTGGGCTTCGAGGCCGAGCTCCACGTTCTGCTGCACCGTCAGCCACGGAAACAGCGCGAACGACTGGAACACCATCGCGATGCCCTGCACCGGACCGCCGTATTCGCGCCCGCGGAACAGCACCTTGCCGCGGTCGGCGCGCACCAGGCCCGCCATGATGCGCAGCAGGGTCGATTTGCCGGAGCCGGACTTGCCCAGCATGGCGACGATCTCGCCCTGGCGCAACGTGAGGTCCACGCCCTCGAGCACGGCGCGGTCGGTGCGGTCCGCCGTGCGGAAGATTTTCGAGACGCCGCGCAGTTCGATGACGGCTTCGCCGTTGGTGCCCATGGTCAGTTCTCTACAAAAGTCGTCTTTCGTCTTACAGGCGGGTGCGCTCTTGCGCCACTTCGTACAGCCGGTTCCACAGCAGCCGGTTGAAGCCGACCACGAACAGGCTCATCACGCCGATGCCCAGGGCGATGCGCGGGAAGTCGCCCTTGGCGGTCATCTCGGCGATATAGCTGCCGAGGCCGGTGGCAACCAGCGTGCGGTCGCCCCACGACACGTATTCGGAGACGATGCTGGCGTTCCAGGAGCCGCCCGCGGCCGTCACCAGGCCGGTCAGCAGGCTGGGGAACACCGCCGGCACCAGGAAGCGCTTCCACTTCAGCCAGCCGCGCAGGCCGAAGTTGCGCGCGGCCAGCCGCAGCTCGACCGGGATGCTCGACGCGCCGGCAATCACATTGAACAGGATGTACCACTGCGTCCCGAAAATCATCAGCGGCGACAGCCAGATCTCGGGGTTGAGCGAGAAGCGCGCGATCAGCATCACCACCAGCGGGAACATCAGGTTGGCCGGGAAGGCCGCCAGGAACTGGGCCACCGGCTGCGCGATGCGCGCCACGTTCGGGTTCAGGCCGATGCGGATGCCGATCGGCACCCAGATCAGCGCGGCCAGCGCGATCAGCACCAGCACGCGCGTCATGGTCAGCACGCCCAGCCAGACCACGCGGCCGACCTCGCCCCAGCCCACCTCCGAGCGTACGAACTGCAGGATATGCCAGACCGCCGCCAGGGCCGCCAACAGAATGATGAGGTCGGCCACGCGCCCCGCCCACGGCAGGCGCACGAAGCTATTGCCGCCGGAGGAGGCCTTGGGCCGCGTGCGCTCGGCGCCCCAGGCCAGCGTGCGCTCGGCCAGCGCGGCGGTGCGCTCGAGCAGCGACTTGACCCACTCCGAGCGGCGCAGCAGGTCCAGCAGCCAGGACTGCGGCTCGCGCTCGGACGACATGGCATCGAAGCGGAAGCGGTCTGCCCAGGCAATCAGCGGGCGGAACAGCAGCTGGTCGTACAGCAGGATGCCGATCAGCATGGCGACGATGGCCCAGCCGATGGCGTGCAGGTTCTGCTGCTGGATCGCCAGCGAGATGTACGAGCCGATGCCCGGCAGCTTGATGTCATGGCCCGACACCGAGATCGCCTCGGACGCCACCACGAAGAACCAGCCGCCCGACATCGACATCATCATGTTCCACAGCAGGCCCGGCATGGCGAACGGCACCTCCAGGCGCCAGAAGCGCTGCCACTTGGACAGGCGGAACACCGTGGCCGCCTCTTCCAGGTCGGTCGGAATGGTGCGGAACGACTGGTACAGCGAGAACGCCATGTTCCACGCCTGCGAGGTGAAGATCGCGAAGATCGCCGCGCACTCCACGCCCACCAGGCTGCCGGGGAACAGGGCAATGAAGCCCGTGACCGTGATCGACAGAAAGCCCAGCACGGGGATGGACTGCAGGATATCCAGCGCCGGGACCATCACCTTCTCGGCGGTGCGGTTCCTGGAGGCGATGGCGGCAAAGGCGAACGAGAACAGCAGCGAAGCACCCAGCGCCAGCAGCATGCGGATGCTGGTGCGCAGCAGGTAGTACGGGAGCTGGGCCACGTCCAGGCTCACGCTCAGCGGCTCACCCGGGGTGTAGGGCACGTTCATCTGCCGGGCCGCGTAGGCCACCAGCACGATGGCCGCCAGGATGATCGGCAGCAGCGCCAGATCGAAGCGGTTGGGCGGCGCGGTCAGCAGATTGCCGAAGCTGACGCCGAAGGGTCCCCGGATGGTCGTTTCGTTGTCGTGTTGCTGCATTGTGAGAACCGGGACGGAATCGCGGACGGAAAGCGCTGGACTCGGGTGGGACGGGGCGGCGCCCGCAAGCGGCCGCTTGGCACCCGGCGGCAAGCCGCCTAGTTTACCTTGCGTAGCGCCAGACCCCGCCGCGCGGTTGCCAGTCTGCCGGCGTCACATTCCAGAAATGTGACAAGGATGCGACAACGCGGGCCTGTCATTTTTTATCCAACAACCCACCCCGGACCGAACGGGAAACGACGATGTCCCAGACCCTCCGTGTGATCGTCACCGTACAAGGCCGCGTGCAGGGCGTCGGCTACCGCGCCGCCTGCGCCGACATGGCGCGCGCCCTGGGGCTGCGCGGCTGGGTGCGCAACCGCCGCGACGGCGCGGTCGAAGCCTTCCTCGCCGGCCCCGAGCCGAACGTGCTGCGCATGCAGGCGTGGATGGAGGAGGGGCCCGACCTGGCCCTGGTGACCCAACTGCGAACCACCCCGGGCGACATAGAGCCGCTGCCGCCGGGGTTCGAGGTCAGGCCGACGGTGTAACCGCCCGGGCATCGGCGCCCGTGGTCTGGCGGGCGGGGCACGCAACGGCAACCGTCAACGCAACATCGGCATTTCGCCGTTCAGGCCGCGGGTTCGCGCAGCACGTCTACCCCGGATTTGATGTTGCCTATGCTGGCCAGGCCGCCATCCCGCTCTGGCGCGTCGCACGTACGCGAACCCACGCGACCCCACACTGAGCCGCCTGCCATGCCGCCCGTCCTGCCGTCGATCCTGAGGTGCTTCCGCCCGGCCGTCTCGCGCCCGGAGGCGGAAACCGCGGCCCCGTCGCCGTCCCAGGAGCACGACCGGCCGGGCTCGCCGGAGCGCAGCCCCCGCCGGGCGCCGGCTGCCCTGCAAGGCCTGGCGCCACGGGCCGGATCGTCGCGCCGGCAAGCGGCACCCGAGGCACCGGCCGGGCCGGCGCGCTTCCTGACCGATGGCGAACGCCAGTTCGGCGGCTATCTGATGGCCCGGGATGTCGACCAGCGTCCCGTCCACGGTGAACCACTGGACACATTGCGCAGCGCCAACGAAACACTGCTGCAAACCCGCCGGATACTGACGCACGGGCGCGGCAACGTGGAGGACGATATCGACGCCACCCATGGATTGAGCACGCACATCGCGCAGGGTGGCCGCTCCATCCAGGAATCCATGTGGCGTGCCCATCCCAAGCCTGTCGTATGGGCCGCCATCGCAATGGTGGCAGGGGCGGGGAACTGCGGCGAACACGCCGATCTGGCCACCTTCCTCCACGCCGCGAAACTGAAGGAAGGGGAAGCGGTCGACAACGTCCATATCGACGACTTCGACCACTTCTGGGCAATCGTGCACCGTGCCGAACCGGATCTGGAACGCGACGTCTACATCGACGCATGGGGCAAGGGGCCGGCGATCTTTGCGGTGGACGGCATGATGACCTACCGTCCCGGGGAACGGAGAACGAAGTTCGGCTACGACAAGGCTTCCGGCGAGGAAGCCCACGCCGACATGGAAATGCTGGCGACCGTGCTGGCGACACGGATGCGCGGCGGCATCAGCAATACCATGCACCGGCTCGGCCCGGACTATCGCTACCCGCCCGAGCGTGTCTGGGCGGTAACGCCCATCGTGGCGCAAAGATTCACGGATCGCGTCAAAGCAGAAATGTCGAAGCCGGCCGACCTGGGCAAGCTCGCGGTGCCCCCGGACTGTGCCACCCCTTCCTCCGTCGAGCCGCCGGTCACCAACGAGCGCCTGATGCAACCGCTGCGGCACGAGATCCACGCCACGCGCATCGCCAGGACGCTCGGCGCGCACAGCGTCGACACCATGGCGCATGCTGCCCGACGCATCGTTGCAGTCGCATCCGATCTGCAGGGGTACCCCATCGAGGCGCATCCTCTCCAGGCCAAAAAGGATGCAGAGGATATTGCCGCCGCTGAACGGCGCCGCGCCCGTCGCGCTGCCCTGGGCAAAGGCGAGCCGCCCGCCACGGAAAGCTGACGGTCGTCCGCGCTCAGCTCGCCTGCGCCTCCAGCGTAAAGCCGGCCCCGTCGTCCTGGCCGAGCAGCCGCACCAGCGTCGGCATGGCGTCCTGCAGCTGCGCCTTGAGCGTCCACGGCGGGTTGACGATGAACATGCCGCTGCCGTGCAGACCGAGGCCGCCCTCGACCGGGCGCTTGACCGTCAGCGTGACGTGGAGCCAGTCGGACAGGCCCAGCTGCTTGAGCCGCGCCGGCAGCTGCGCCGATTCGCGCCGCTGCACCTGCGGATACCAGATCGCGTACGTGCCCGTGGCAAAGCGCTGCAGGCTGTCCTGCAGGGTCTGCACGGTGCGCGCGTAGTCCTGCTTGTCTTCGAAGGACGGGTCGATCAGCACCAGCGCGCGCCGGGGCGGCGGCGGCAGGATGGCCTTGATGCCGCCGAAGCCGTCGCCGTCATAGAGCATGACCTTGCGGCCGGCGCCGCGGAAGTTGTTGCTCAGCACCTGGATCTCCGAGCTGTGCAGCTCGAACAGGCGCAGGCGGTCATGGTCGCGCACCATCTGCCATGCCAGCCATGGTGAGCCGGGGTAGTGCTTGAGCCGTCCGTCGGGGTTCAGCGAGCGCACCTGGTCCAGGTAGGCGTCGAGCAGCGGCGGCAGCGTCTGGCCGGCGGCCACGGCATGCCACAGACGGTCGATGCCGGTCTCGAACTCGGCCTTCTTCTTTGCCCAGGCGTGATCGAGCGCGTAGAGCCCGGCCCCGGCATGCGTGTCGATGTACCAGAACGCCTTGTCCTTCTGCGTCAGGTGATCGAGCAACTGCACCACGATGGCGTGCTTGAGGACGTCGGCGTGGTTGCCGGCGTGGAAGGCGTGTCGGTAGCTGAGCATGGCAGGCCTCATATGCACGGACGGGCGCCCGGCACACAAGCGAATGGGGAAGGGCGCGATCCTACCATTCGGCAGCGCGGACGCGGCGGCGGTTCCCCTCGGCGATGGGGCGCCCTCGGTTCAGCGTGGCGACGGCCAGGCCGCGGCATGCGTCCCCAGGGGCACGGCGGGAAGCATCCAGCGCGGCGGCGTATCGGAGAGCTGCCCCGCATGGCGCAGCGCGGTCAGCGGCCCGAAGCCGGAGGCTGCGGTCTCCAGCCACGGGCCGATGTCCTCATAGCGCGGGTCCGCCGCGCCCAGGCCATGGTCGAGCCGGCCCAGGCCGCGCAGCCAGTGCGCCGTCTGTGCCAGCGACACGCGCACATGCCAGCTGCCGCCTTCGGTGAGGCGGCGGGCCAGTGCCGCCATCGCGCCGGCGGCCATCAGGTAGCCGGCGGCGTGGTCGAGCGCCTGCGCGGGCAGCGGACGCGGCCGGGCCTCGCCGGCGGCCTCGGCTTCGGCCCGGTTGAAGCCGCTGGCGGTCTGCACCAGCGAGTCGAAGCCGCGCCGATCGGCCCACGGGCCGGCATGCCCATACGCCGACAGGCTCACATAGACGATGCCCGGCCGCAGCGCCGCCGCCTGCCGCGGCCCGAACTGCAACGCCGCCAGGCCGCCCGGCCGATAGCCCTGGATGAAGAGGTCGGCGTCGCGCAGCAGGGCGCGCAGGCGATCGGCGTCGGCGGGATCGCGCAGGTCGAGCCGGGCCGAGCGCTTGCCGCGCCCGGTGTCGATCACCAGCGGCGGAATCGACGGCAGATGCGGCGCGGTGACAAGCAGCACCTCGGCGCCGTGCGCGGCCAGCGTGCGGCCGCAGACCGGGCCGGCGATCACCCGCGTCAGGTCCAGCACGCGCACGCCCGACAGCGGACGCCCTTCGCCATGCGACGGCAGCGGCTCGGGCGGAGCGTCGCCGATGCGCTCGAGGATGATCGGCGGCAGGCCGGCCAGGGCCATGCCCTGCGGGTGCCGGTCCCATTCGTCGAAGGTGCGCGCGGCGCTCACCACCAGCCCGGCCTCGGCGGCGGCATCCTCGAAGGCCAGGGCCTGCCAGCCGGCCAGCGCGCGCGCCACGGCCTCGCGATCGTGCGCGCAGCCCAGCAGGCGCAGCACACCGTCACGGTGATGCGGGAAGTTGGTGTGCAGGCGCACCCAGCAGCCATCGCCGCAGCGGTAGAGGCCGGCGATCTTGTCCCAGGGGTCGGGCGGCAGCTGGCCGCCCACGCGGAAATAGCGCTCCGAGCGGAATTCGAGCGCGGCGTGATGCATGTCCACCGAGACTGACTGGCGCCGGCCGGTGCGCAGCGTATCGATATGGGCCGCCCCCAGCGCCGCCGCCGCGATCGCGCTTTGCGCCAGCGTGCCGACGGCGAACGAGGAGGGCAGCGCCGGCTCCATGCCCGTCAGCGCCACGCGCGACAGCGCCTCGTCCGGCTGCCCCAGCATGCGCCAGAGGCGGGCCAGGGCCTGCGCCGGGGTCGTCACAGCGGTGGGATGGCCGACGCGATCGGCAAGCGGCGGGGAGGACATGGCAGGCTCCGGCGAAACGGCGTGCCTGCATTACAGTCCCGTGCCGGCGATCGCGTCAACATCGCCTAACTAAATTGATCGACCTCACTCGGAGGATTTCCACAAATACAAATAAAGCAATGTGTTAGTTTTTTAGTCCTCGTCCTCGAACCAAACACAAAAGTATTTCCCGCCTTCAGAGGCTACGACGATGCCCGAGTCAAACGTGGACTCTGTCATGGCACTCCAACTCTGTGCAGTCGTTGTCGAGGCGTCACGATTCGAAAAGTAGCGGCTACTCGCATCCCCATATGCGGAGATGATTTGCACAGCAAGAGAACGGGCAGCAGCCTCCGGCATGCATTCGTGCCCGTAAGCCTGGTCTTTCCATAGCAAGGCCGCCAGGATCTCAATCGCCTGCTCTCGATCTTGCTCGACAAGAAGAGAGGCATCCGGTGTTAGCCCAAACTTCGACATAGCCCTCGAGATGTCACCAGAACATTCCCTTACAAGAGACAGTCTGATCTCCCCAACGCGTCGGGCCACAAGAATGGCATTCATATCGACCATAAACCCGTCACCCCATCCAAAAATCCGCTTGAAATCTATCGGCCATCAAATCAAATAAGCAGTAATAACGTAGTATGGCATCCCGTTATATGTTTCATATTTCAAAACGATCTTCACCTTGCTGAGGTTTACCAGCTTCCCGCTATTGCGATCAACACCGTGACCTATGGTTCTGCCTACCTGATCGGTCAGCGCCAGTCTGCTCCCGCGACTGGCCGATTGAGCCCATGCTTTAATGCTTACAACGTTCGCACGCATTGCTTTGGAAATAGCCCACTCCGCATCCTGAAGACTATGGAATGAGGACACGATCATTCTGTTAGGTTCCGCTGCAAGCCGTGCCCGCAGTTCAGCTTCGGTTTTGCCAACGTGCTTCAGTATCGTGTGGCCGCCAGGCCCCTTTAGGACTCTCGCCTCGTGTTGCATCAGATTGATCCGCCCCATCCGAATGCTAGACGCGCGCACAGCCCCTACCATCCCAGATAGGCCAAACGGTACGGCGATATCAAGCGATAGACCAATGTTGTTCGCCATGTTGGCGTCAACATTCAGCGTCCGTGCCAGCTTGGCAGTACCTTGCTGAAGCAGACTGGCCGTATCCTGTCCCGTCCAGACTTGCTTGACGCCTGCCGCCGCCGTGTCCGAGCCGTGTACGCCGAACACGACACAGCCAACCTTGCTCGCCATGGTCGGTTCGGGCATCACGCAAAGCGCACTGGCACCGAGCATTTCCAGCACGCCGCCCACCACGGTTAGTCCACCCCATAGCCGATTGGACAACGCGGCTTCCTGGCTCAGAGACTCACCGGTCAGCACGGCCGCCATTTGCACTGGAGACAGCACAATGCGAACGCCATCTTGATCTACTTGCGGCATTTGCAACAGCTCCCGTTATAAGAGGAGACCGCATTTTATTCGTGAAAAATCCTCGATAGAGACAATTATTATTTAAATATTATTAAAATCAAACCAATACCGTTTTGCCTGACCCGTACCGCATCCGAATATCACAAGAGGGTCTTGTGTAAACAGCTGCGAAAGCGCGTGGACAAGCAAGCCAGACGTCAAGATGACCTGGCTTGGCTCAATTGTGATTGTGAAAAAGGGCGCCCTGTTGAGCGCCCCAATGATCGCTGGGCAATGGATCATCCACGCTAATACGCGAACAATCCATGTCACCGAATCGAGTCCGGCGGCTCGGAGACGATCTACCCCTGCGGAATCTCGATCTTGACCTCCAGCACCTCCAGATTGTCCTGGCGCTCGAGGTTGACCTTGATGTCGTCGTTGCCGATCTTCACGTACTTGGAGATGACCGCCACCAGCTCGCGCTGCAGCGCGGGCAGGTAGTCGGCCGGCGCGCTGTGCGAAGACCGCTCGTGGGCGAGGATGATCTGCAGGCGTTCCTTGGCGACGCTCGCGGTCTTCTTCTTCTCGCCCAGCAGGAAAGACAGGATCGACATGGCGTCTCCTTATTTGCCGCCGAACAGGCGCTGCAGGAAGCCCGGCTTGCTGTACTCAACGTAGCGCAGCGGCTTTTCCTTGCCCAGGAAGCGGTCGATCACGTCGGCATAGGCGGCGGCCACGTCGGTGCCGTCCAGGTGGATGGCCGGGATGCCCTGGTTGGACGCCTGCAGCACGGCTTCCGATTCCGGAATCACGCCGATCAGCTTGATGCGCAGGATCTCCTGCACGTCGGTCAGCGACAGCATCTCGCCCTCGGACACGCGCTTGGGGTTGTAGCGCGTGAGCAGCAGATGCTCCTGGATCGGCTCCTTGCCCTCGATGGCGCGGCGCGACTTGGACGACAGGATGCCCAGGATGCGGTCGGAGTCGCGCACCGACGAGACTTCCGGGTTGGTCACGACGATGGCCTCATCGGCGAAATACATCGCCATCAGCGCACCGGATTCGATGCCGGCCGGCGAGTCGCAGACGATGTATTCGAAGCCCATGTCGGTCAGGCCGCTGATGACCTTCTCGACGCCTTCACGCGTGAGCGCATCCTTGTCGCGCGTCTGCGAGGCCGGCAGGATGAACAGGTTCTCGCACTTCTTGTCCTTGATCAGCGCCTGGTTCAGGTTGGCCTCGCCGTGAATCACGTTGATCAGGTCGTACACCACGCGACGCTCGCAGCCCATGATGAGGTCGAGGTTGCGCAGGCCGACGTCGAAGTCGATCACGGCGGTCTTGTGGCCGCGCAGCGCGAGGCCGGCGGAGAAGGCCGCGCTGGTGGTCGTCTTGCCGACACCGCCCTTGCCGGAGGTGACTACGATGATCTTGGTCATGGTTCGTCTATCTGAAAGTTAAGTCGCTCGGCACGCACGGGGCGCGTCATTTCATCCGCAACGGTTCGAGAACCAGCGTGTTCTCCGACAGCCGGATCTGCGCGGGCTTGCTCGCGAACGCTTCCGGCCACGGGGTTTCGCCGGTGCGGTAGATGCCGGCGATGGAAATCAGCTGGGGCTCCAGGCACGTGCAGAAGATGCGCGCGTCCAGATTGCCCTTCACCCCCGCCAGCGCGCGGCCGCGCAGCGAGGCATACACGTAGATGTTGCCCTCGGCGATCACCTCGGCGCCGTCGCTCACCAGGTCGAGCACGACCAGGTCGCCGCGCGCATAGACGCGCTGGCCGGAGCGCAGGGGCTTCTCGATGAGCATCGTGCCGGGCTGCATGGCCACGGCTTCGACCGGCGGGGCGGGCGATGCCGCGGGTGCCGGAACGGGCTCGGCGGCAGCGGGCACCGCCTCGGCGGCCTCCTCGCTGCGCTCGCCGCGCGGGCGGCGGCCGTGGCTGTCCAGCAGCGGCAGGCCGCAGGCCTGGGCCCATTCGGCCTGCTCGGGGCTCGCCACCACGCCGATGGCGCGGGCGCGCAGTCCGGTCAGGGTCTCCACCAGGCGGTCGATGGGCAGGCGTTCATCGGCGGCCAGGCGGCGCACGTCGATGGCGATCACGTCGTTGGAGAAAAACTCCGGCGTGTCGGCAAAGCGCCGCGTGAGCTCGGCGGCCAGGGCGTCTATGTCGGCAGTGCGCGGCGACAACAGCAGGGCATCGACGGTGCCACTGCGGATCTCGAACAGCGGCGCTTTCTTCTGGGACATAGAACGGCTACGCGGAAAAAGTGGCCCATTCTAACGTTGTTGAGGGGCCTTACCGGATTTTTTGGCCACGCGCGCCCCCCATTCGGGGGAGACCCGCGCCGGGCGCGCATCTTGGGGGCGAACCCTGCCGTGTCACTGTCACGACATGGTCACGGGCGCGTCACGCCGCCTTCCGATACTCGTTGGCGCTGAGCCCCGGCCCAGTCCGCCGTTCTCTCGCGTTGCGCAGACGATCGTGCCCGCGTGCCTTGCCATCCGCACACACAAAAAAACATTCAGGGAGAAGTCCATGCAAGTCCGACCGCTGTCGTCGGCGGCATTGCCGCTGGCCGCCTGGTTGTCGCTGTCGCTGACCGCCTGCGGCGGCAGCGACGATCCGAGCGCCGCCTCCGCCGCGCCCAGCGGCACCAAGGCAACGCTCGCCGTGCTGGAGACCACCGACCTGCACACCAACGTGCTGTCGTACGACTACTTCAAGCTGGCCGCCGACAGCTCGCTCGGCTTCGAGCGCGTGTCGACGCTGATCGCGCAGGCGCGCGCGCAGTTTCCCAACACGCTGCTGCTCGACAACGGCGACACCATCCAGGGCACCGCGCTGTCCGACTACCAGGCCCTGGTGAACCCCATCGCCTGCGGCCAGACCCTGGCCATCTACAAGGTGATGAACGCAGCCGGGTATGACGGCGGCGGCATCGGCAATCACGAGTTCAACTACGGCCTGCCGTACCTGTCGCAGGTCACCGGCAACACCTTCAACGTGGCCGGCATGGCCGATCCTGCGCAGCAGACCCGGTGCGCGGGGCCGAGCTTTCCGCAGGTGCTGGCCAACGTGATGAGCGCCAAGACCAGCGCGCCGCTGTTCCAGCCCTACACCCTCCTGACCAAGACCGTGACGGCGACCGCGCCGGACGGCAGCACCGTCAGCGCGCCGCTCAAGGTCGGCATCATCGGCTTCACGCCGCCGGCCATCACCAGCTGGGACAAGCGCTGGCTCGACGGCAAGGTCTACACCGTCGGCATCAAGGAGGCCGCGCAGCAGTACGTCCCGCAGATGCGCGCGCAGGGCGCCGACGTGGTGGTCGCCATCTCGCACGGCGGGCTGGACAACTCGACGTACTCGCCGACGATGGAGAACGGCAGCTGGTGGCTCTCCACCGTGCCGGGCATCGACGCCATGCTGATCGGCCACTCGCACCAGCTGTTCCCGGACGCCAAGAGCACGGTCGGCCAGTTCAACCTGCCGGGGGTCGACAAGGTCAATGGCACGGTCAACGGCGTGCCGACGGTGATGGCCAACTACTGGGGCAAGCACCTGGGCGTGATCCAGCTCGGGCTGGTGTACGACGGCACGCACTGGTCGGTCGACAAGACCCAGACCACCGTGGAAGCGCGCCCGATCCAGAACGCCGACAAGACCTACGTTGCCGCCGACCCGGCCGTGTCCGCCGCAATCGCCGCCGAGCACCAGGCGACCATCGACTACGTGAAGACGCCGATCGGCAGCACCGACTTCCACATGAGCACGTTCTTCGCCGATGTGGGCGACCCGGGCGCGATCGAGATCGTCAACCAGGCGCAGGCGGACTCTGTGTCGGCCTACATCCAGGCCAACCTGCCGCAATACGCATCGCTGCCGGTGCTGTCGGTCAGCGCGCCGTTCAAGAGCGGCTTCGGCGGCGGCACCGACTACACCGACGTCGCGGCCGGCTCGCTGGCCATCAACAACGCGGCGGACCTGTACCTGTATCCGAACACGATCTACGCGGTCCTGGTCAGCGGCACCGACATCAAGAACTGGCTGGAGACGGCAGCCAAGCGCTTCAACACCATCGACCCGACCAGCGCGACGGTGCAGAAGCTCGTCGGCACCTTCCCCGGCTACAACTTCGACATGTTCACCACGGCCGATCTCACCTACGAGATCGACGTGACGCAGGCGGTGGGCAGCCGCATCAAGAACCTGCAGTACAAGGGCGCGGCCATCGACCCGGCCGGCCAGTTCATCGTCGCCACCAACAACTACCGCGCCAGCGGCGGCGGCAACTTCCCGGGCCTCGACGGCAGCAAGACCGTCTATGCCTCGCCGGACGCCAACCGCGACGTGCTGATCCGCTACATCAAGAAGCTCGGCACCGTCACGCGCGCGGCCAACGGCTCGCAGCGCAGCTGGCGCTTCACCAGGCTGGCGAGTTCGGTGGCCCAGGTGCAGTTCGCCTCCGCGCCCAACCGCCTGGCCGACGCTACGGCCGCGGGCCTGGCCGGCATCACGCAAGTCGCGGCGGATGACGGCAGCGGCAAGGGCCTGGCGACATACCAGATCGACCTGACGCAATAAGGAGAGCACCCCGCATGTCTTCGTTTCGTTCCGCATGGGCCGGTGCGCCGGCCGGGATCGCGGTGGCGCGCACCGGCCAGTCGGTGCCGCTGCTGAGCGCCGCTGCCGCGCTGGCCGTGGCAATGACGGTGGGCGGCTGGCTGTCCGGCGCGCGCCACGCCTCGGCCATCGATGCCACGCAGATCGAGAGCTGGCGCGCCATGGTCGCGCAGGCAATGGAGCCCCAGGCGCTGCGCCAGTTGCGCCAGCTCGCGCGCGGCGGCTCGACACCGGCGCGGACCGCGCTGGGCGAAGCGCTGCTGGACAGCCGCGATGCATCGCTGCGCCATGAAGGCGTGCGCTGGCTGGAAGCCGCCGCGCAGCCGGCCGACGGCGCGCCGGGCGACGCGCGGGCACAGCTTGCGCTGGGCAAGGCGCTGTTGCTCGGCACCGGCGGCGTGGCGCGCGATTACCCACGCGCGCTGCATCTGCTGCGCCAGGCCGCCGACCGCGGCGATGCGGCGGCCGCGTACTACCTCGGCCTGATGTATCGCAGCGGCTACGGCACCGCGGCGAACACGGCGCTGGCCGCGCACTGGTTCGACGGTGCCGCGCGCCACGGCATTCCGGCCGCGATGTTCATGCTGGCCAACGCTTACCGCGACGGCGATGGCGTGCCGCGCGATGAAGCGCGCGCGTTGGCGCTGTACGAGCAGGCCGCCGAGCACGAACTGCCGGAAGCCGTGCAGGCGCTGGCGATGGCTTACCAGAACGGCGAGCTCGGTCTCGCGCGCGACGATGCCGCCTTCCGCAAGCAGTGGCTCGAAACCACGCACGCACTGAAGCACCCAGCGCTGGCGCCGTAGGCACGCCGTCGCGGCAGTCGATCGGGATCGATCGGATCAGTAGAGTCCGCGGGTCTGGGCGTGCAGGCGCACCAGGCCCAGCAACGCATCGATCCGCGGGGTCGGCACGCCCACGTGCTGGCCGATCTCGCGCACCGAGGCCACCAGCGCATCGATCTCCAGCGGGCCGCGCCCGGCTTCGGCATCCTGCAGCATCGAGGTCTTGAAGACGCCCAGCTGGCGGGTCACCGCGCAGCGCGCCTCGCCGCTCTGCGCGATCGGGCAGCCGATGCGCGCGCCGATCGCCTTGGCTTCGTCCATCACCGCCAGGCAGAAGGCCGACACCTGCGGGTCGTCGAGGATGCGGTCGCACGTGGCACCGGTCAGCACCGAGACCGGGTTCATGGTCATGTTGCCCCACAGCTTGAACCAGATGTCGCGCTGGATCGCATCGCTGCACTCGACCTGGAGACCCGCGCGCTCGAACCGTGCGGCAACGGCCGCCAGGCGCGGCGAAGGGCCGCCGGCCGGTTCCCCCAGAATCAGCCGCCGGCCGTTACCGTGCCGGACATGGCCGGGCGATGCGGTGGAGCACGTCAGGTGCACCACGCAGCCCAGTACGTGCCGGGTCGGGATCGCCCGCGCAATGCAGCCGTGCGGGTCGACGGCCTGCAAGCGCAGGCCCTGCAGCGGACCGGCGCGCTCGAAAAACCACCACGGCACTCCATTCATCGCCACCACCACGCAGGTGTCGGGGCCGATCAGCGGCGCGATGCCGGCGGCCACGTTCTCCAGGGCCGGCGCCTTGACCGCAACGATCACGAGGTCCTGCGCGCCAAGCGCTGCGGCAGTATCCGTTGCATGGACGGGCAGCGTGTGCGTGACGCCATCTTCGGTCAGGCACAGACCGACGGTCTGCAGCGCTTGCAGCGTGGCGCCGCGCGCCAGCACGTTGACAGCCTCGCCGGCCTGCGCCAGCCGAGCGCCCAGATAGCCGCCGACCGCGCCGGCGCCCACGATACAGATGCGTGTCATCAGTCGATCCCAAAGGAAGGGCCACGAACGACGGGGTAGATCGATGCGGCCGCGCGGAGCTGTGCCGCGAGCGCAGCCTCGCCCGCATCGGGGTCCGCGTTGAACTGTAGCGGATCGCGCTTGCGCCCGGCGCATAGCCGACCCAGCAATTCCCAGCGCCGGCCCGTCGCCATGCATGCCACTCCGAAGACGGTCAAAGATGGGGCGCCGGTACTACGTACTACCGTGAGCCTTACGCCTCGATGTCGGCGTGCCGGCGCGCTGCGATCCGCCGGCCGTCCGGGGCCTGTCAGGGCAGCTGGTTGCGCAGGATCACGAACCACTGCATCACCGAGTTCGTGTAGGGGTCGAGCTGGTTGGCGTCGTTGAGCTCGGTGATGCTCATCGATGCCGACTGCTGCACGTTGCCGCCGATCGACTTGACCTCGTGCCGCAGCGGATCGACCTCGACCACGAGGTCGCAATGCATGGGCGTCATGCCCGAACGGATCTCGGCCGGATCCGACATGAAACGGTCGGCCCCGCGCGCGGAGCAGATCAGGTCGCCCGGGCGCGGCACGGCCGGCGTGCGCTCGAGCGCAAATGCGGCATGCCTGAGCAGGCGGTCACGCGCGTCGGTCACGTATTCGGCGTGGGTGGCGCCGGTCAGGAACTGATCGTTCTGCAGGCCGGCCTTGCGCATGATCCAGGAGATGAACACGGCCGACCAGGCCCATCCGCCCGTGGTCAGCTGCTGGCAGGTCGGCTCCTTGCCGACGATGCCCCAGTATCGCTTGGCCAGCATGCAGCCGCGCGCGGTGGCTTCGCCGCCGGAGCCATCGGGATAGCGCAGGCAGGCGGCGGGCGCAGCGAGGGCAGCGCCGGGTACGGTTGCCTGCGGCTTGTCGGCGGGCATGTCGCTGCCGCTGCCGGCATCGTCATCGCTCGGCGAAGCAGCGGGTTCGCCGAGCACCAGCCACCGGCCGGGCGGCTGATCGGGGAAGCCGCCCCCCGTGACGCAGTAGGTGTCATCGCGGCCGACGCGTACCTCCTGGCGTCCCCAGCGGTCCCATTCCGTCAGCGCGATCTCGATCATCCTCTCGCGCGGTGTCGCGCCGGGGCGCGTGGCAACCACTTCGTTGTCGGGCAACGGCTCGGCCTGCGGACGCGCGGGCGGCGTGGTACAGCCGGCGAACCAGACCAGCGGAGCCATCAACAGCAGGGAAAGGGCGATGCGCGGGATGCGCGGAAACGGGCGAGACATGGAGGGAGGAGGCGATGCGGTGATCGGGCCTCGGCGTCGCTGGCCCTGCGACGTGGTACGCCAATGCCGCGGATCACTCACGCACGCAGTAGCATGCCACGTCGTCGGCGTCAGGTCCGGCGAGCCGGCTGCGCCTGGGTCGTCAATGCTCAGGCGTTGACGGCGTCCTTGAATTTCTGACCGGCCTTGAACTTGACGGTCTTGGCGGCTTCCACCTTGATTTCTTCGCCGGTGCGCGGGTTGCGTGCCATGCGCTCGGCGCGCTCGCCCTGGCTGAAGGTGCCAAAGCCGATCAGGCTGACCGTATCACCGTTGCCAACGGATTCCATGATGGCCTGCAGCGTCACGTTCAGTGCCTGTTCTGCCTTGGCTTTGGTCAGACCGTCTACGCCGCTGGCGATGGCGTCGATCAGTTCGGTTTTCGTCATTGCTTGACTCCCTTCAAGAGTAGATGAAACACACATCAGAGCCTCCAGGGGGACGGCTCCAAGGGCGACATGATACCGGCATGCGTTCAGCGCCGGCACGTGAGCTTTGTAACCGTACGCTGTCCGCGGGTTCCGCAAACCCGCATGGCTGCTGCATCGGGAGGCGGTCCCATCACATCGGGTTCCACGGTATGGGGAGTTTGTTCCGGATCGGATGGCTCGCAATGGATGGGATCGACGGCAGTCGATCGATGGGTTTACCTTTTTCTTTATGTATACAAATAGTAGTAGTAGTAAACGCCGTGCCTTTTCTGTGGATAACCGGAAAAAGCGCTTTGGTTTCAAGCGTTTATTGTATGCAAAACCCACCGGACAGCATGTGCCCGCCCGTGGATGAATCCACCTGCCCGATCCACGACCTGTCGACAGGTCCGCCAGTTGTTCCAGCGCCATCGACAGGACAGCCACAGACAGCGAACAGGCTTTCCCGATAGTTATCCACAGTTGCCGGCCGAGTTATCCACATTGGCGGCCTGGCGGAGCCGCGCGGCAGGGCGGGGACGACGTGTCGGGATGCCATGCTTTTGGTGTAGGCTCACGGCTTCGCTGACCGATGTTCCTGCCTTTCCTCCGCTGCCCCATGCCACGCTCTTCCGCTGCCGCCAAAGACCCGGACGCTCATCAGCCGACCCCGCCCGAAGCGGCCGGACTGCGCCGCCGCGACCGCATCGCCGTGCGAGAATCGGGTGTGCACGGACGCGGCGTCTACGCGGTGGCGGCGATCGCCAAGGGCAAAAAGATCATCGAATACAAGGGCGAGCACATTTCGTGGAAGGAAGCGTTGCGCCGTCACCCGCATGATCCGGACGACCCCAACCACACCTTCTATTTCAGCCTGGAAGACGGCAGCGTGATCGACGCCAAGTACGGCGGCAATCGCGCGCGCTGGATCAACCACGCCTGCAAGCCGAACTGCGAGGCGCGCGAGAAGGACGGCCGTGTCTTCATCCACGCGCTGCGCGATATCGACGCGGGCGAGGAGCTGTTCTACGACTACGGGCTGGTGATCGAAGGGCGCCAGACCAAGGCGCTCAAGGCACAGTTCGCCTGCCATTGCGGCGCGAAGAAGTGTCGCGGCACCATGCTCGCGCCGCCCGAGAAGAAGGAAAAGAAGCAGTAGGACGCCGGTCACCGTTCAGGCACCGGTCATCAGCAGGATGCGCATGGTGTGGTGAAAGGAGGCGGTGGGCCTGGCCTCGGGCGCGGCGCTACAATGCCCGCATGACCGATGCCCTGCTCACGATCACCGACCTGGAGGCCGCCATCAATTACTGGCGTGCCCGTTCGCCCTCGCAGGGCGACGAATTGCGGCTGTGTGCCGAAGCTTCGGCACTGGCCAAACCGTATGCGCTGATGATCGTACAAGGCGCCACCCGCATCGCTCCGGAACAGCTGAGCGAAAAAGCGCGGGCGGCGTTCGAGGCGTGGCGCGCCGCAACGGGCGCGTAGGGAAACCGGATCGGCTTACTTGGCGCCGGTCAGCTGCGCGGCCTGCTCGATGAAGCGCGCGAGATCCGCATCGCGGTGCGTGAGGCCGTTGGCATCGTGCGTGGACAGCGTGATGTCCACGCGATTCCACACATTGAACCACTCCGGATGGTGATTCACCTGCTCGGCCTTGAGCGCCACGCGCGTCATGAAGCCGAACGCGGCGTTGAAGTCGGTGAAGGTGAAGCGCTTGTGGATCGCATCGCGGTCGTTCTGCAGCGACCAGCCCGGCAGTTCGGCAAACAGGGCCTTGCGTTGTTCGTCATTGAGAGTCGGCATCATGGTCTCGGGTCGATGGCGGATGGGAATGCGCGCAGTATAGCCAGCGCTCAGATATCCGCCGTGTCGGCCCAGCCCTCGCGGGTGCCGGCGTTGAGTACGGCGTCGCCGTCCGCCACGTCGCCGGCGCCGAAGGTCGGCAGCGTGCCGAGTGCCTCGTACAGCGGCGTGAAGTCCGGGCCGGTGGCGTCGAACAGTTGCTCGAAGCTGTCGATCACGAAGTAGGTCTTCTGGAAGGTGTCGATGCGGTAGCGCGTGCGCATGATGCGGTGCACGTCGAAGCCGATGCGGTTGGGGCTGGCCGAATCCAGCGCGTAGACCGACTCGCTCTTGCTCGACACGATGCCCGCGCCGTAGATGCGCAGGCCGGCCGGCGTGCGGATCAGGCCGAACTCCACCGTGTACCAGTACAGCCGCGCCAGCATGTCGAGCGCACCCAGGCGCGCCGCCTTCAGGCCGCCCTGGCCATAGGCCTGCATGTAGTCGGCGAAGACCGGGTTGATCAGCAGCGGCACGTGGCCAAAGATGTCGTGGAAGCCGTCCGGCTCCTGCAGGTAGTCGAGCTGGTCGGGACGGCGCATCCACCAGCTGGCCGGGAAGCGGCGGTTGGCGAGGTGCTCGAAGAAGACTTCGTCCGGCACCAGGCCGGGCACGGCCACGATCTGCCAGCCGGTGGCGCGCATCAGCGTTTCGTTGAGCCGGTCGAACGATGGCACGCCTTCGCGGCTCATGCCCAGCGTGGACAGGCCTTGCAGGAATTCATCGCAGGCGCGTCCCGGGAGCAGGGCTTCCTGGCGGTCGTACAGCGTGCGCCAGGTGGCGTGGTCGGCGGCGGTGTAGCGGTGGACAGGCTGTTCCATCGTGAAGTCCGGGCGCAGCGTCTGGCCGTCGAGGCCTTCGGCGAACTGCTCGCGGAGCTTGTCGGTCAGGGTGCCGGTGAAGCCGGCCGGGGCCGGGGTGGGGGCTGCGCTGGTGGGGGTGGCGATGGCCATGATGGATATCCTGGTCGGGGGCGATCGGAATTCGCCAGTGTAGGGGCGGGGCCGCGCGGATTGACCGCAAAACCGGCGCCATTCGCGCGTTGTTTGCAGATTTCATGCAAAATCCTGCTTATCTTCGCAGGAGATTTGCATGATTTCTCTCGATCCCTTTGATCTGGCCCTGCTTGCCGCCCTTCAGCGCGACGGCCGTGCGACCCACCAGCAGCTCTCGGAGCAGGTCCATCTGTCGGCCAGCCAGGTCGGGCGCCGGCTCGCGCGGCTGGAGGCGGAACGGATCATCGAGGGCTACCGCGTGATCCTGTCGCCGACGGGGCTGGGCCTGGGCGTGACCGTTTTCGCCAGCGTCAAGCTCGCCCATCACGGCGATGCCATCGTCGAGCGGTTCCGCGAAGAGATCCTGCTGCTCGATGCCGTCCAGGAGTGCTATTCGGTGGCCGGCGATGCCGACTACATGCTGCGCGTGGTCGTGCCGGACCTGCCGGCGCTGTCGGAATTCGTGATGCGCAAGCTGATGCGGGTGCCGGGCGTGGACAATGTCCGCTCCAATATCGTGCTGACGGCACTCAAGCGCGACGGCGCTCTGCCGTTGGCTCACCTGGGCGGGTAGGCTGGTCCGGCCGATGCCTTGCGCGAGGGTGCGCGACGTGTCACGCTGCATCCGTCATTGAAGGGGGAGACGACGATGGTCGAAGGTCACACCACGCAGCCGGCGCGTGCGGGCGGCTACGGCATGCCGGCACGGGTGCGCGCGTGGTGGGTGGCGGCCGCGGTGGCCGGCGTGACCTATGGCGGCATGCTGACCATGGTGGCCGTGGAGGTGGGGCCCGGCACGCCGCTGGCCGGCCGCATCGTCGCCCAGCCGCTGTGGAAGATGCTGATGGCGCTGCTGCTGGCCCGCGCGGCGTCGTTGCACGAGATGCCGCGCGAGCGCCGCTGGCTGATCGGCGCCTTGCTGTTCTGCGCGCTGGGCGATCTCCTGCTGGCGCTGCCGGGGCTGCGGATTGCCTTCGTCGCCGGCTTGGCGTCGTTCCTGTTCGCCCATCTGTGCTATCTGCGCGTGCTGGTGACGCTGCGCGGCGCGTGTTCGCCGCTGCGGCTGATCGGCGTGGGCGCGACACTGGGCGTGGCGATCGGCATGCTGAACTGGTACTGGCCGGGCCTGGGCGTACTGAGCGGACCGGTGGTCGCCTACGTGATCGTCCTGTCGGCCATGGTCTGCGCGGCGTTGCTCGCGCGGCTGCCCGGGCCGCTGACCGCCTGGGGTGCCGTGGCCTTCGCCGCCTCCGACGCGATGATCGGCATCAGTGTCTTTGTGTTTCCGTTCAACGACTACGAGCTGGCGATCTGGTGGAGCTATGCCGCCGCCCAGCTGCTGATCACCGCTGGCCTGCTGACCCGCCGCGCGCCGCCGCCGCGCCGCACCATGCCGGCCGCCTCGGCGTAAGCTGCCGCTGTCTTTTCCCTCCCGACGGAGCTGTCATGCTGCAGACCCTGGACGCGACTGCCACGGCGGCGCGCTTGCCGTATGCCGCCCTGGCCGATGCCATCGCGCAGGTGCTGCGCGACGCGCGCGCGGGCCGTGCCCAGGCGCCGGCGCGGCTGGTGATGCCGGTGCCCGGGCCGGGCAGCCTGCTGCTGATGCCGGCGTCCAATGCCGAGATCGCCATCACCAAGATGATCACCGTGCATCCGCACAACGCCGCGCATGGGCTGCCCGCCATCCATGGCGAGGTGGTGGTGATGGATGCGGCGACCGGCGTGCGCCGCTTGTTGCTCGACGGCCCGACCGTGACGGCGCATCGCACAGCCGCGGTCTCGCTGCTGGCCGCGCGGCTGCTGGCGCCGGAGCCCGCCGGCGACCTGCTGCTGATCGGGGCCGGGGCGCAGGCGCGCGCGCATCTGGAAGCGTTCCGCATGGGGCTCGGCACGCGGCGCGTCACCATCGTCACCCGGACCGAGGCCAACGCCGAGGCGCTGGCCGCCCATGCGCGCAAGCTCGGCCTGGAGGCGACCGCGGTGGCCGCGGGCGATGCAGCGGGCATGGCCCAGGCGGCGCGCATCGTGCTGCCTTACGCGCCGCTGGTGATCACGGCCACACCCTCCACCCAGCCGGTCCTGCCGGACCTGGCGGAATCGGGCACGGCGGGCGTGGGCCAGGTCTGGCGCGCGCAGCACTTCATTGCGGCGGTCGGCGCGTTTCGTCCCGAGATGGCCGAACTGCCGCCGCGGCTGTGCATGCAGGCTGCCGCGTCGGACCGGCTCTTTGCCGATACCCTGACCGACCTCGATGCCGAAGCGGGCGACCTGCTGCAGGCGGGCGTGCCCTGGTCGTGTGTACGGCCGTTACAACAGTGCATCGATGCGGCGCCCGACATCGGCGCGCAGGCCGCGCCGGGGGTGCCGGTGGTGTTCAAAAGCGTGGGCAGTGCCTTGTGGGACTTGGCCGCATGCGCCCTGGCGCTGTCGAAGGCGCCACCCGTTTGAAAACGCAGCATCCCGCGCAAAGGTGTGCTACAGGCCTCACGATCGGGGTGCCTGTAACAGGAAACCTCTATAAAAAAGGTTCTGGGCCAAGGCAACCAAGCGGGATAATGGCCATCCCTCCGCCTGGGAGGAGACTTAGAATGCACCGGTATCGTTTGCGCCGCATGCATCTCTTACAGGAGCAACCACAGACATGGCCTATAAAAAAGCACTGGCGGCCGCCGCCGGGATGATCCTTGCCACTGCTGCCCACGCCCAAAGCGCGGGGAGCAACATCGTCAGCCTCGGCTGGTTCCGCGTCATGCCGAACAGCTCGAGCGACCCGCTGCAGATCGACAGCGTGGGTGGTGTGCCGCTCAACCGGTCGGTACCGAACACGGGCGCCAAGATCAAGGACGCCGATACGCTCGGCCTCGCCTTCACGCACTTCTTCACCGACAACCTGGCGGTCGAACTGGTCGGCGGCATCCCGCCGCGCCACAAGATCGAGGGCACCGATTCCTTCGCGCGCTACGGCCAGATCGGCTCGGCCAAGCAATGGAGCCCGACCGTGCTGGCCAAGTGGTATTTCGGCGGCGCGGACAGCAAGTTCCGTCCCTATGTCGGCGCAGGCCTGAACTACACCTGGTTCACCGACGAGAAGATCACCAACAGCGCGTTCCAGACCCAGGTGCTGGGCAACGGCTTCCCGAGCACGAGCACCGTGTCGACCGACAGCTCGCTCAACCCGGTGGTGAGCGCGGGCGCCACGTACGCCATCACCAAGGACTGGTTCCTTGGCCTGTCGGTGTCGTACCTGCCGCTGAAGACCACGGCCAAGATCGATACCACGCTGGCCAACGGCCAGCATGCCGTGACCGAAGCGAAGATCAAGATCAACCCGATCGTGACCTTCCTGTCGGTCGGCTACCGTTTCTGAGCGGCGCCGCGCCCACAAAAAAGGCGTGCCATGGCGGCACGCCTTTTTTTATTGGCCCGACGGCTCAGGCAACAGCCTTGACCGGATAGCCGGCCTGCTCGATGGCCTGGCGCAGGGCATCCGTGCCCGCGCCGCTGCGCACCGCAACGGTCTGGCTGGACAGGTCCACCTGCACCTGGGCGGTGGCATCGATCTGCTGCACGGCGCGGGTGACGGCGGCGACGCAGTGGCCGCAGCTCATGCCTTCAACGGAAAACGTCGTCATGTTCGGCTCCAAGGAAAGAGGGAAGAAGGGTACACAGCGGCAGTATGAACCTTCCCACCATGGGAAACGCAAGCGTAAGATGCGCTTGACCTTCCTAATATGGGAAGGTCTAGGTTGATGCCATCTTCCATCCATCCGACCTGTTGCCCATGACTGCCGCCAGCCTTGCCGATGCTGCTTCGCTCGACCTGGAAATCGAGGGGATGACCTGTGCCGCCTGCGCCGGCCGGGTCGAACGCGCGCTGCGCGCGGTGCCCGGGGTGACGCAGGCCAGTGTCAATCTCGCCACCGAACGCGCGCGCGTCCAGCGGGGCGCCGCCGTCAGCGGCGATGCGCTGGTCGCGGCGGTGGTGGCGGCCGGCTATGAAGCGCGCGTCGCGTCGGACGAAACGGCGGCCGAGCCGCCCGGCGCCGCGCCGGGTTTCTGGGACGGCCCCGGCCCCGTGTGGGTATCGGCGGCATTGTCGCTGCCGCTGGTGGCACCGATGGTGGCCGGCTGGCTGGGGGCCGGGTGGATGCTGCCGGCGTGGCTGCAATGGCTGCTGGCGACGCCGGTGCAGTGCGTGATCGGCGCGCGTTTCTACCGGGCCGGCTGGAAGGCGCTGCGCGCGGGGGCCGGCAACATGGACCTGCTGGTGGCGCTGGGCACCTCCGCGGCCTACGGACTGTCGCTGTGGCTGTGGTGGCGTGCCGATGCGGGCGACATGCCGCACCTGTACTTCGAGAGCGCCGCGGTCGTCATCACGCTGGTGCGGCTGGGCAAGTGGCTGGAGGCGCGCGCCAAGCGGCAGACCGCCCAGGCCATCCGCGCGCTGCAGGCGCTGCGGCCCGACACCGCCCGCGTGCGCGGTGCCGACGGCACGCTGCGGGACGTGCCCATCGCCCGGGTTCGCGTGGGCGATGCGGTGTCGGTGCGCGCGGGCGAGCGCATTGCCGTCGACGGCACGGTGGTGGAGGGCGCCAGCCATGTCGATCAGTCGATGCTGACCGGTGAGAGCCTGCCCGTGCCGAAGCGCGCGGGTGACCACGTGACGGCCGGCGCCATCGCCACCGATGGCGTGCTGCTGGTGCGCACCACGGCCATCGGCGCGGACACCATGCTCTCGCGCATCATCCGCCTGGTCGAGGATGCGCAGGCCGCCAAGCCGCCGATCCAGCAGCTGGTGGACCGTGTCAGCGCGATCTTCGTGCCGGCCGTGCTGGTGGCCGCGCTGGTGACGCTGGCCGGCTGGATGATCGCGGGGGCCGGGTGGGAGAGCGCCATCGTCAATGCGGTGGCGGTGCTGGTGATCGCCTGTCCGTGCGCGCTGGGGCTGGCGACGCCGTCGGCCGTCATGGCCGGGACCGGGGCCGGCGCGCGGCGCGGCATCCTGATCGCCGATGCGCAGGCGCTGGAGCGCGCGCAGCAGGTGGACTTCGTGGTGTTCGACAAGACCGGCACGCTGACGCTCGGCCAGCCGCGCGTGGTGGCGGTGGAAGCGGCGCCGGGCATCGACGCGGACGCCGTGCTCGACCAGCTCGCCGCGCTGCAGGCCGAGCACACGCACCCGCTGGCGCAGGCCACGCGCGACCATGCATCGGCGCGCGGCCGTGGTGTCGCGCCGGCACAATCGCCCGAAGTCCTGGCCGGCCGGGGCGTGCGCGGTGTCGTGGACGGCGCGGTGCTGGCGCTCGGCAATGCGCGCTGGATGGACGAGCTGCAACTCGATCGCACCCGCCTGCAGGCACGTGCCGATGCGCTGGAGGCGCAGGGCCAGACCGTCTCCTGGCTGGCGCGGGCCGAAGCGGGCGGCCCGGCGCAGCTGCGCGGCCTGATTGCGTTCGGCGATGCGCTCAAGCCGGGGGCGCGGGAGGCGGTGGCCGAACTGCGCCGCCGCGGCATCCGCACCGCGCTGGTGACGGGCGACAACGCCGGCGCCGCGCGCGGCGTGGCCGAGGCGCTCGGCATCGAGACGGTGGCCGCGCAGGTGCTGCCGCAGGACAAGGCCGCGCGGGTGACGGCATGGCAGCGCGGCGGCCACGTGGTGGCGATGGTCGGCGACGGCATCAACGACGCGCCCGCGCTGGCCGCGGCCGATGTCGGCATCGCCATGGCCACCGGCACCGATGTCGCCATGCAGGCCGCCGGCATCACGCTGATGCGCGGCGAGCCGCGCCTGGTGCCGGCCGCGCTCGACCTGTCGCAGCGCACGGTGGCCAAGATCCGCCAGAACCTGTTCTGGGCGTTCGTCTACAACGTGGTGGGGATTCCGCTGGCGGCCTTCGGGCTGCTGTCGCCCACCTTTGCCGGCGCGGCGATGGCGTTCTCCAGCGTGAGCGTCGTCACCAACGCGCTGATGCTGCGGCGCTGGCACCCGCGCTGGGAAACCGCCACCGCCGGGGGAGACCGCGCATGACCCGTGCCGACCTGAACGATGCATCGCAAGACGGCCCCGTCAACATCGGCGAGGCGGCCAGGGCCAGCGGCGTGTCGGCCAAGATGATCCGCTACTACGAGCGCATCGGCCTGCTGCCGCCCAGCCCGCGCACCGAGGGCAACTACCGGGTCTATGATCCGCGCGCGCTGCACGTGCTGCGGTTCATCCACCGGGCGCGTTCGCTCGGGTTTTCGCTCGAAGAGATTCGCACGCTGCTCTCGCTGTGGCACGACCGCGCGCGCGCCAGCGCCGACGTGAAGGCCATCACGCTGCGCCACGTGGCCGACCTCGACGCGCGCATCCGCGAACTGCAAGGCATGCGCGATACGCTGGTGACGCTCGCCGACGCCTGCCACGGCGACGACCGCCCGGACTGCCCGATCCTCGAGGGCGTGGCCGGGGAGGCTTCGCCCTGCTGCGATGCAGCGCTGCCCGATCCGGACCGACACGGCTGACCATCGCGGCGCGCGGCGTCTATGCCACAATCAGGCAACCCAACGAGGAGACGCCCATGACGCAAGCCCCCGCCACGGTCGATGCGCTGGAGACGCGCCAGCGGATGAAGGACGGCACCGAGCTGTTTGTGCGGACCTGGCTGCCGGCGCCCGAGGCGGGTGAGCCCCGCGGCACCGTCATCCTCGTGCATGGCATGGCCGAGCACAGCGGCCGGTATCCGCATGTGGCGCAGGTGCTGTGCGAGCTCGGCCTGCGCGTGCGCGCCTTCGATCTGCGCGGCCACGGCAGGAGCGGCGGCCCGCGCATGGCGCTCGACGCGCCCGACAACTACCTCACCGATCTCGCGGAAATTCTCGATGCCGTCGTCGCCGAGTGGAACGAGATGCCGTTCGTGCTCGGCCACAGCATGGGCGGGCTGATCGTCGCGCGCTTCGCCACCGCGCGCGTGCGGCCGGTGCGCGGCGTGCTGCTGTCGTCGCCGGCGCTGCGGCTCAAGCTGCCGCCCGGCGCCAATGCCGTGCGCGGGCTGCTCAGCGCGCTGGCGCCGAAGCTGCCGGTGCCCAATCCCGTCGATCCTGCCAGGCTGTCGCATGATCCGTCGGTGGGCGCCGCGTATCGGGCGGATCCGCAGGTGCAGAAGACCATCAGCGCATCGGTGCTGGCGTTCATGCTCAACGCCATCACCCAGGCGCAGCAGGACGCGCCCCGGCTGGAGGCGCCCATGTTGCTGCTGGCGGGCGGGGCGGACACCATCGTCGATCCTTCGGGCAGCCGGGATTTCTGCGCCGGCGCGCCGGAGGACCTGCGCACGCTGGCCTGGTTCGAGACCGCGTATCACGAGCTGTTCAACGAGGCCGAGCCGATGCGCGGTGAAGCGTTCGGGACGATGCGGGCGTGGCTGGCCGGGCGGATCTGAGCCCGGGGGGGCCGGGCCACCGGCGATCGGACAAGAACAAAACACCCAAGAGCAGGCAGGAGACATGGAGACCTACGACTACATCATCATCGGCGCGGGCTCGGCGGGCTGCGTCCTGGCCAATCGCCTGACGCTGGATCCGGAAGTGTCGGTGCTGCTGTTGGAGGCCGGCGGCAAGGACGACTATCACTGGATCCACATCCCCGTCGGCTACCTGTATTGCATCGGCAACCCGCGCACTGACTGGCTGTATCGCACGCAGGCCGAGCCGGGCCTGAACGGCCGTTCGCTGGGGTATCCGCGCGGCCGCGTGCTGGGCGGCTGCTCGTCGATCAACGGGATGATCTACATGCGCGGCCAGCGCGAGGACTACGACGGCTGGGCGGCGTTGACCGGTGACGATTCGTGGAGGTGGGACGCGGTGCTGCCGTTCTTCAAGGCCTCGGAGCATTACCACGGCGGTGCCGACGCCTGGCACGGCGCCGGCGGCGAATGGCGGGTGGAGCCGCAGCGGCTGCACTGGCAGATTCTGGAGAGCTTCATCGAGGCGGCGGTGCAGGCCGGCATTCCGCGCACGGAGGATTTCAACCGCGGCGACAACTTCGGCGTGGGCTACTTCGAGGTCAACCAGAAGCGTGGCATCCGCTGGAACACGGCCAAGGGGTTCCTGCGGCCGGCGTCGCTGCGGCCGAACCTGACCATCGTGACCGGGGCGCTGGTGCGGGCGCTGACCTTCGACGGCAGGCGCTGCACGGGCGTGACGTATCGCGGTGCGGGGCAGGACTACGCGGCGGCCGCGCGCGAAGAGGTCGTGCTGTCGGCGGGCGCGGTCAACTCGCCGCAGCTGCTGGAGCTGTCGGGCATCGGGCAGCCGCAGCGGCTGCAGGCACTGGGTATCGCCGTGCGCTGCGCGCTGCCCGGCGTCGGCGAGAACCTGCAGGACCACCTGCAACTGCGCAGCGTGATCAAGGTGCACGGCGTGCCGACGCTCAATACGCGCGCCGCCAGCTGGTGGGGCAAGGCCATGATCGGCATGCAGTACGCCTTCAACCGGAGCGGGCCGATGAGCATGGCGCCGTCGCAGCTGGGCGCGTTCGCCCGGTCCGATCCGTCCGTGGCGCGGCCGGATGTGGAGTACCACGTGCAGCCGCTGTCGCTCGACAAGTTCGGCGATCCGCTGCACGCCTTCAATGCGTTCACGGCCAGCGTCTGCAACCTGCGGCCGACCTCGCGCGGCACGGTGCATCTCGCCTCGGCCGATCCGTTCGCCGCGCCGGTCATCGCGCCCAACTATCTGTCGACGGACGCCGACCGCAAGGTCGCTGCCGCTTCGCTGCGCCTGACGCGCCGCATCGTGTCGCAGCCGGCGCTGGCCAGGTACCGGCCGGAGGAATATCTGCCCGGCGCCGCGCTCCAGACCGACGAAGACCTCGCGCGCGCCGCCGGCGATATCGGCACGACCATCTTCCACCCGGTCGGCACCTGCCGCATGGGCCGGGCGGACGACGCCGGCGCGGTGGTCGACGCGCAGCTGCGGGTACGCGGCATCGAGGGCCTGCGCGTGGTCGACGCATCCGTCATGCCGACCATCACCTCCGGCAACACCAACTCGCCGACCATCATGATCGCGGAGAAGGCCGGCGAGATGATCCGCGCGGCGCGGCGGGCCCGCGCGCGGGGCGAGGCCGTGCCGGCCTGACGGGCTTCGACACGGCCGTGACATGACGGCCGTGTCATATGGATGGGCCCTCGGCGAGGTCCCGGTACGTAACTCTACGTAAGCCCTTCGGCGGGCCGCAAATTCAATGCCGGCGCGGGTTGGCGGCCGCAAGCCGGGGCTCAGGCACCTCGGTACAAACCCCGATGTTTTGCGACGCAGCAGCCGTCGACAATCATTCGCTATATAAGAAGACGGCGGGAGACAGCTGGGAATCATGGCGCAGGACATCATTCTCGAGACGCGAGGACTCACCAAGGCCTTCAAGGGCTTCACCGCCGTGTCCGACGTCAACCTCCGCGTGCGGCGCGGTTCCATCCACGCCCTGATCGGCCCGAACGGCGCCGGCAAGACCACCTGCTTCAACCTGCTGACCAAATTCCTGGTGCCCACGCGCGGCACCATCCTGTTCAACGGCGTCGACATCACGCCGGAGCGGCCGGCGCAGATCGCGCGCCGGGGCGTGATCCGCTCGTTCCAGATCTCCGCCGTGTTTCCGCACCTGTCCGTGCTGGAAAACGTTCGCATCGGGCTGCAGCGCCAGCTCGGCACGGCCTATGCCTTCTGGCGCAGCGAGAAGACGCTGGCGGTGCTCAACGACCGGGCCATGCAGCTGCTCGACCAGGTGGGCCTCACGCCGTTCGCCGGCACGGTGACGGTGGAGCTGCCCTATGGCCGCAAGCGCGCGCTGGAGATCGCCACCACGCTGGCGATGGAGCCCGAGCTGATGCTGCTCGACGAGCCGACGCAGGGCATGGGCCACGAAGACGTGGACCGCGTGACCGAACTGATCCAGCGCGTGGCCGAGGGCCGCACGATCCTGATGGTCGAGCACAACATGAACGTGGTGTCGTCCATCGCCGACAAGATCACGGTGCTGCAGCGCGGCCAGATCCTGGCCGAGGGCCCGTACGAAGACGTCTCGAAGAACCCGCAGGTGATGGAGGCCTACATGGGCACCGCCGATGCGGCGCTGGAAGGCCACTGACGCCGCCCGCGGCCATCGGCGCGGCGGGGGGCACGGCACGCCACCGCATGCGTCATCGAATGTTTGACCCGGACCCACGAGAACACCGCATGAGCACGCCCGCGCTCCAGATCAAGGACCTGCACGCTTGGTACGGCGAGTCGCACATCCTGCACGGCGTCGACCTGACCGTGAACCGCGGCGAGGTCGTCACGCTGCTCGGCCGCAACGGCGCGGGCCGCACCACCACGCTGCGCGCCATCATGGGCTTGGTCGGCACGCGCAAGGGGTCCATCGTCGTGCACGACGATGCCGGCCAGGGTGTCGAGACCATCGGCCTGCCCACGCACCGCATCGCCCATTGCGGCATCGGCTATTGCCCGGAGGAGCGCGGCATCTTCGCCAGCCTGTCGTGCGAGGAGAACCTGCTGCTGCCGCCGGTGCTCAAGGGCCAGGTGGCCACGCGCGGCAACGCGGGCATGAGCGTGGCCGAGATCTACGAGATGTTTCCCAACCTGAAGGAGCGCCGCAACAGCCAGGGCACGCGCCTGTCGGGCGGCGAGCAGCAGATGCTGGCGGTCGGGCGCATCCTGCGTACGGGGGCCAACCTGCTGCTGCTCGACGAGATCTCCGAGGGCCTGGCGCCGGTGATCGTGCAGGCGCTGGCCCGCATGATCCTGATGCTCAAGAAGCGCGGCTACACGGTGGTGATGGTGGAGCAGAACTTCCGCTTCGCGGCGCCGCTGGCCGACCGCTTCTACGTGATGGAACACGGCCGCATCGTCGAGCGTTTCGAGGCGGCCCAGCTGCAGGACAAGATGCCGATACTGCACGAGCTGCTCGGCGTTTGATCGCTTTGCTTGACCTTTGCGCGGGGCGTGATCCGTCCGGCGCGCACGACACAGGAGACAAGACGATGACACTCAAGAAGCTGGCTGGTGCACTGATGGCGGCAGGACTGGGCCTTGCGGCATCCGGCGCGCATGCCCAGGTCTCGGGCGACAAGGTGAAGATCGGCTACATCACCGATCTCTCCGGCCTGTATGCCGACATCGACGGGCAGGGCGGCGTCGAGGCGGTCAAGATGGCGATCGAGGATGCGGGTGGCAAGGTGCTCGGCAAGCCGATCGAACTGGTCACGGCCGACCACCAGAACAAGGCCGACATCGCCGCCTCCAAGGCCCGCGAGTGGATGGACCAGCAGGGCATCGACATGCTGCTGGGCGGCACAAACTCGGCCACCTCGCTGGCGATGAGCAAGGTGGCGGCGGAGAAGAAGCGCGTCTTCATCGGCATCGGCGCCGGCACGGCCCGCCTGACCAACGAGGAGTGCACGCCGTACACCATCCACTACGCGTACGACACGGTGGCGCTGGCCAAGGGCACCGGCAGCGCGGTGGTCAAGCAGGGCGGCAAGTCGTGGTTCTTCCTGACCGCCGACTACGCCTTCGGCCATTCGCTGGAGAACGATACCGCCGCCGTGGTCAAGGCCAACGGCGGCACGGTGGTGGGCTCGGTCAAGCATCCGCTGTCGGCCTCGGACTTCTCGTCGTACCTGCTGCAGGCGCAGGCGTCCAAGGCGCAGATCCTGGGGCTGGCCAACGCGGGCGGCGACACCATCAACTCGATCAAGGCGGCCAAGGAGTTCGGCATCACCAAGACGATGAAGATCGCCGGCCTGCTGATGTTCATCAACGACGTGCACAGCCTCGGCCTGCAGACCGCCGAGGGCCTGCTGATGACCGACAGCTGGTACTGGGACATGAACGACGCCACCCGCAAGTTCGCCACCCGGTACTTCTCCAAGATGAAGAAGATGCCGAGCAGCCTGCAGGCCGCCGACTACTCGGCCGTGTCGAACTACATCAAGGCGGTGGCCGCGGCCGGCACGGATGACCCGGACAAGGTGATCGCGCAGTTGAAGAAGACGCAGCTCAACGACTTCTTCTCCAAGGGCGCGATCCGCGCCGATGGCCGCTATGTCCACGACATGTATCTGATGCAGGTGAAGACCCCGGCCGAGTCGAAGAAGCCGTGGGACTACATGAAGATCGTGGCGACCATTCCGGGCGACCAGGCGTTCACCACGCCGGCCGAGTCGAAGTGCCCGCTGCTCAAGAAGTAAGGCGGCAAGCCATCCGGTGTCGTCCGGCGCGTGCCGGGCGGCGCCGGCAACGGTCTCTTTTTCCCGATACGTGATGGAAATCTTCGGCGTTCCGCTACCGGCCATGCTCAGCCAGCTGCTGCTGGGCCTGGTCAACGGTTCCTTCTACGCGATGCTGAGCCTGGGCCTTGCGGTCATCTTCGGGCTGCTCAACGTCATCAATTTCGCGCACGGCGCGCTGTTCATGCTGGGCGCCGTGCTCACCTGGATGGGCCTGTCGTATCTCGACCTGCCGTACTGGGTGATGCTGGTGGCCGCGCCGCTCGCGGTCGGCGTGGTGGGCGTGGTGATCGAACGCACCATGCTGCGCTTCATCTACAAGCTCGACCACCTCTACGGGCTGCTGCTGACGCTGGGCGTGACGCTGGTCATCGAAGGCGTGTTCCGTGCCGTCTACGGTGTGTCGGGCCTGCCGTATTCGACGCCCGAGCTGCTGTCCGGCGCCACCGATCTCGGCTTCATGGTGCTGCCCAACTATCGGGCCTGGGTGGTGGTGGCGTCGCTGACGGTGTGCTTCGCCACCTGGTTCATGATCGAGAAGACCAAGCTGGGTGCCTACCTGCGCGCCGGCACCGAGAACCCCAAGCTGGTCGAGGCCTTCGGCGTCAATGTGCCGCTGATGGTCACGCTCACCTATGGCTTCGGCGTGGCGCTGGCGGCGTTCGCCGGCGTGCTGGCCGCGCCCGTGATCCAGATCTCGCCGCTGATGGGGCAGAACATGATCATCACCGTGTTCGCGGTGGTGGTGATCGGCGGCATGGGGTCGATCCTCGGCTCGATCGTCACCGGCCTGGGGCTGGGCGTGATCGAGGGGCTGACCAAGGTGGTCTATCCGCAGGCCTCGTCCACCGTGGTGTTCGTGATCATGGCGCTGGTGTTGCTGGTGCGCCCGGCGGGCCTGTTCGGCAGAGAGAAATAAGAGACAAGCGACGCGGCCAACATGAACCACTCGTCCTCCTTCAAGTTCATCCTGTACGGCTTGCTGCTGGCGGCGCTGATCGTCGCGCCGCTGGCGGGGGCGTACCCGGTGTTCGTCGCCAAGCTGCTGTGCTTCGCGCTGTTCGCTTCGGCCTTCAACCTGCTGCTCGGCTATACCGGGCTGCTGTCGTTCGGGCACGCCGCCTTCTTCGGCGGCGCGGGCTACGTGGCCGGCTACCTGATGCGGGACCTGAACCTGACGCCCGAGCTGGGCCTGATCGCCGGCACCGCGGCGGGGGCGCTGATCGGCCTGGTGGTGGGGCTGCTGGCGATCCGCCGCCAGGGCATCTATTTCGCGATGATCACCCTGGCGCTGGCGCAGATGTTCTATTTCTTCTGCCTGCAGGCGCCGTTCACCGGCGGCGAGGACGGCCTGCAGGGCGTGCCGCGCGGCAAGCTGCTCGGCATGCTGGACCTGTCGTCCGACCTGACGCTGTACTACTTCGTCCTGGCCGTGGTGGTGGTGGCCTTTCTGCTGATCGTGCGGACCATCCATTCACCATTCGGCCAGATCCTCAAGGCCATCAAGGAAAACGAGCCGCGCGCGATCTCGCTGGGCTACGATACCGACCGCTTCAAGCTGCTGGCCTTCGTGCTGTCGGCGGCGCTGTCGGGGCTGGCCGGCGCGCTCAAGACGCTGGTGCTGGGCTTCGAGACGCTGACCGACGTGCACTGGGCAATGTCGGGCTCGGTGATCCTGATGACGCTGGTGGGCGGCCTGGGCATCCTGTCCGGCCCGATCCTGGGCGCGGCGCTGGTGATCGCGCTGGAGAACAAGCTGGGCGATCTCGGCGCCTTTCTGGCCGGCGCGACCGGCATGGACGGCTTCAACGTGCTGGGCGAATCGGTGACCACGGTCACCGGGGCGATCTTCGTGATCTGCGTGCTGACCTTCCGCCGTGGCATCATGGGCGAGATCGCCGCCAGGGTGCCCTGGCTGAAGCGTTGAGTTGCCGCGCAGATGAGATGTAAAAGTCGCTCAGATGGGCGAACTTGGTGCGCGATGCACTGTAAGGGTTTGCTCTAGTTGCTGCATTGCGGTGCATCTTTTACAGTCTCGTTACGGTTTTCGCACGAAATAATGAGGCGGGAGCGAGGAGACGATGGCACACACCGTGTAGGTGGAGATGCCCAAATAAAACAGAGGCCCTGCCGGGTGATCCCCGGCAGGGCTTTTCGTTTTGGTGGCGCCGGTGGCGCCGTCCGTCAGGCGCCAGCCGCCAGCAGGGCCCGGCCCCGGGCGCTGACGGTCACCAGGTGCGTATCGGGCGCGCAGTCCACCAGCCCGTCGATGCATGCATCCTCCCAGATCGACAGCCGCGGGCATGAGGTCCGCCAAGTTTCCAGCACCTCCGCGTAGGGCCGCGGCCGTTCGGCCAGCGATTGCAGCAGCTGCAGGGTCAGGGCGCGGGTGGGGTCGGCCATGGCGGGGCTCCTCGGAGACGTGTCCCATTCTGGCCGGCGCCGAGCGACAAGAGAAATGCATTCGGCGTCGACATCCATGCGGCCGCTGCATGACAATGGCGCCTTCGCCCGAGCCGACCATGCCGCCATCCACCCGCCTTGCCCATCCGGAAGACCGCGCCCGCCTGCTGTCGGCGCTGGCCGGTGCCTGCGCTGCCGCGCCGCTCCAGCTGGCGCACGCCGTCGACGCGCTGCTCGGCCATCCGAGCCAGCATCCGTGCCTGCTGGTCGAGGAGGGGGCGTCGCTTGTGGGCGTGGCGCCGGTCGCGCTGGTGCCGCACCTGGTGCTGGGCGGGCTGGTGGCATGGCTGCCAGCCGGCGTGCAGGTATTCGGCGGCGGGCCGCGCACGCGCGATGCTGCGCTCGCCGCGGTGGGCGAGTACGCCCGCGCGCATGGCATACTCCACGTCCTGCTGCCGCCCGCCGCACTGTCCGCCGCCGATGCCGCCGCGCTCGGCTTCGTGCCGGAGGCCGGCGGGTGCTGGCTGCGCGCCGAGCGCCCGACGCCGAAGTCGCTGGGCTAGCCGCATCCGCTGTCCTGTCCTGTTCCCGTTGGTTTCCTGATGGATTTCGTATTGCTCGCCGTGGCCGGCTTTCTGGCCGGCCTGATCGATGCCGTGGCCGGTGGCGGCGGCCTGGTGCAGATTCCCGCGCTGTTCTCCGCGTATCCCAATCTCGCGCCGGCCACGCTGATCGGCACCAACAAGCTCGCCTCGATGTCCGGCACCGCCACGGCGGCGGCGCGCTATGGCCGCACGGTGCGCATCTATTGGGGCGCGACGGCGCCGGCGGTGGTGACGGCGTTCCTGTGCTCGCTGCTGGGGGCCTGGGCGCTCACGCACATCCCCGCCGAACCGCTGCGTCGCGCGCTGCCCTTCGTGCTGGTGCTGCTGCTGGTCTACACCGTCGCCAAGAAGGATCTCGGCGCCGAGCATGCGCCCAGCCTCGCCGGCTGGCGCGAGCGTGGGGTGGCGCTGCTGGCCGGCGCCATCATCGGCTTCTACGACGGCGTGTTCGGCCCGGGCACCGGCAGCTTCCTGATGATCGTGTTCGTGCGGGTGTTCGGCTACGACTTCCTGCATGCTTCCGCATCCACCAAGATCGTCAACCTGGCGACCAACGTGGCGGCCTTGCTGCTGCTGGCGAGCAAGGGGCACGTGTGGTGGCAGCTGGGCCTGGTAATGGCGGTGGCCAATGTGCTCGGCAACCAGGCGGGCAGCTACCTGGCGCTCAAGCACGGTAGCCGCTTCGTGCGCAAGATGTTCATCGCCGTGGTGCTGGCGCTGATCCTGAAGACCGCTTACGACGCTTTCCTGCGCTGACCTGCCTGCGGGTCTCCGGACGCACGCCGGGCTGGCGATCCGCACATCCGGTCATGGCGCTGCCGCAGCCGCCGGCTAAGCTGGGCTTCGGGAGGTGACCATGGCGCTGAGCCGCGACGATATCCGCACGCTGTTTGATCGCCATGGCGACATCGCCTACAGTGGCAAGCCCGTCACGCAGCGTGAGCATGCCCCGCAGACGGCTGTGCTCGTTACCGCCGCGCCGCTGCACGACCTCGGCCACCTGCTGAACCGGCAAGGCGAAACGCCTAGCGGACGCGGCATCGACAACCAGCACCAGTATTTCGCGTTGCCGTTCCTGCGCGCGCTTTCCCGATGCCGGGCTTGAACCGATCTGCTTGTACGTGGACGCCAAGCGTTGCCTGTGCGCCACCGATGCGAGCGACCACGCATGCCCGTCGGCCGATTCGGTGCGCAGCCTTGTGCTGCAGGGTGGCGTCTTTTCCGCCGACGAGGCCGCGGCTTTTCAGCGTCGCCCGTACGCAGACGATGCGCTGCTGGGACGATCGCGCCAAGGTGGCCGGCTGCCCCACGCCCGGCCGGTCCCATTTCCTGGCCGTGGTGGCCCGCGTGTCAACGGCAGCGTAGCCCGCGCAGCGTGGCGCGCACCGCGTCGTCCCAGGGCGTGTGCGGCTCGGCACCCAGCGTCCGGACCAGTTTCGCGTTGTCCATGCGGATCGGCTGCCGCCACAGATAGCGCATCTCGCGCAGTTCGCGCATGAGCACCGAGAATGGCGCCATCAGCGGTAGCGCCCACCACGGAAAGCGGCGCGTACGGATGGGCCGGCCGACCGCGCGGCGGATCGCCTCCGTCATCTGCGTGCCATCCGCATCCCAGTGACCGCGCATGTGGAAGACCGCGAAGGCGGGCAGGCGGTCGTCCTGTTCGAGCAGGCGCAGCATGGTTTCGGCCACGTCGGGAATGTAGGCCCACTGGTGGCCGATGCCGTGCGCGCCCGGGTAGGTGACGGTACGCACCGCCTGCCCCGGCCGTACCAGGCCGCCGGCAAACCAGTTGTTGCCGGCATCGGGCCCGAAGAAGTCGCCCGCGCGCACGATCAGGCTGCGCACGCCGTCGTCGGCTGCGGCCCGCAGCCGGCGTTCCAGCTCCGCGCGGAGTTGTCCCTTGCGGGTGAGCGGTTGCTGCGCCGAGGTCTCGCACAGCACCGGAAACGCATCCGGCCCGAAGTTGTACACCGTGCCCGGCAGCACCACGCGCGCGCCGCAAACACGGGCGGCGGCGATGGTGTGGTCGATCATCGGCAGCACCAGCCCGGCCCAGTTGCGGTAGCCCGGCGGATTGACGGCATGGACGATGACGGCGGCACCCCGCGCCGCGGCGACCACATCGTCGCGGACCATCGCATCGCCGCGCACCCATTCGAACGCCGGGTCGCGGCGCGCGAGCGCGTCCGGGTTGCGGTGCAGGGCGCGCACCCGCCATCCGTGCGCCGTCAGTCGACGCGCCATCTCCCCGCCGATGCCACCCGTGGCGCCCAGCACCAGGGCGGTCCGTGTTGTCTGTTCCATGGCTGTTCTCCAGTCGATGCGCGTTGCGATGGAGGCATTCTGGATGGGCGTACCATTCCATGGAATTGTTGATGATGATGGATCGGTTATACGATTTTGTATGATGAATCCGGAACCGGGCTGGGAGCTGTATCGGACGTTTCTCGCCGTCGTGCGGGAAGGTTCGCTGTCGGGCGCGGCGCGCGCGCTGGGGCTGACCCAGCCCACCGCCGGCCGCCATGTCGATGCGCTGGAGCGTGCGCTCGGCTTCGCGCTGTTCATCCGCACCCAGCAGGGCTTGAGTCCGACCGAGGCGGCGCTGGCGCTGCGGCCCTATGCGGAATCGCTGGAGTCGACCAGCGCAGCGCTGCTGCGTGCCGCCTCCAGCCAGGGAGAAGGCGTACGCGGCACGGTGCGCATCACCGCCAGCGAAGTGGTGACGGCGGAAGTGCTGCCCGCCATCCTCGCCGATCTGCACGCCGCCTATCCCGGCCTCATCCTCGAACTGGTGCCCAGCAACCGCCTCGAAGATCTGCTGCGCCGCGACGCCGACATCGCCGTGCGGATGCAGCGTCCCAGCCAGGGCGTGCTGGTCGCGCGGCACATCGGCGGCATCGAGCTGGGGGTGCACGCGCATCGCCGCTACCTCGAGCGTCGCGGCACGCCGGCCACGCTCGACGACCTGGCCGGCCACGCATTGATCGGCTACGACAAGGAGACCGCCTTCATCCGCGGCATGAAGGGGCAGGTCCCGTGGATGCGCCGCGACCGCTTCGCGCTGCGCACCGACAGCGATCTGGCCGGGTTGGCCGCGTTGCGCGCGGGCTTCGGCATTGGTATCTGCCAGGTCGGGCTGGCGCGGCGCGATCCCGACCTGGTCCGGCTGTTCGCCGACGACGTGGCGCCCGTGCTCGACACCTGGCTCGCCATGCACGAAGACCTGCGCGAGAGTCCGCGCTGTCGCGTGGTCTTCGAAGCGCTGGCGGCGGGGCTGCTCCGTTATGTCAACGGTGATTGAGCGGCCGGTTCACCCGCGTTGCCGCAGGGGGTCGAGCAGGCCTTTCAGGCCGTTGTGGTCCAGCTCCTGCATCAGCGCCAGCAGCCGCCCGATCTGCCCCGGCGGAAAACCCTCGCGCGCGAACCAGTTCAGGTAATGGCCCGGCAGGTCGGCGATCAGACGGCCCTTGTATTTGCCGAAGGGCATGGGGGTGGTGACGAGGCGCTGGAGGTCTTCGGGGGTCATGGCGAAGCAAGGGTGCCGAGCTGAAGGCGGATGGATTCGCCAAGGCGGAATTGGCAGCGTGAGTGGCTGTGGGGTCATCAAGGGTCGTGCAGCGATACCCGAGCGGCGTCGTATCACGATCCTCCTAGAGGAAAGCCGAGGCCGCTAGCTTAGCCGAGATCCGGCGTTGGCCTAGGAGGAGCACTCGCCGGCACAGTTCGTATTGCCGCTGCGCTAGGTCAGTCCTCTTGCGGGTACCTGCTCCAGCAAATGCGCCGTAAAAGCCGTTAACTTCGGCAAAGGCCGCCGATCTTGCCGATACACGAGATGGATCGGCCGCGGCTGCGGCGCATACGTCTGCAGCACGCGCACCAGCCGGCCGCTCGCCAGGTCCTCGGCCACCAGCACCTCCGGCTGCAGCAGCAGCCCCGCACCGGCGATCGCGGCCATCCGCAGGCCGTGGCCGTCGTTGCAGCTGAAGGCCGGATCGTCGCGCCAGGATGTCGTGCCATCCCAGCCGGACAGCTGCCACGCATTGCGGCTGTTCCACACCATGTGGGACAGGCAGCGATGGGCCGGCAGGTCGGCCGGCGTTTCGGGCCGGCCGTGGCGCGCGAGATAGTCGGGCGAGGCGCTGATGACCATCCGGTACGCGCACAGCGGTTTCGCCACCAGGTCGGCATCGCCCAGCGCGCCGATGCGCACGGCGAGGTCGAAGCCTTCGTCCGCCAGGTCGACCATGCGGTTGCTCAGGTCCAGCTCCACGCGCACCTGCGGATGGGCCTGCTGGAAGGTCGCCGTCAGCGGCGCGATCACGCAGGCGCCGAAGGTGGTGGGCGCGCTGACCCGCAGCGTGCCGGAGGGCTGCGCGCGCAGCCGCTCGACCGAGGTCTCGGCCCAGCGTACCTGTTCCAGCACGCGCTTGGCGTCTTCATAGAACACGCGGCCGGCGTCGGTCAGGCTCTGGCGGCGTGTGCTGCGCTGCAGCAGCCGCGCCCCCAGCCGTGTTTCCAGCTCGCGCACGTACTTGCCGACCATCACCGCCGACATCTCCAGCTGCATCGCCGCCTCGGTGAAGCTGCCGGCATCCACCACGGCGACGAAGGTCTCCATGCTGCGCAGCTTGTCCATATTCCGAACTGTTGATTAGGAATAGACAAAGTTACCACGGCTTTATCGCTCTGTGGGTTCGGCCAACAATGCGTGTCATTCCAAACTGATTCGCAAAGGAGCGCAACATGAAAATCATCGTGATCGGTGCCAGCGGCACCATCGGCCGTGCCGTGACGGCCGAACTGGAGCAGGGCGGGGCGCATGAGGTCATCCGCGTCGGTCGCACGCGAGGCGATCACCAGGTCGACATCACCAACGCCGACAGCGTGGCGGCGCTCTTCGCCAAGCTCGGCCGCGTGGACGCCATCGTCTCCACGGCCGGCAACCTGTTCTTCGGCCCACTCACGCGAATGAGCGCCGCGGATTTCAACCTCGGCCTGCAAGACAAGCTGCTCGGGCAGGTGCGGCTTGCGTTGGTCGGCCAGCACCACCTGAACGACGGCGGCTCGATCACGCTGACCACCGGTATCGTCGGCCAGGAGCCGATCGCGCAGGGCGCCAACGCGACCGCGGTGAATGCCGGCGTCGAAGGCTTCGTGCGGGCGGCCGCCTGCGAGTTGCCGCGAGGCATCCGCATCAACGCCGTCAGCCCGACCGTGCTGACCGAATCGATGGCGGTGTACGGCCCGTTCTTTCCCGGCTTCGAAAGCGTGCCGGCGGCGCGCGCCGCGATGGCATATCGGCGCAGCGTGGAAGGGGTACAGAGCGGGCGGGTCTATCGGGTCGGCTGACCGGGCGACCGGTGTGCAGGTCGGTTAAGCTCCAGCGGTCCCGACTGCTGGAGCGAGACGTGAGGCAGTGGCCGCTGGCGATGATGATGGGTGCCTTGGTGTGCGCAGGCGCCGGGGCGAAAGATGGCGTGGTGCCGGTCCCGATGGTCGGTGCGGTGGAGCTCAATGACGGGGACGCGTGGATCGCGGTCCCCACGGGCAAGACGGTGAACGGACCGGTGGGTGTCGTGACGCTGGAGGGCACGTATCGCTGCTGCTATGCCGTGGGTCCACAGCAGGCGCGCCACGGCAATCGCGAGTTCAGTCGCGATAGGGAAGCGCTGTCGTGGCATGCGCTGACGCCGCTCAAGGGTGCCAAAACCGGGATGGCGCTTGGTATCGCCGTGCCGGCGCAAGCTCCGGTGAGCGCATCCGCCATGGCGTCCGGCACCCGGTTCACGTGGCGCCGGCGGGTATACCGGCTCACGCAATGTGCGTCGTCCGAAGGTGTCCACCTGATGCTCGACGGCGACGGTCGCCGCCTTCGGCATTATTACTACTACCTCGGCTACGACACGGAACCCGATTGCGACGAGCGCGAGTTGGCGCGGCCTGAGCAGCCGTCTTAGCAAGGCCGCTTCACCGGGTATCACCCCCTTGCCCGCCCGGGGTGACTCCCCCTAGACTCCTCGGACTCCCGACCCCTCGGTCGGTCAATCCAATGCGGTGCAGTTTCCGCCCGCACACTGCAGGAGAAGGCATGAAGGTTTCGCGCGCAACCCGCATCGCACTGGCCGCGACGGCATTCCTGGCAAGCACGGCGTTCGCCCAGGTGAAGGTCGGCGTCACGGTGTCGGCCACCGGGCCGGGGGCATCGCTGGGGATTCCGGAGAAGAACACGGTGTCGCTGCTGCCCAAGGAGATCGCCGGCAAGAAGATCGAATACATCGTGCTGGACGATGCCTCCGACACCACCACTGCCGTCAAGAACACGCGCAAGCTGATCACCGAAGACAAGGTCGATCTGGTGATCGGCTCCACCATCACGCCGACCTCGCTGGCGATGGTGGACGTGGCGGCAGAGAGCGAGACGCCGATGATCTCGCTGGCGGCGTCCGCGCGCATCGTCGAGCCGATGGACGCCAAGCGCGCGTGGGTCTTCAAGACCCCGCAGAACGATTCGCACATGGCGACCGCTATTGCCGAGCACATGGCCAACCATGGTGTGAAGACGGTCGCGCTGATCGGCTTTGCCGATGCCTACGGCGACTCGTGGGCACAGGAGTTCGACAAGGTGGCGACGTTGCGCAAGCTGCAGCTCGTCGCCAACGAGCGCTTCGCGCGCACCGATACCTCGGTGACGGGGCAGGTGCTGAAGATCATGGCCGCCAAGCCGGACGCGGTGCTGATCGCCGGCTCCGGCACGCCGGCCGCGTTGCCCCAGCGTGCGCTCAAGGAGCGCGGCTATAAGGGCAAGCTGTACCAGACCCACGGCGTGGCCAATGCCGACTTCCTGCGCGTGTGCGCCAAGGACTGCGAAGGTACCTTCCTGCCCGCCGGCCCGATCCTCGTCGCCGAGCAGCTGCCCGACAGCAACCCGGTCAAGAAGCCGGCGCTGGCCTACAAGGTCGCATACGAGAAAGCGTTCGGCGGCCAGGTCTCGACGTTTGGCGGCCACATGTGGGATGCCGGTCTGCTGCTGGCGAACGCGATGCCCGCGGCGCTCAAGAAAGGGCAGCCCGGTACGCCGGCCTTCCGCAAGGGCCTGCGTGACGCGCTGGAGACGACGACCAATCTGGCCATCTCGCATGGCGTGATGAACATGAACGCCAAGGATCACCTCGGCCTCGACCAGCGGTCGCGCGTGATGGTGGAGATCCAGGGCGGCAAGTGGAAGCTGCAGAACTGACGTAGCCTCGGCTGCTGTTCCACACGAGAAACGCACGGTTCGCGCCGTGCGTTTTTCTTGGTGTGGCCGTTTCACGTGAAACATCTACGCGACATCGGGGCGGCGTCTGTTTCACGTGAAACGTCGGAATTGGGAGAATTTTGTCCAGAACCGTCCCGCGTCGAACAGTGGGGTAGGTGGACGACTTATAATTCCGCTTCCCCAATTTTCTCGATGCCTCCAAGCGAGGAGGAAGCCATGCTGTATCCAGTTGAATTCGATGTGATCGTGGTGGGCGGCGGACACGCCGGCACCGAGGCCGCCTTGGCGGCGGCACGCATGGGCTGCCAGACCCTGCTGCTGACGCACAACATCGAGACCTTGGGGCAGATGAGTTGCAACCCGTCCATCGGCGGCATCGGTAAGGGGCACCTGGTCAAGGAAGTCGATGCGCTGGGTGGTGCCATGGCACTGGCCACCGACGAGGGTGGCATCCAGTTCCGCATCCTCAATTCCAGCAAGGGGCCGGCCGTGCGCGCCACCCGTGCCCAGGCGGACCGCGTGCTGTACAAAGCCGCCATCCGCCATCGCCTGGAAAACCAGCCGAACCTGATGCTGTTCCAGCAGGCCGTGGAAGATCTGCTGGTGGAGGGCGATCGCGTGGTCGGTGCCGTCACCCAGGTCGGCGTGCGGTTTCGCGCACGCGCGGTGGTGCTCACGGCCGGGACCTTCCTCGACGGCAAGATTCACGTCGGCCTGAACAATTACACTGGCGGCCGCGCGGGCGATCCGGCGGCGGTGTCGCTGTCGGCGCGCCTGAAAGAACTGAAGCTGCCGCAGGGGCGCCTGAAGACCGGCACGCCGCCCCGCATCGACGGGCGCACCATCGACTTCTCGGTGCTGGAAGCGCAGCCCGGGGACCTCGATCCCGTGCCGGTGTTCTCTTTCCTCGGTCGCACCGACATGCATCCTCGCCAGGTGCCGTGCTGGGTGACGCACACTAACGAGCGCACGCACGACATCATCCGCGCCGGGCTGGACCGTTCGCCGATGTACACCGGCGTGATCGAAGGGGTCGGGCCGCGCTACTGCCCGAGCATCGAAGACAAGATCCACCGCTTTGCCAGCAAGGACAGCCACCAGATCTTTCTGGAGCCGGAAGGGCTGACCACCAACGAGTTCTACCCGAACGGCGTATCGACGAGCCTGCCGTTCGACGTGCAGCTGGACCTGATCCACTCGATGCGCGGTCTCGAACATGCCCACATCCTGCGGCCCGGCTACGCCATCGAATACGACTATTTCGATCCGCGCGGGCTGAAGGCTTCGCTGGAGTCCAAGGCGATCGGCGGCCTGTTCTTCGCCGGCCAGATCAATGGCACGACTGGCTACGAGGAGGCCGCTGCCCAGGGGTTGCTGGCTGGTATCAACGCCGGTTTGCAAGTGCAGGGCAAGGCAGCCTGGACGCCGCGCCGCGACCAGGCCTATCTGGGCGTGCTGGTCGACGACCTGATCACGCGCGGCGTGACGGAGCCGTACCGCATGTTCACCAGCCGCGCCGAATTCCGCCTGAGCCTGCGCGAGGACAACGCTGACATGCGCCTGACCGAGGCGGGGCGCGATCTTGGTGTGGTCGACGATGCCCGCTGGGATGCATTCAACCGCAAGCGCGATGCTGTTTCACGTGAAACAGAGCGCCTGAAGTCGACTTGGGTGAACCCGGCGATCCTTCCCGCAGCCGATGCGGAACCGGTGCTGGGCAAGGGAATCGAGCGCGAATACTCGCTGGCCGATCTGCTGCGCCGCCCGAACGTGACATACGAATCGCTGATGGGCATGCAGGGCGGCAAGTATGCGCCCGACGCTCCGCTGGCCGATGAGCCGCTGCTGGCCGAACAGATTCGCGAGCAGATCGAGATCGGCATCAAATACCACGGCTACATTGCCCGCCAGGCGGACGAAGTCGAGCGCCTGGGTGCCAACGAGAACACCCGGCTGCCGGCCGATTTCGACTACAAGCAGGTGCGTGGGCTGTCGATCGAAGTCCAGCAGAAGCTGGCGCAGCACAAGCCTGAAACGATCGGCCAGGCATCGCGCATCTCCGGCATCACGCCCGCGGCCGTGTCGCTGCTGCTGGTGCACCTGAAGAAGGGTGTGCTGCGCGGCAAGGTCGGCCCGCGTTCCGAAGGCGAGGCCGCTTGATGGCGAACACCGCGCTGGCCGACACCCGGTCGGAACTGGAAGCCGGCGCGCGCGCGCTCGGCCTGCCGCTCGAGGGCATGCAACTGGATCGCCTGCTGGCGTACCAAGTGCTGCTCGCCAAGTGGAATCGCGTCTACAACCTGACCGCGATCCGTGATGCCGGCGACATGCTGACGCATCATCTGCTGGATTCGCTGGCGGCCGTTCCGCGTATCGCGGAACTGGTGCGCCGCGTGCAGCCCGAGGCGTCGCGTGTGCTGGATGTCGGTTCCGGCGGTGGCCTGCCCGGCATTCCGCTGGCGATCGCGTGCCCCGACATCGGCGTCACCATGGTCGACATCGTGCAGAAGAAGACCGCGTTCTTGACGCAATGCCGCGCAGAGCTGGGCCTGACGAATGCCCAGTCGCACTGGGGCCACGTGGAAAAACTGGCCGATGCCGTCGGCTATGGTGTCATCACTTCGCGCGCATTTGCCGAGCTGAACGACTTTGTGCGGTTGGCTGGCCATCTGCTGGCGCCGGGCGGGCGCATGGTCGCCATGAAAGGCGTGCGCCCGGACGCCGAAATTGTCCGGCTGCCCGAAGGGTGGGCGGTCGAGTCGATCGAGCGTTTGACGGTTCCGGGGCTGCCGGCCGAGCGCCACCTGGTCATCCTCGCGCCGTCGGCGTGAGCGCACAAGCGAAGTCCGAGTCATTCACCGCAGAGGATTCATGTCGAATATTTTCGTGATCGCCAACCAGAAGGGTGGGGTCGGCAAGACCACCACCACGGTGAATCTCGCGGCGGGGCTGGCCGCACAAGGGCAGCGTGTGCTGCTGGTCGACCTCGATCCGCAGGGCAATGCCTCGATGGGTTCCGGCATCGACAAGCACACCCTGGAGATGAGCGTCTACCAGGTGCTGGTCGGGCTGGCGACGATTCCCCAGGCGCGCCAGCGTTCGGAGTCCGGCCGCTACGATGTGCTGCCGGCCAACCGCGATCTGGCCGGGGCTGAAGTCGAGCTGGTCGATCTCGACCATCGCGAGACCCGCCTCAAGCGCGCCCTGGCCGAGGTGGCCGATGACTATGACTTCGTGCTGATCGATTGCCCGCCGGCCCTGTCGCTGCTGACGCTGAACGGCCTGTGCGCCGCGCACGGCGTCATCGTGCCGATGCAGTGCGAGTACTTCGCGCTGGAAGGGCTGTCCGACCTGGTCAACACCATCAAGCAGGTCCATGCCAACCTGAACCGGGATCTCAAGGTGATCGGCTTGCTGCGCGTGATGTTCGATCCGCGCGTGACGCTGCAGCAGCAGGTGTCGGCGCAGCTGGAGTCGCATTTCGGTGACAAGGTCTTCAAGACGGTGATCCCGCGCAATGTGCGCTTGGCCGAGGCGCCGTCCTATGGCATGCCGGGCGTGGCGTTCGATTCCGCATCGAAGGGTGCCAAGGCGTACCTGGATTTCGGCGCGGAGATGATCGCGCGCGTGCGCCAGATGGCCGACCAACCGGCCTGAGGCCGGGCATCGCGAGGGGAACACGGATGAGCACGTTGAAGAAGAAGGGACTGGGCCGCGGCCTCGAGGCGCTGCTGGGCAGTCCCGCCGAGATTGTCGAGGTGGCCAGGCAGGACGGCGCGCCGACGGTGCTGAAGCTCGAACAGATGCAGCCCGGCAAGTACCAGCCGCGCACGCGCATGGACGAGGGCGCGCTGCAGGAGCTGGCCGCCAGCATCCGTGCGCAGGGGCTGATGCAGCCGATCCTGGTGCGCAAGGTGGACTCGGACGGCGCCGCGCAGAAGTACGAGATCATCGCCGGCGAGCGCCGCTTCCGGGCGTCGCGCCTGGCCGGCCTGACCGAAGTGCCGGTGCTGGTGAAGGACGTGCCGGACGAGGCCGCCGCCGCCATGGCGCTGATCGAGAATATTCAGCGGGAAGACCTGAACCCGCTGGAAGAGGCGCAGGGCATTGCTCGCCTGATTCGTGAATTCCAGTTCACGCACGAGCAGGCCGCCGAATCGCTCGGCCGTTCGCGCAGCGCGGTGTCGAACCTGCTGCGTCTGCTGAACCTGGCCCAGCCGGTGCAGACCATGCTGATGGCCGGCGATCTCGACATGGGCCATGCGCGCACGCTGCTTGCGGTCGATGGTGCCTCACAGATCACATTGGCTAACCAGATCATCAACAAGCGCCTGTCGGTGCGCGAGACGGAGAAGCTGGTCGCCTCGACGCTCAAGCCGTTCGAGCTGAAATCGCAGCGGCAGAAGAACGGCCAGAACGGACGCGACGTTGCCCGGCTGGAAGAAGAACTGGCCGACATGCTGGGGTTGCCCGTGCAGATCAAGCTTGCCGCCAAGGGGCGCGGTCAGTTGACGGTGCAGTTCGGCAGCCTCGACGAGTTCGACGGGTTGCTGGCCCGTCTGCGTCCGGACGGGGCCGACGAAGCTGTCGCCTGACGTCGGCTGCCTTGGTGTATCGCGCCTGCAACAGCTTGTCGCGGGTTCGGCAATGCCCGTCGCGGCGCCATTTGCGGGCGTCGGGGTGCGCCGGATGCGTGTGATTGCCTCGCGCGTCATCGACGGTGCGCGTGGTGGTCGCCATCATGAAATCGTCAGAATGTCCGGTGGCCGGATGCGTCCGGTGTTCCGGTAGCAGCACCTCATTGCGCGCCGCGAACGGAACGCGCCGCTGCAAGTGCAGTCGAAGGCGCCCGCACGACCGTTCGGTTCGCGCGTTGACTGGTGACTGTCATGTCTCGTAAAATCGTGCGGTTTCAAATCCGCCTGACCCAAAGCGGTGCGGCATGATGAAAGACGCTTCTTCCATGCAGCCAACCGAGCGGCAACGGCCCGATTCCCAAGCTTCGTCGGAAGACGCCCGGTCCAGGCCGGTGCCGGCTCCGAAGCGGGACTGGGATGCCGAAGACGCGGAGGAGGCGGGGCCGCCGGTGCATGCGCTTTCGCATGACGAAGCGGTCGCCCTGTTCGGCGAGAAGGCCTTGCGGGCCTCGCGTGTCACGCCATTCTCCATCGTGCTCGGCCAGGTGGCCATCACACTGCTGTGTGCGCTCGGATGGTATGTCGGCAGCTGGCTCGCGGGCACGGGGGCTGCATCGGCGGGCGAGGCGGCGTTGTCGGCCCTGCTGGGCGGCGGCGTCTGCGTGGTGCCTTCGGCCTGGTTCGCGCTGCGGCTGTCGAAGGCGCGGGGTTTCGAGTCCATCGCCCGGCTGGTGGTGGGCGAAGCGATCAAGGTGCTTGGCACCGTCGCGCTGCTGGTGGTCGTGGTCGTGACCTTCAAGGGCCTGCATTGGGCGCCCTTGCTGATCACCCTGATCCTGGCGCTCAAGATGTACTGGGTCGGTTTCGCATTGCGGTGACCGGCCTTAGCCTGCGGCCATGCGGCAGGCAAGCGGGATGTGTCGGAACACGGCGGGAACCCGGGTGGCTGAAGCACCAGCCGGCACCGGTTCACTGCGCTGACACCCCGATCAAATAAGGTGGTGCGTTCGGGCCGCGTGCAGTCCGCGATCTCCAGGGCAACCTGGTCGAATCGCGCGCGAGCCGGAATGTACCGCGAAGAATGTTTCGCAATATTGGACTGGGTCATCATGGCAACAGAAGTCGCAGAAGCCGCCGGCCACGCCGCCGAGCACGCTCTCACGCCTTCCGCGTATATCGCGGAGCACTTGCAGAATTTCAATAGCATCGGTGGCAAGCAGACGTCGATCGTCGACTTCTCCGTCATCAACTGGGACACCATGTTCTGGTCGGTGCTGATGGGTGCGATCGGCCTGATCTTCCTGGGCATGGCCGCGCGCCGTGTCACCGCCGGCGTGCCGGGCCGCTTCCAGGCCTTCGTCGAGCTCGTCGTCGAGATGGTCGATGACCAGGCCAAGGGCATCATCCACGGTGACCGCACCTGGATCGCGCCGCTGGCGCTGATGGTGTTCGTGTGGGTCACGCTGATGAACGCGGTCGATTTGATCCCGGTGGACTGGGTCTTTGGTATCAACCACCTGCTGGAGTCTTTCGGCCTGCACGTGCCGCACCACCGCGCGGTGGCCACGGCGGATCTGAACGGCACCTTTGGCATGTCCTTCGCCGTGCTGCTGCTGATGATCTACTACAGCTTCAAGATCAAGGGCGCGGGCGGCTTTGTGCACGAGCTGCTGTCGGCTCCGTTCGGCGCCAAGTGGTACCTCGCGCCGTTCAACCTGATCCTCAACATCATCGAATTCCTCGCCAAGGCTGTGTCGCTGGGCATGCGGTTGTTCGGCAACATGTACGCGGGCGAGCTGGTGTTCCTGCTGATCGCGCTGCTTGGCTCGATCTGGACGTTCGGTGCCGATTTCTCGGCGCTGGGTTTCGTGGGTCACGTGGTGGCCGGTGCAGCGTGGGCGATCTTCCACATCCTGATCGTGCTGCTGCAAGCCTTCATCTTCATGATGCTGACGCTGGTGTATATCGGCCAGGCACATGACCACCATTAAGTTGCGGTTCAGGTTCTCCGGTTCCGTTAGGTTTTTCCAAGTTCTAAGTTCTTCGTCTTTCACGTAAAAAGGGAGTCATCATGCAAGCATTTCTCGCCAACATCCAAGGTCTGACCGCCATCGGTATCGGCATCATCATCGGCCTGGGTGCCATCGGCGCCTGCCTCGGCATCGCACTGATGGGCGGCAAGTACATCGAAGCCTGCGCACGTCAGCCCGAGCTGATGAACCCGCTGCAAACCAAGATGTTCCTGCTGGCTGGCCTGATCGACGCGGCATTCCTGATCGGCGTGGGCGTGGCCATGCTGTTCGCGTTCGCCAACCCGCTGCTGTCGGTCATCAAGTAATTCTTTTCGGTCTGCATGATGCCGGAAGCGGCCTGGGACAACGCACCGCGTGACCCTCGCCGCTTCGTGCATTGATCCGTAGTCTCAATACCGAAAGGAACACACCATGAACCTGAACGCCACACTCGTCGCGCAGATGGTCGTGTTCTTCATCCTGTGGTGGGTTGTTGCCAAGTTCATTTGGCCGCCCCTGGTGAAGGCGCTCGACGAACGCGCGAAGAAAATCGCCGATGGCTTGGCTGCTGCCGATAAGGGCAAGGCCGAGCTGGAGCTGGCCAACAAGCGGGTCGAGCAGGCACTGACCGAAGCGCGCACCGAAGGCGCGCAGCGCATCGCGGACGCCGAGAAGCGTGCCCAGATGACCGCTGACGAGATCAAGCAGAACGCCCAGGCCGAAGCCGCGCGCATCGTCGCGCAGGCCAAGGCGGAAGCCGAACAGCAGGCCGTGCGCGTGCGTGAATCGCTGCGCGACCAGGTCGCCGTGCTGGCCGTCAAGGGCGCCGAGCAGATCCTCAAGCGTGAAGTCAATGCGCAGGTCCACGCCGATCTGCTCACTCAACTCAAGGCTGAGCTGTAATCATGGCAGAACTCGCAACCGTTGCCCGTCCGTACGCAGAGGCGCTGTTCCGCGTGGCGAAGGCCGGCAATCTGGGTGCATGGTCTGAGCTCGTGTCGGAGATGGGGCAAATCGCCGCCGTGCCCGACATGAAGGCAGTCGCCGATGATCCGAAGCTCTCCAAAGCCGATGTGGCGGGGATCTTCCTGTCGGCGCTGAAATCTCCGGTGTCGCATGAAGCGAAGGAACTGGTTGGCCTGCTGGTCGCCAACAAGCGTCTTTCGCTGCTGCCGGAAATTGCCGCGCAATTCCATGTGCTGCGGAATGCCAGCGAAGGCGCCGCCGACGTCGAGATCACCAGTGCGTTCCCGCTCGAGGGCGCGCCCCTGACCGATCTGGTCGCCACGCTCGAACGCAAGTTCGGCAAGAAGCTGCAACCGCACGTGACGGTCGATCCTTCGCTGATCGGCGGTGTGCGTGTGCAGGTGGGCGATGAAGTGCTCGACACCTCGGTGCGCGCGCGCCTGGCGCAGATGCAGTCTGCGCTCACCGCCGCGTAATGCTGTTCCGCGAGGTTCGGACGAAATCGACGATATCGCCCGCGGACAGATTGAAGAATTAGGAGCATTCGATGCAACTGAACCCCTCCGAGATCAGCGACCTGATCAAGACCCGTATCGAGGGCTTGAAGGCTGGCGCTGACGCAAAGAACACCGGCACGGTCATCTCCGTGACGGACGGCATCTGCCGCATTCACGGCCTGTCGGGCGTGATGCAGGGCGAAATGCTGGAATTCCCGGGCAACACGTTCGGCCTCGCGCTGAACCTCGAGCGCGACTCCGTCGGCGCCGTGGTGCTGGGTGACTACGAGCACATTTCCGAAGGCAACGAAGTCAAGTGCACGGGCCGCATCCTGGAAGTGCCGGTCGGCCCTGAACTGCTCGGTCGCGTGGTCAACGCGCTGGGCCAGCCGATCGACGGCAAGGGCCCGATCAACGCCAAGAAAACGGACGTGATCGAGAAGGTCGCCCCGGGCGTGATCGCACGTCAGTCGGTGAGCCAGCCGGTGCAAACCGGCCTGAAGTCGATCGACGCGATGGTGCCGATCGGCCGTGGCCAGCGTGAGCTGATCATTGGCGACCGCCAGACCGGCAAGACCGCCGTCGCAGTCGACGCCATCATCAACCAGAAGGGCAAGGGCATCTTCTGCGTGTACGTGGCAATCGGCCAGAAGGCCTCGACGATCGCCAACGTGGTGCGCAAGCTGGAAGAGCACGGCGCGCTGGAATACACGATCGTGGTGGCTGCCGCCGCTTCCGACTCGGCTGCCATGCAGTACCTGTCGGCCTACGCCGGCTGCACGATGGGCGAATACTTCCGCGACCGCGGTGAAGACGCCCTGATCGTTTATGACGATCTGACCAAGCAAGCTTGGGCTTACCGTCAAGTCTCGCTGCTGCTGCGCCGTCCGCCGGGCCGTGAAGCCTACCCGGGCGACGTGTTCTACCTGCACTCGCGCCTGCTGGAGCGTGCTGCCCGTGTGAACGCCGAGCACATCGAGAAGATCACCAACGGTGAAGTCAAGGGCAAGACCGGTTCGCTGACCGCACTGCCCGTGATCGAAACGCAGGCCGGCGACGTGTCCGCGTTCGTGCCGACCAACGTGATCTCGATTACCGACGGCCAGATCTTCCTGGAAACCGACCTGTTCAACGCCGGTATCCGCCCCGCCATCAACGCCGGTATCTCGGTGTCGCGTGTGGGTGGCGCTGCGCAGACCAAGGTCGTCAAGAAGCTGTCCGGCGGTATCCGTACCGACCTGGCCCAGTACCGTGAGCTGGCTGCGTTCGCGCAGTTCGCTTCCGACCTGGACGAGGCGACCCGCAAGCAGCTCGAGCGCGGCCGCCGCGTGACCGAACTGCTCAAGCAGCCGCAATACCAGCCGCTGCAAGTGTGGCAGCTGGCCGCGTCGCTGTACGCAGCCAACAATGGCTTCCTCGACAACGTGGACGTGAAGGACATCCTGGCTTTCGAAAAGGGCCTGCACGACCAGCTGAAGACGAAGTACGCCGACCTCATCAACCGTATCGAAGACACGAAGGATCTGTCGAAGGACGATGAGGCCGCCCTGCGTGCCGCGATCGAGGATTTCAAGAAGTCCGCCGCGTTCTAACCGCGTCATTCCCGGAACTGGTCACGCTTAGCCTGCGTGGCCAGGTCTGAACGGAGAGATAGAAATGGCCGGAACGAAAGAAATCCGAACCAAGATCAAGAGCGTGCAGAACACGCGCAAGATCACCAAGGCGATGGAAATGGTCGCCGCGTCCAAGATGCGCCGCGCGCAGGAACGGATGCGCAGCGCCCGGCCGTATGCCGAGAAGATCCGCAACGTGGCTGCGCACATGGCGCAGGCCAATCCGGAGTATCAGCACCCGTTCATGGTCAAGCGCGACGTCAAGCGCGCCGGCCTGATCGTGGTGACGACGGACAAGGGCCTGTGCGGTGGCCTGAACACCAACGTGCTGCGTGCCGTCACCAACCAGCTGCGCGACCTGCAGAACAAGGGTGTCGAGTCGCAGGCGACCGCCATCGGTTCCAAGGGCATGCAGTTCCTGGGCCGCATCGGCGCGAAGGTCGTCTCGAACGTGGTGCACCTGGGCGACACGCCGCATCTGGAAAAGCTGATCGGTGCGATCAAGGTCCAGCTCGACGCGTTCACGGCCGGCGAGATCGATGCCGTGTACCTGGCGTACACCCGCTTCATCAACACGATGAGGCAGGAGCCGGTGGTCGAGCAGCTGCTGCCGCTCACGGCCGACAAGCTGACGCAGACCGCAGCCGAGAAGCAGGCCTACTCGTGGGACTACATCTACGAGCCGGACGCGCAGACGGTGGTGGACGAACTGCTGATCCGCTACGTGGAAGCGCTGGTGTACCAGGCGGTGGCCGAGAACATGGCCTCCGAGCAGTCGGCCCGGATGGTGGCGATGAAGGCGGCCTCGGACAATGCCAAGAACGTGATCGGCGAGCTGCAACTGGTCTACAACAAGACCCGCCAGGCAGCGATCACGAAGGAGCTGTCCGAGATCGTCGGCGGCGCAGCGGCGGTTTGACGCCCACGGCAAAGATTTAAGTTATTGGAGATACAGATGAGTATCGGAACGATTGTGCAGTGCATCGGCGCCGTGGTGGACATCCAGTTCCCGCGCGACGCGATGCCCAAGGTCTACGACGCGCTCGTGCTGCAGGACAGCGGCGAAGCGTCGTTCGCCGAGAAGGGCCTGAGCTTCGAAGTGCAACAACAGCTGGGCGACGGCGTGGTGCGTACCATTGCGCTGGGTTCGTCGGACGGCCTGCGCCGCGGCATGCCGGTGTCGAACACTGGCGCGCCGATCTCGGTGCCCGTCGGCCATGGCACGCTGGGCCGCATCATGGACGTGCTGGGTCGCCCGATCGACGAAGCCGGTCCGATCGCCGCCGATGAAAAGCGCGCGATTCACCAGAAGGCCCCGAAGTTCGACGAACTGTCGCCGTCGGTGGACCTGCTGGAAACCGGCATCAAGGTGATCGACCTGGTCTGCCCGTTCGCCAAGGGCGGCAAGGTGGGTCTGTTCGGTGGCGCCGGCGTCGGCAAGACCGTGAACATGATGGAGCTGATCAACAACATCGCCAAGCAGCACTCGGGCTTGTCGGTGTTTGCTGGCGTGGGCGAGCGTACCCGTGAGGGCAACGACTTCTACCACGAAATGAAGGACTCCAACGTGCTCGACAAGGTGGCCATGGTGTTCGGCCAGATGAACGAGCCGCCGGGCAACCGTCTGCGCGTGGCGCTGACCGGCCTGACCATGGCCGAGCGCTTCCGTGACGAAGGCCGCGACATCCTGTTCTTCGTCGACAACATCTACCGCTACACGCTGGCCGGTACCGAAGTGTCGGCACTGCTGGGCCGGATGCCTTCCGCCGTGGGCTATCAGCCGACGCTGGCTGAAGAAATGGGCAAGCTGCAGGAGCGCATCACGTCGACCAAGACCGGTTCGATCACGTCGATCCAGGCCGTGTACGTGCCTGCGGATGACTTGACCGATCCGTCGCCCGCTACGACCTTCCTGCACCTGGACTCGACCGTCGTGCTGTCGCGTGACATCGCCGCGCTGGGTATCTACCCCGCCGTCGATCCGCTCGACTCGACCTCGCGTCAGCTGGATCCGCAAATCGTCGGTACGGAACACTACGAAGTGGCCCGCCGCGTGCAGCAGACCCTGCAGCGCTACAAGGAACTGCGCGACATCATCGCGATTCTGGGCATGGACGAACTGTCGCCGGAAGACAAGCTGGCCGTGGGCCGCGCCCGTAAGATCCAGCGTTTCCTGTCGCAGCCGTTCCACGTGGCCGAAGTGTTCACGGGTTCGCCGGGCAAGTACGTGCCGCTGAAGGAAACCATCCGCGGCTTCAAGATGCTGGTGGACGGCGAGTGCGATCACCTGCCGGAGCAGGCGTTCTACATGGTCGGCTCGATCGACGAGGCCTTCGAGAAGGCCAAGAAGCTCCAGTAAGAGCGAGGTCTGGCCCCGCGCGCGAGCCGGGGCCGGCACGGGCTTCCTGACATCTGCGGGAAGCCGCTTTTCTGAGCAAAGGAATCGAGATGGCAACCATTCATGTAGACGTCGTCAGCGCCGAGCAGGAGATCTTCTCCGGCGACGCCAAGTTCGTGGCACTGCCGGGCGAAGCGGGCGAACTGGGCATCCTGCCCGGCCACACGCCGCTGATCACGCGCATCAAGCCGGGCGCCGTGCGCATCGAGACCGAAGCTGGCGAAGAGTTCGTCTTTGTCGCCGGTGGCATTCTCGAAGTGCAGCCCAAGCACGTCACCGTGCTGGCTGACACCGCGATCCGTGGCCACGACCTGGACGAAGCCAAGGCGAACGAAGCCAAGCGTGCGGCCGAAGAGGCGCTGCAGAACCAGAGCAGCGACCTGGATCTGGCCCGTGCGCAAGGTGAGCTGGCCGTGGCGACTGCGCAGCTGGCAGCGATCGCGCGCCTGCGCCGCAAGCGCTGAGCGGATTCGCGCCGGTTCGATTTCGGATCGGTACGGCCCCAAAAGAAAGCAGCCCGATCGGGCTGCTTTTTTATTGCCTGCTGTTGCCGCGAGCGTTCAACGGTGGTCAGTGTCGCGCTGCTGTGCTTCGTTGTGGCCAGCCTGCGGGTGCGGCTGGGCCGGGGCCGCCTCATGGTGCTCCACGCGCGGTTGGGGTGGCTGCGGCGGCTGCGGTGGGCGTACCTCCGGACGCGGCTGAGGTTGCGGCTGCGGTGGACGCATTTCGACCACGTGCGGCTGAGGTTGTGGCTGGGGTTGCGGCGGGCGTATCTCCACCGGGTGCGGCTGCGGCATCGGGCGAGGTGCTTCGATGCGCGCTTCGGGCTGATGCGGTACCGGGAGTGGCGCCGGGTGCGGTTGCGGCTCGGGGCGAGCCTGTGCCGGCGGCTCGCTGCGCGGACGCTCTTGTTGCGCCGAAGGCATCGGCCGACGTTCCTCGCGTGGGGTGCCCGGCATGCTTTCGGGCTGCGGCGGACGCGTCGTCGTGCCCGCCGGCCCCTGCGGTGGCGCATGCACGGCTTGCGCAGGCACATCCGGCCCCCGACGCGCTTCGCCGCGATGTTCCGGCATCGGCATGGCGCCAGACTGCTGCCCGGGTCGGGTGGTCGTACCCGGCGCTGCGGGCGCCATCAGTGCCTGCGGAGCGGGTGAGGCCGGTGCACCGTGTGCCTGCGGATTGCCCGGGCCACCCGGGGTGGCCGGTGTATTGGGACCGTGCGGAACGCCGGGCACGGGCTCATTGCCCGGACGCGGCATCTCGGCCGGCGTGGCGCGTGTCAGCCGCAAGCCCGCGGCTTGCGCGGCGGCCGGCATCGGCTGCGTCCCCACATTGGCAGGACCGCGCGCGGGGCCGACCCGCGAGGCATTGCCGCCCACCCAAGCCGGCCCCGTGCCGGGCAGCGCGCCGCCCTGCGAGCGGAAGCGCTCGGCCAGCGGATCGTGCCCACCCGCCGGAGTCTGCGGCGCACGCACGGCGAGGGCCTGCCGCGAGAAGACCTGCGTCGGCGGCTGCGGATGCGGTCCGCTGGCGGCGGCCGCACCGACCAGGCTGGTCTTGACGGGGGCCAGCGCCGGTGTCGAGACGAACTGCGCATGCGTCAGCTGCGCGCGCATCTGTTCGGGCCGCAAGGTCGTCATTGCCGGGCCGACCGGCCGGCCGCTGACGAAGGTCTTGGCAGGCACCGCCGTCAGTGCGGCCGGGTTGTTGGCGTTGATGTACGTGACGCGGTTGACGTTGGTCACGTTGTTGATGATGGTCTTGTTGACCGTGACGTTGTTGACCACCACCGTGCGGTTGATGTTGGTCACGTAGGTCGGACTGGCTGCGTAGACGGGGCGATACGCTTCGCCCGGCGCGAGCGGAAACCACGCCACGCCCGGCGAGCCGATCGAGATGTTGATGCCCCAGCTCACGCCGCCGCCGCCACCGCCCCCCACGAAGGCGACCAGCGCGGGGGCGTAGACCGGCCGCGGCACCACGGGGCCCGGCACCCAGCACCACGTCGTGCCCACGTAGGCCCAGCGGCCATAGTGGAACGGCGCGAAGCCCCATGGCGCATCGTCGACCCAGGTCCAGCCCCATGGGGCGATCCAGGCCCAATGGCCGGTGCGATACGGCGCCCAGCCGACCGGCACGGCATGCGGTACCCACACCGCGCCGTAGCCGTCTTCCTCGCGCCACGTGCCGTACTCGTCCAGCGCTTCGTAGCCGGTCATTTCGCGGCCGACATAGCGCGCGGAGACCGAGGCATCCTCGTGCGCATCGCGCGCTTCGGCCCAGCGATCGAACGCGTCGCGGCCGGGATAGTCGGTGCCCCCGGCTTCCGCCAGGTCAGTGCCGCCGAAGCGGACCTGCTGGCCGGCGGCCAGCGGCGCCGAGCGATCGTCGCCGTAGACCGTGCCGTTGCCGCGCCAGACGGTCACCGTGGTGGTCGAGCCATCCGGCGCGACGTCGAGCCGGTATTCACCGGGTGCCTGGACCTGGAAGGCCAGGTTGGGCGTATCGATTTCCACGATCTGATCCGGCGGCAGCGCGCGCACGCGTACCGACAGCGCGCCCTGCGTGAGCTTGACCTGCGTGGTGCGGTTGTCCAGGTCGACCAGCGTGGCGCCGGTGTTCTGGCCAAGGCGCAGCGCGGTGGAGCCGACGTGGAGTTCGGTGCGGCCGCCCTGGTCGGACCACAGGCGATCGCCGGTGGTGAAGGGGCGGTTGAGCGTGGCGGCGGCCCAGTCATCGGAGCCCGCGGGTGCGAAGCTGACGGCGCCGGAGAAGTCCGACAGGCGCGCCACGCGCGAGGCAGGGTCGGTGGCCAGCGCGGCTTGCGTGCCGCACACCAGCAGGACGGCGGCGAGACTCGCTGCCCGCAGGACGCGTGGCAGCCGCAGGCCGGAGAGACGGTCGGTACGGCAGGAGGTGATAGTCATGATGGGCCCTCGTTCTTGATGACGACACGCATCGTCCGGATGCCTTTATTAAACGCAGCGGCGGACGGTAGGGGGACGTGCTTTTGTAAGCGCGTGTTTCGTCGCGATGCGGCGTACGGGCGTCGGGGAGGGCTGGAGAAGGGCTGGTGCTGACGAACCGCGGCAGTGCGCGCGGACGAAAAAAAACGCGCGGGCCGGGGAGCGCCGCGCGGACGGGAAATCCCTTCGAGGGGTCAATTCGAAAGGGAGGGGTAACCTGCGCACAGCGCCGTGCGTCGATGTCTGGAGGCCGTCGCCTGGCGAGCCGATCTGGCCGCGACAGCGCACAACAATTGGACACAAACACGTCGGGTGCGAAGGCATTGTGGGTGACAAGGGCCCCCCCGGGGCGTAACAAAATGTGTCGGATTGCAATCGAATGCAAGCGCTGTAAAACGCCCTCCGTGTGATGGCAAAACCGCTTGAAGAAAGCGCTCGGGGAACGCCCGCATCACGCGCGGAGTCCCATTGATCTGTCGCATGGCTGCTGTCGCCTGTGCGCAGGCGGATCCGGGAACGATGTCCTAGTCTGGGTGTTTGGTGAGCGAGGAGGATGCATGCGCGGGCATGCCGTGCGCGGGAGCGCGCAGTTGTCGGCCGCAGCCGGCGTTTTTGTTACGTTGATGGTGATCATGTGGGACGCCGGCACCGCCCATGCCGCGTCGGAAGCGGCGTCGGCGCCGCCTGCCGCGTCGGCGAGTGCGCCGGCCTCCGCTGCGCCCGTTGCATCCGCGCCAACGGCCGCCCTTGCAAAATCCCGCGAGGGGCGCGAGCGTCATGCCGGCACGTTCTGGCAGGGTGCGGTCGGCAAGGGCGGCGACAGCCCGGGCTGGAATGTCTGGCTCAGCGTCTACGAGCCCGGTCCCAAGGCGCAGGTACAGGACAAGGACCCCATCGCCGATACCCTCACCGGCGAGGCGTACGACGACCGTCCGCAGGGCCGCGCGCTGTGGAGCCTCGAGGGCCGCAACGCGCCCGACCGGCGCTTCGTGTGGCGCGAGCGTGCGGATGGCCTCGACAGCGACGGCCAGCCCGTCACCCGCGAGGGCGGTACGCTGTCCGGCACGGTCTCCGCCGACGGCGCGACCGCCGCCGGCACATGGAGCGACGGCGGCCGCGCCCAGCCCTTCACCCTCAAGCGCGCCGCCCGCTACCTGGAGGTGAGCGGCACGTCCGGCCCGGCCCGGATGACCGAACGCTATCCCGTGACCGGCGACGCGGCGGTGGACGCGCTGGTGCAATCCCTGCGCATCGGCCGCTGCGACGCCGACGACATCGAATGCGTGATCCAGATCAGCATGGTGGGACTGGGCGAGACCGTCAGCCTGCTGCGCATGGTGTGGGCCTACAGCGGCGGCGCGCACGGCAACTACGGCTTCACGGCGGGCAACTGGCGGCGCGGGCCACAGGGCTTCCAGCCGATCACGCTGGCCGATGTGCTGAACCCGAGCGCCGCATGCCTGCAGAGCTTCAACACGCAGGTGGTCAATGCGCTCAGGCGCGAGGGCGCACCCGATGCCGTGCGCGGCATCCTGAAGGAGAAGGATCTGCGCAGTGCCACGTTTCCGTTTACCCTGCAGGGAGACCGCATCGTCGTGCACTACGGCCCGTACGAGGTCGGGCCGTATGCGTGGGGTGCGTTCCGCGCGGCGGTGCGCATCGACGATCTCGGTGCCGCGTGCCGGCGTCCGTCCGCCTGAAACCGAACGTCATCCATGTCCGCCAATCCTTCCTACGTCGACGAGCAGACGCTCATGCGCCGGCTGCTGTCCGGCAAGACCATCGCCGTGGTCGGGCTGTCGCCGCGGCCGACGCGGCCCAGCTACGACGTGGCGCGCTATCTGCAGCAGGCCGGCTACCGGATCGTGCCCGTGAACCCGCAGCACGCGGGCGAGGATGTGCTCGGCGAGCCGTGCTTCGCGACGCTCGCCGAGGCCGCCACCACGCTGGCCGCCGCCGGGCGGCGCATCGACCTGGTCGACATCTTCCGCCGCGCCGAACACGTGCTGCCGGTGGTGCGTGAAGCGGCGGCCCTGGGCGTGGGCGGCATCTGGGTGCAGCTGGGCATCGTCAACGATGAGGCGATGGCGGTGGCGCGCGCGGCGGGCATTCCAGCCGTGCAGGACCGCTGTACCAAGATCGAGCACTGGCGCCTCGGTCTCGGCGAGCGGGGCTGAGCGCGCGCGGCGTCCCGCGCTACACTTCGGCGCTCTGCGCAACGTCTATCCCCGCCATGGCCGTCGATCCCCAGATCCTGCAGTTCCACCAACGCCTTGCCGAACGGTTCGGCGCCTTGCCGCTGCCGGCCGACGCGCTGGCCCGGCGCGCACGCTTCGCGGCCGTCGCCGAGGTCTTGGCGCGGCCGGATCCCGAGGGGATCGAGGCGTCGGACCTGACCCTGCCGCTGCCGGGCCGCACGCTCGATGCGGTGATGTTCCGGCCGCGCAGCGTGCAGCGTCCGCGCCTGCTGGTGTGGTTCCATGGCGAAGGCTGGATGGTGGGGGCCGCGCGCACCACGCACCGCCTGATGTGCGCGCTGCTGGCGGCCGATACCGGCTGCGCGGTGATCAGCGTCGACTATCGCCTCGCGCCTGAGCATCCGTTTCCGGCGCCCACCGACGATGCGCGCGATGCGCTGGCTTACCTGGCGGAGCAGCGGTTGCATCTGTCGCTCGATCCGGATTTCCTGGCCGTGGGCGGGGACAGCGCGGGCGGGCATCTGGCGGCGCAGGCCGCGCAAGCGGTGCACGACAGGGTGCGGCCGGGCCTCGTGACGGCGCAGCTGCTGGTCTGTCCCGCTACCATGCCGGCCTTCGGCAGCGAGAGCTACAGCGCCTTTGCGCAGGGCCCGGGCCTGACGCGCGACGAAATGCGCTGGTACTGGGCGCAGTTCATCGGCGAGGCGGCGCTCGATCGGCCGCTGGCCGAGCAGGATGCGCGCCTCTTCCTGATGGCCGATCCGCCCGCTCACCTGCCGCCCGACACGGTGGTGATCGTGGCCGCGCACGACGTGCTGCGCGACGATGGCCTGGCCTACGCCGACCACCTGGTGCAGCACGGTGCCCAAGTCGTCACGATCGAGGCTTCGGGCATGACCCACGGCTTTGCGCGCCTGCAGCCCGAAGCGGAGCGGGCACGCGAATGGATGCGCCGTGCGGCGCACGCTTTCGTGGGAATGATCGGGGGGGATGCCGCCGGCTGATGCGTCAGTGCGGAGGGCGTACCCGGAACCTCGCCAGCACGCGGCGTGTGACGAACAGCGAGAGGTAATCGTGTACGCGGGCCTCGGAGGCGAGCGTGCGCATCGTTTCCAGATAGGTCTGGCGGACGAGATCGGCCGGTGCGCCGGTGTCCTGCACGATCTTGTCGATCTGCTCGTTCTGGTCGGATATGGCGGTGCCCATGACAGCTTCCCCGTGCTTGCAATGGCGGTGGCGCGCGGCGTCGGATGCGCGGCGCGTGACCACTATAGGAAACGTGTCGGAACTGTCTAGCGCTGTTGCAAATCATCCTGCGCTGCATCAAACCGGTGCGGTTGCCGCGCCGGAAGTGCATCAGGCGCCACGTCCTATTTGGCCCAGTTCGCGGGCATGCTCTGCAGTCCGATGGTGGTGCCGGCGGTATCGGTCACGCGCGCCAGTTCCCGGTACGCGATCGCCTGGACGCGCTCGGGCAGCGGCACGAACTTGGCGCGGGCGGCCAGCTCGTCACCGTGGAAGTAGCCCCAGGTCAGGAACTTGAGCGCGTCCAGCGTGCGCGCGCCGTTGGCGCTCACGGCCGGCACGATGATGAAGGTGCCCATGGTGATCGGCCAGGTGTCGGGGCCGGGCAGGTTCACGAGCGGCGCGGTGAAGTCGCCCTTGCGGTTCCAGGCGCTCTGCAGCACCGCATCGCGGAAGCCGCTGACCTGGGCGCTGACGAAATGGCCGGTGGCATTGCGCAACTGCACCGCGTTCAGGTCGTTGTCGAGGACGTAGTTGTAGTCGACGTAGCCGATGGCGCCGGGCGTGGCCTGTACCGCCTTGACCACGTCGCCGCTGCCCTTGGCGGCGGTGAAGTCGGCCGGCCAGGCGAGGGTCGACTTGGTGCCGTAGGCGGCTTTCCAGTCTGCGCTGACGGCGCTCAGGTAGTCGGTGAAGTGATAGGTCGTGCCCGAGCCGTCGGCGCGCACCACGGGGTGGATCTTCAGCCTGGGCAGCGCCAGGCCGGGATTGAGCGCGTGCAGTTCGGGCGCGTCCCAGGTCTCGACCTTGCCGAGGAAGATGCGCGCCAGCACCTCGCCCGTGAGCCGCAACTGGCCGTGCGGCATGCCCGGCAGATTGACGAAGGGGACCGCCCCCGTCACCACCGATGGCACGCACACCAGCCCGGCCTTGGCCGCATCGGCCGACGACAGCGGCACATCCGATGCGCCGAAATCCACCGTGCCCGCGCGGATGCGCTTGAGGCCCTCTCCCGAGCCCACCGCGTCGTACTTGAGCGTCGTGCCCGAGGCGGCGGCGTAGCCCGCCGACCAGATGCGGTAGACCGGTGCCGCGGCGGTCGATCCCGCGCCGAGGATTTCCGCCCGCGCGAGAACGGGCAAGCCCGAGGCGACCATCGCCAGGGCCAGGACTGCGTGCTTGAACATGGGGAAACTGCCTGCGGAAAACGCGCCGGCGGCTGGAGTGAAGCCCCGGATTGTAACGGGGCTCCGATGACAGCGCGCGTGGGGTCGGGTTTCCCGCAAGGCGGAGTGTTGTAAGACGTTCCGCAAACGTTAAATGTAAAAAGAGGTGAGATCGCCTCTTTTGTGCGGGGTGACATCGCCTTCGCCGGAGGCGCTCGGGCACGCTGATGGTCGGCGTGCCCAAGCGTATTGCACGGCGCGTTGGCCGCCGTGCTTACTTTGCCAGCCCCTCCGCCCGCAGCGCCTCCTGCACCTTCGGCCGTGCGGCCACGCGTTCCAGGTAGGCCTTCAGGTTCGGGTAGGGCGTCAGCGGCAGTGCCAGCAGGTTGGCCCAGTTGATGACGGTGAAGGCATAGGCATCGGCCACGCTGTAGTCGCCGGCGAGCCAGGGTTGCCGGGCGAACAGGGCTTCCAGTTCGGCAAAGCGCGCGGCCAGCCTGTCCTTGACCCATTGGCGCGTGGATTCCGCCGTCTCCTTGTGCCACAGCCACGGGCTGAAGACCTTGTGCAGTTCGGTGCTGACGAACGTCAGCCATTGCACGACCGCCAGCCGGCGCGGCGAGCCCGGCGCGCCGATCAGCGCTTGTGACGGATCGAGGTCGGCCACGTGCTGCAGCAGCGCCGCGCCTTCGGTATGGCGGGAGCCATCGGCGAGTTCGAGCACCGGTACGTAGCCGCGCGGTGCAACGGCGTAGAAGTCGCCGCCGTCCGCCGTGGTGTGCTGGGCCAGGTCGACGGCGGCGAGATCGAACGGCACGCCCACCTCGCGCAGGGCGATGTGGACGGCGAGCGAGCAGGCACCGGGAGCGTAGTAGAGCTTCATGATCGTGGGCGTGAATGGAGGGGAAAGCCGGGGCTGCCGGCGGCAGCGCCATCGGTGAAGCCACTGTAGGATTGCGCTCACGCCAACGAAATAGGCATGAAAGAAAACCATGCATGCGCAAACGCAATACCGGCTGAGCGCGGCCGACCTGGAAGTCGTGCTGGCGATGGCGCGCACCGGCACGCTGGCGGCGGCGGGCGAGCGGCTGGGCGTGGACGCCTCCACCGTGTTCCGCTCACTGCAGCGGATCGAGCGCGGGCTGGGGCAGGCCCTGTTCGCGCGCTCGCGCACCGGGTATCTGGCCAACGAGTTGGCGCAGTCGCTGGCCGAGCGGGCGGAGCAGGTGGAAGCGGCGCTGGAGGCGGCGCGCTCGGCGGCCAACATGGCGCCGGACCCGGTCGCGGGCACGGTGCGCATCACCACCACCGACACCATCCTGCATGGCCTGGTCGCGCCCGCGCTCATGGCGCTGCATGCGCAGCATCCGGGCCTGGTCTATGACCTGCACGTCGGCAACGAACTGGCGAGCCTGACCCGGCGCGACGCCGACATTGCCGTGCGCGCCACGCGGCGCCCGCCGCCGCATCTCGTGGGCAAGCAGATCGGCCCGGTCCGCGTGGGGCTGTACGCGGGCAGGGGCAGTGCCTTCCAGCACTACGCCGACGTGGAGGCCGGCCGCGCGCCGTGGATCGGCGTGGATGACGCGATTCCCGATCACCCTTCCGTGGTCTGGCGCAAGCGCCATGTTCCCAAGGCGGTGCCGGCGTACCGCGTCAACAGCCTTCAGACGGTGATGGAAATGGTCGGGTTGGGCCTGGGGGTGGGCATCCTGCCGGTTTTCCTGGCTGACATGCGTAGCGACCTGGTGCCGCTGCTCGGTGTGCTGTATGCCGGCCAGACTGAGCTATGGCTGCTGATGCATCCGGAGTCGCGGCACCTGCGGCGGATCGCGACGGTGTATGGGCATCTGGCGCAGGTGCTGCGGCTGCCGTGAGCGGGGCGGCACGATGGCATTCACGCCGTCGTGCCCTGTTCTTTGCTGACTTGATGAGCCCGGGCATGCGAACAACGCTGGGCCAGGCCATCTGCCCCTCGCATGGGTGGGGGGCCAATTGCGTGAGTCATCTCAAGTTCCCCGCTCCCCTGCCGTAGCTTTTTCCACGTGCGCATTCCGGCCGGCTGTCGCCGGAGTGCGGTGTCGTCATCGCGGTACGCAGTCTGATTCGTCTCCAACCTCAAAGAAAAGAATCACGATGTCCTCTCTCCGCACCCGCATCCTCGTCATCTCTTCGGCCACCGTGATCGGTGCGCTCGCGCTGTCGGGGGCCGCCACGTACGCCATCGTGCGCGCCAGCACGCTGGCATCCATCGATCAGAACCTGACGGCCATCGCCAGCGGCAACACGCTGGCCATCGACAAGTGGGTGACAGCCAAGGCCCAGGCCGTGAAGGCGACGGCGGAGGCGGTGGAGTACGGCGATCCGCATGGCCTGGTCAAGCACATGGGCGATGCCGATGGCTTCCCGATCACCACCGTCGGCTGGACCGACAAGACGTTCTTCTCCACCAGCGCCGGCACGCCCAAGGACTACGATCCGACCGCCCGCCCCTGGTACAAGTCGGCCATCGCCGCCGGCAAGCCGACCGTCACCAAGCCTTACGGCGATGCGTCGACCGGCGTGCCGTACGTATCGTTCGCCGCGCCGCTGATGCGCAACGGCGCGGCGACCGGCGCGCTGAGCGGCGCGGTGCCGCTGGACGGCGTGCGCGAAGTGGTGGCGGCGGTGCATCCGACGCCGTCGAGCCTGGCCTTCGTGGTGGCGCGCGACGGCCAGGTGATCGCGCATCCCGATGCCAAGCTGATGCTCAAGCCGGTGACGGAGGTGTCGGCCGCGCTGACGCCGGATGCGCTGACGTCGCTGGCCAAGGCGACCGCGCCGCTGGAAGTGGAGCTGGCCGGTGCCGCCAAGCTGCTCAAGGCGCAGGCGGTGCAGGGCACCGACTGGTATCTGGTGATCGCGCTGGACAAGGCTGAGGCCACCGCCGGCCTGCGCAGCGTGGCGCGCGCGCTGGGGGTGGCGATGGTGCTGCTGACGCTGGCGGCGGTAGGCATCGCGGCGTTCTTCACCGCGCAGTCGTTCCGCCGGCTGTCGCAGGTGCGCGATGCGATGGACACCATCGGCTCCGGCGGCGGCGACCTGACGCATCGGCTGCCGGTGGTCGGCAACGATGAGGTGGCGCAGATCTCCGCATCGTTCAACACCTTCATCGACAAGATCGGCGAGGTGCTGCTGGAGGTGCGCGCCAGCGTCGAAAACATGAAGTCCGCCACCGGCGAGATCGAGATGGGCAACCGCGACCTGTCGCTGCGCACGGAGACGTCGGCGAGCAACCTGCAGGAAACCTCGGCCGCACTCACCGAGCTGACCACCAGCGTGAAGAACTCCGCCGAGGCCGCAGTGCAGGCCACGCGCCTCGCGGGCGAGGCCAGCGAGGCGGCCGTGCGCGGCGGCGAGGTGGTGTCGGGTGCGGTCAGCACGATGGACGCGATCGCGCAGTCGTCGTCGCGCATCAGCGAGATCATCGGCGTGATCGACAGCATTGCGTTCCAGACCAACATCCTCGCGCTCAACGCCGCGGTGGAGGCCGCCCGCGCTGGCGAGAACGGCCGCGGCTTTGCCGTGGTGGCCGGCGAGGTGCGCACGCTGGCGCAGCGCAGCGCCGCCGCCGCGCGCGAGATCAAGGCGCTCATCCAGGCCTCGGAAGCCAGCGTCAAGGCCGGCGCCGAGCGCGTCGATGCCGCTGGCGCGACGATGCGCGAGATCGTGGAAGGCATCCAGCGCGTCAGCCGCATCATCGGCGAGATCGATGGCGCCATGCACGAGCAGAGCGCGGGCATCAGCCAGATCGATCGCAGCGTCGCCGAGATGGATCAGGCCACGCAGCAGAACGCCGCGCTGGTGGAGCAATCGACCGCTGCCTCGTCGATGCTCAACGAGCAGGCGCATGGGCTGGCGCGCACGGTTGGGCTGTTCCGGCTGCGCGGGGGCTAGCGCCAGACCACGTCGGTCACCTGCGGAATGGTCGGCACCAGCGCCCGCAGGTGCACCTCCAGGCGGCCGGCTTCCGTGTCGACATCCACGCGGTGGAACAGCCGCTGCAGCACGGACGGCTCCGCGACCGGGAAGATCGCCCAGGTGTCCGTGCTGCCCTCGACGTTGCCGCAGCCGTACCACAGCAGGCACGGGTCGCGCGAGACCATCACCACCCAGCCGAAGTCTTCCGGGATCACGTCGTGCGCGGTGATGCCGCGCGCGGCGAGGGCCTCGGCCAGCCAGCGGGCCAGCGCTTTGCCGTAGACACCGGGGTTGGTCTCGCGGTCTTCGCCGTCGATGGGCCGGAAGAAGGGCGTACGGAAGACGACTTGCATGGTGGTGCCGCGCGGAGCGCCGGCGGGCTCAGCGTGATCGTCCGTCGAACTGCGTGACCGGCACCGCCGCCAGGTCGATGTCTTCCAGGCAGCGGATGTTGATGGCCACCATGGCCTTGCCGTCGGCACCGGTGCCTTCGCCGTAGGGGTGCATGCCGCACACCGGGCAGAAGCGATGCCGGATCACGTGCTTGTTGAAGGTGTAGGTGCTGGCGTTCTCGTCCGGCGTGAGCAGGTGCAGGTGCTCGCGCGGCACGAACCACAGCAGCGAGCCCTTGCGCTGGCAGATCGAGCAGTTGCAGGCCATCGCGCTGCCCGGCTCGCCGTCGACCTCGAAGGCGATGCGTCCGCAGTGGCAGCTTCCCTTGTGCGTCATGGCGGGGCTCCTGGTGAAGGTCGTGCCCGGACACTATAGGCGGAATCGTGCGCCGCGCCTCGGGATTCGCCCTAGGTCTGCCGCCATGCGTGGCGATGCGACAATCGGCTCCGATGCGCCGCGCCGGATGGCGGCCATGACCACTGACCACGGAGGAGGGGAGCATGCATCGCAAGCGCTGTCTGGGATGGCTGCGGGCCGCGGGTGTCGTGGCCGCGTCGGCAATGTGTCCGGGGGCATGGGCGCAGGCTTCGGCACCGGCGGCCGCGCCGCCGCTCGCCCCGCAGATCATCGACATGGGCGCCATGACCGCCGCCGACATCGGCCCCATCGTGCCCGACATGGGGACGCTGCGCACCAGGGGGCTGGTGGCGACCGCCAGCGGGACCGTGGGCATCCAGGCCGGCACCGTCGTCAAGCACACGCATGCCTATTCCGACGAGATCCAGTACGTGATGGCCGGCACCGCCACCGTGTGGCTCGACAACGGGCCGCGCGAGGTGCACGCGGGCGACCTGATCGTGATCCCGCGCGGCGTCGTGCACGGGACGCTGGCGACCAGCGCGGACTTCAGGGCGATGGCGATCAAGCTGCCGCCGCAGCGCTCGGGGGATACCCAGAAAGTCCCCTGAGGGGATGGCGCGAGCCGTGTGCGTCACGGGCGGCGTTCGGGGCACTCCGGCGCGCAGCCGCGCGGCGCGGCGCGCGCGTGGCCGTCCGGCCGCCGATCCCCCATCCCGTACAATGGCGGCCTTCGTTTCGATCCCGCCGCCATGTCCGCACCGCTCGCCAACGACACCTTCCTGCGTGCCCTGCGCCGCCAGCCCACCGAATACACGCCGCTGTGGCTGATGCGCCAGGCGGGCCGCTACCTGCCCGAGTACAACGCCACGCGCGCGCGCGCCGGCAGCTTCCTGGGCCTGGCCAAGTCGCCGGCCTATGCCACCGAGGTGACGCTGCAGCCGCTGGACCGCTATCCGCTGGATGCCGCCATCCTGTTCTCCGACATCCTGACCGTGCCCGATGCGATGGGCCTGGGGCTGTCGTTCGAGCAGGGCGAAGGTCCGCGCTTCGCGCGACCGGTGCGCTCCGAGGCGGACGTGGCCGCGCTGTCGGTGCCCGACATGGCCTCGCTGCAATACGTCTTCGATGCGGTGTCGGAAATCCGCCGCGCGCTGGTGCAGGACGGCCGCCAGCGCGTGCCGCTGATCGGCTTCTCGGGCAGCCCGTGGACGCTGGCCTGCTACATGGTCGAAGGCGGCGGCTCGGACGACTTCCGCACCGTCAAGTCGATGCTCTACGCGCGCCCGGACCTGATGCACCGCATCCTGGAAATCAACGCGGCCGCCGTGATCGACTACCTGAACGCGCAGATCGACGCCGGCGCCCAGGCCGTGATGGTGTTCGACACCTGGGGCGGCGCGCTGGCCGACGGCATCTACCAGACGTTTTCGCTGGCCTATATGGCGCGCGTGGTGGAAGGCCTGCGCGCCGGCGCGGACGGCCAGCGTGTGCCGGTGATCCTGTTCACCAAGGGCGGCGGGCTGTGGCTCGAATCGATGGCCCAGACCGGCGCCGATGCGCTGGGCGTGGACTGGACGGTCAACCTGCAGCTGGCGCGCGTGCGCACCGGCGGCCGGGTGGCGCTGCAGGGCAACCTCGACCCGACCGTGCTGTTCGCCGAGCCGGATGCCATCCGCGCGCAGGTGCGCCGGGTGCTGGAGGACTATGCCGCCGGCGGCGACAGCGATGGCCATGTGTTCAACCTCGGTCACGGCATCTCGCAGTTCACGCCGCCGGAGTCGGTGGCGGTGCTGGTGGACGAAGTGCACACCTTCAGTCGCGCGCTGCGGACCCGCTTGCCGTAGCAACGGAATGTTGCGGTGCGATAGCGTTTGAATGGCCGGCCCTTGGTGCAGCGGGCCGATGCAACGGAGCGGCGGTTCGCCACTCTGGTGCAGACGCGGTGAGCGGCCACTCGCGTGTACGCGGCGCGCCGGCGCCTGGAAACCCTGTCAAGCGAAATATTTCGCACCTTTTTGTGCGCAACCCCGATGTCAAGACTTGACTTATGCACAAAGCTGTCGCGGCTGGCATTTTTCGCGGCGCAGCAGGAGCCGGCTTCTGTATTCGTCGCATAAGTGTTTGATTTTTATACGATAAAGTTGTGTGCGCGGAAATCGGGCAAGCTAGAAAAAGGCTTGATCCTCCGGCCTTCGCGGGCGCTGCCGGCGACTTTTCAACAAAGTTATCCACAGCCTGTGTGGATAGCCGGAAAAAACGGACGCCGATCAGGGCGCCAAGCCACAAACCTCAAGTGATACTTGAGGTTCGGGCGGGGCGCGGTGCAGGCGTCACGTTCGCGGTGGGGCCGGCGGATCGCTTTTCCGGGTGCGCTGGGCGCCGCTGCTTCGCAACAAATCCTGTGCAATTCACCGCCTGTCCCACGCATGACCGCTACCCGTGTTGATGCCGCTCCGCCCGCCGTTGCCCAGGCAGCGCGCGCGGGCGCCATTGCGCGGATGGTGATCGATACGCCGCTGGATGCCGTATTCGACTATCGCTGCGCGCAGCCGGTCGTGCCGGGCCAGCTGGTGGTGGTGCCGTTCGGCAGCCGGCGCGTGGTGGCGCTGGTGGTGGAGACCGCCGGCACCACCGAGGTGCCGGCAGACCGCCTGCGCGATGTCGAGCGCGTGCTCGACTGGGTGCCGCCGCTGGATGCCGAATGGCGCGCGCTGGCCGAATTCGCCGCGGGCTACTACCACCGGGCGCTGGGTGAAGTGACGCTGCCGGCGCTGCCGCCGTTGTGGCGTACGCCCGGCAGCTGGGATAGCCTGGCCCGCCACGCCACCGAGACCGTCTACGTGATGCGCGAGCCGGCGCGCGCCGCCTTGCTCGACAGCATCCCCCGGCGGGCGGCCGGGGCGATGCGCCTGGCCGAAGCGCTGACGGGCGACGGCGAACTGTCCGCCAGCGCCGCTGTCGCGCTGCACGGGCAGGCGACGGCCAAGCTGCGCGATTGGGCCGCGGTGGGCTGGGTCGGGGCGGAACTGCGTCCCAGGCCGTTGCTGCCGGTGCCGCGCGATCTGCCGCCGGCGTCCGTCGCGCCGGCGCTCAATGCCGAGCAGGCCGCGGCCGTCGAAGCCATCGCGCAGGCCGGGGCGGGCGGCGGTTTCGCGCCGTTCCTGCTGTACGGGGTCACCGGCAGCGGTAAGACCGAGGTCTACCTGCACGCCATCGCCGATGCCCTCGCGCGCGATCCGGCCGCGCAGGTGCTGATGCTGGTGCCCGAGATCAACCTGACGCCGCAGCTGGAGGCGCGCATTGCGGCGCGCTTCCCCGGCGTGCCGCTGGCCGCGCTGCACAGCGGCCTGGCCGAGCAGCCGCGCGCGCTGAACTGGCTGGCGGCGCATCGCGGCGAGGCGCGCATCGTGCTCGGCACGCGGCTGGCGATGCTGGCCTCGCTGCCGCACCTCGCGCTGATCCTCGTCGACGAGGAGCACGACACGTCCTATAAGCAGCAAGAGGGCCTGCGCTATTCCGCGCGCGATCTGGCGCTGTGGCGGGCCAAGCAGCGCGGCATCCCGGTCGTGCTCGGGTCGGCCACGCCGTCGCTGGAGACCTGGTGGCGCGCCGAGCAGGGCACCACCGCGCGCCTGGTGCTGTCGCAGCGCGCGCAGGCCGATGCGGTGCTGCCGCGCGTCTCGCTGATCGACCTGACGCTGGAGCGCCGCGCGGGCCGGGAGATCCGCGACGGGCTGTCCAGGCCGCTGCTCGATGCCGTTGCCGGGCGCCTGGCGCGCGGCGAGCAGAGCCTGCTGTTCCTCAACCGCCGTGGCTACGCGCCGGTGCTGGCGTGCGACGCCTGCGGCTGGTTGTCGGGCTGCCCGCGCTGCTCGGCATATCTGGTGCTGCACAAGCCGGAGCACCGGCTGCGCTGCCACCACTGCGGCTACGAATCGCGCATCCCGCACCATTGCCCGGACTGCGGCAACGTCGACATCGCGCCGCTGGGGCGCGGCACGCAGCGCATCGAGGAGACCCTCGGCGCGCTGTTTCCGCAGGCGCGCGTGGCGCGCATCGACGCCGACTCCACCCGCCGCAAGGGCAGCGCCGAGGCGCTGTTCGACACCGTGCACGAAGGGGCCGTCGATATCCTGATCGGCACGCAGATGGTCGCCAAGGGGCATGACTTCCAGCGCGTGACGCTGGTGGGCGTGGTGGCGCCCGATGCGTCCCTGTTCAGCCACGACTTCCGTGCCGGCGAGCACCTGTTCGCCTCGCTGATGCAGGTGGCCGGGCGCGCCGGCCGCGCCGGGCTGGCGGGCGAAGTGCTGATCCAGACCCGCTACCCGGATGCCCCCGCCCTGCTGGCGCTGGTGCGGCACGATTACGCCGGCTTCGCGCGCCAGCTGCTGCGCGAGCGCAAGCAGGCCTGCCTGCCGCCGTTCGCCTACCAGGCGCTGCTGACCGCCGAACACCGCGAGTTGGCGCGCGCGCTGGAATTCCTCGGCGCCGCGCGCGCGGCCGGGCAGGCCGTGGCCGAAGCCCAGGGCCTGCCGGTGCAACTGCACGATCCGGTGCCCATGACCATGGTGCGCCTGGCCAACCGCGAACGCGCCCAACTGCTGCTTGAGAGCGCTTCGCGCGCCGCCCTGCAGCGGCTGCTGGCCACCTGGACCGACGGGTTTGGCGACATCGGCCGGACGGTCAAGGGCGTGCGCTGGCAGCTCGAGATCGACCCGCTGCGGATCTGATCGCCACTTCCGGTGCGGGGTGCGTCATGTGCGGTTGCACCAAAAATCCGATGCCCTGAACCAAGGGGTTCTACTGAGTTGCACCCCGCGAGCGGCCGGGCGTATGATCCGTTCGGTTTGCCGGCCACAAGCAGGCAAGGCAGCTCAGCAAAGGAACCCTCATGGCTACGACCACCCTCGGGGTCAAGCTGGACGATGCTTCGCGCGAACGCCTCAAGCGCGCGGCCCAGTCCATTGACCGCACACCGCACTGGCTGATCAAGCAGGCGATCTTCACCTATCTGGACCAAGTGGAGCGGGGGCAGCTGCCGAATGATGTGGGCGGCCCGGCGGCGGATGGCCTCCCGTCCGCCGCCGCAGCCGTCGCGGACATGGCCGATGCCGATGGCACCGAGGCCGTGGTGCAACCCTTCCTCGAATTCGCGCAGAGCGTGCAGCCGCAGTCGGTGCTGCGCGCCGCCATCACGGCCGCCTACCGCCGGCCGGAAACCGAGGCGATCCCGATGCTGCTGGAGCAGGCCCGCCTGCCGGGCGCGCTGGCCTCCGAGGCCAAGCAACTTGCCCGCGACCTTGCCGGCAAGCTCCGTACGCAAAAGGTCGGCACCGGCCGCGAAGGTCTGGTGCAAGGTCTGATTCAAGAGTTCTCCCTGTCGAGCCAGGAGGGCGTGGCGCTGATGTGCCTGGCCGAGGCACTGCTGCGCATTCCCGACAAGGCCACGCGCGATGCGCTGATCCGCGACAAGATCAGCAGCGGCAACTGGCAGTCGCACCTGGGCCAGAGCCCGTCGTTGTTCGTCAACGCCGCCACCTGGGGCCTGCTGCTGACGGGCAAGCTGGTGGCCACGCACAACGAGGCCGGACTGTCGAAGGCGCTCACGCGCATCATCGGCAAGCGCGGCGAGCCGCTGATCCGCAAGGGCGTCGACATGGCGATGCGCCTGATGGGCGAGCAGTTCGTCACCGGCGAGACCATTTCCGAAGCGCTGGCCAACGCCCGCAAGTACGAGGCCGAAGGCTTCCGCTACTCCTACGACATGCTCGGCGAAGCCGCCATGACGGAAGAGGATGCCCAGCGCTACCTCGCGTCGTACGAGCAGGCCATCCGCGCGATCGGCCAGGCTTCGGGCGGGCGCGGCATCTATGAGGGGCCGGGCATCTCGATCAAGCTGTCGGCGCTGCACCCGCGCTACAGCCGCGCCCAGTACGACCGCGCCATCAATGAGCTGTATCCGCGCGTGAAGGGCCTGGCCATGCTGGCCCGCGAGTACGACATCGGCATCAACATCGATGCGGAAGAAGCCGACCGCCTGGAGCTGTCGCTCGATCTGCTCGAGCGCTTGTGCTTCGCGCCCGAGCTGGCCGGCTGGAACGGCATCGGCTTCGTGGTGCAGGGCTACCAGAAGCGCTGCCCGTTCGTGCTCGACTACCTCATCGACCTGGCGCGCCGCAGCAAGCACCGCCTGATGATTCGCCTGGTCAAGGGCGCCTACTGGGACAGCGAGATCAAGCGCGCCCAGGTCGACGGCCTGGAGGGCTATCCGGTCTATACGCGCAAGGTCTACACCGACGTGTCGTACCTGGCCTGCGCACGCAAGCTGCTGGCCGCGCCCGATGCCGTGTTCCCGCAGTTCGCCACGCACAACGCCCATACGCTGGCGGCCATCTATCACATGGCCGGGCAGAACTATTACCCCGGCCAGTACGAATTCCAGTGCCTGCACGGCATGGGCGAGCCGCTGTACGAGCAGGTGGTCGGCAACAAGCCGGGCAAGCTCAACCGGCCGTGCCGCATCTACGCGCCGGTCGGCACGCACGAGACGCTGCTGGCCTACCTGGTGCGCCGCCTGCTGGAGAACGGCGCCAACACCTCGTTCGTCAACCGCATCGCGGACGAGTCGATTCCGCTGGACGAACTCGTCGCCGATCCGGTGGCGGTGGTGGAGAACATGCACGCCGAGGAAGGCGCGCTCGGCCTGCCGCATCCGAAAATTCCGTTGCCGCGCAATCTCTATGGTGATGTGCGTGCCAATTCGGCAGGGATCGATCTGGCGAACGAGCATCGGCTGGCGTCGTTGTCGTCTGCGCTGCTGGCCGGTACCAGCTCGGTCTGGGCCGCTGAACCGACCATCGGCGATGCGCCATACACCGGTGGCACGCCGCAACCGGTGCGCAACCCGTCGGACCTGCGCGACGTGGTCGGCCACGTGACCGAAGCCACTGAAGCCGACGTCGATGCCGCGCTGTCGGCCGCCGCCGCCGCCGCCCCGATCTGGCAAGCCACGCTGCCCGAAGCGCGTGCCGCGCTGCTCGATCGCGCCGCCGACCTGATGGAAGGCGAGATGCAGCACCTGATGGGCCTGATCATCCGCGAGGCGGGCAAGACGCTGTCCAACGCGATCGCCGAAGTGCGCGAGGCGGTGGACTTCCTGCGCTACTACGCGGCGCAGGTGCGTGGCGGGTTCTCCAGCGACACGCACCGCCCGCTGGGCCCGGTGGTCTGCATCAGCCCGTGGAACTTCCCGCTGGCGATCTTCACCGGCCAGGTGAGCGCGGCGCTGGCCGCCGGCAACCCGGTGCTGGCCAAGCCCGCCGAGCAGACCCCGCTGATCGCCGCACAGGCCGTGCGCATCCTGCGCGAGGCCGGCGTGCCGGCCGGCGCGGTGCAGCTGCTGCCGGGCCGCGGCGAGACCGTCGGGGCCGCGCTGGTGAAGGATGCGCGCACCAAGGGCGTGATGTTCACCGGCTCGACCGAGGTGGCGCGCATCCTGCAGCGCACGCTGGCCGGCCGCCTGGATGCCAACGGCGCACCGATCCCGCTGATCGCCGAGACCGGCGGCCAGAACGCGATGATCGTCGATTCGTCGGCTCTGGCCGAGCAGGTGGTGGCCGATGTGCTGTCGTCCGCCTTCGATTCCGCCGGGCAGCGCTGCTCGGCCCTGCGCGTGCTGTGCCTGCAGGACGATGTGGCCGACCGCGTGCTGGCGATGCTCAAGGGCGGCATGGCCGAGTTGGCGATGGGCAATCCCGATCGCCTGTCCACTGACGTCGGCCCGGTGATCGACGCCGAGGCGCGCGACAACATCGTCGGCCATATCGAAGGGATGCGCGCCAAGGGCCGGCGCGTGCACCAGGCGCCCGCGCCGGCTGCCTGCGCCCACGGCACCTTCGTGCCGCCGACGGTGATCGAACTCGACAGCCTGTCGGACCTGACGCGCGAGATCTTCGGGCCGGTGCTGCACGTGGTCCGCTGGAAGCGCACAGCCGACAACGCCGGCCTCACCCGGCTCATCGAGCAGATCAACGGCACGGGCTACGGCCTGACGCTGGGCATCCACACCCGCATCGACGAGACCATCGCGCACATCGTCGAGCGTGCGCGGGTGGGCAACCTGTACGTGAACCGCAATATCGTCGGCGCGGTGGTCGGCGTGCAGCCGTTCGGCGGCGAGGGCCTGTCGGGCACCGGCCCGAAGGCGGGCGGCTCGCTGTATCTGCTGCGCCTGCTGTCGACCTGCCCGCAGGACGCGATGCGCACGGCGCTGGAGTTGACCGCGGGCGCCGGCACCGACGTCGAGACCGAGGAGCGCCGCGCGCTGCTGGTGCCGTTCGACGCGCTGCGTGACTGGGCGCGCCGGCAGTCGCCCGGGCTGGCCGCGCTGTGCGACCGCCTGGCGGCGGCCACGGCCACCGGCGCGGTTCTGACGCTGCCGGGCCCGACCGGCGAGCGCAACACCTATATGCTGCTGCCGCGCGACGCGGTGCTGTGCGTGGCGGCCGATCCGGCCGACTGGCTGCGTCAGCTGGCGGCCGTGCTGGCCGTGGGCAGCGAGGCGGTCGTGCAGGAAAACCCTGCCATCGCCGAGGTGCTGCGTACGCTGCCGTCGGCAGTACAATCGCGCGTCCGGACAGTGGCGTCGCTGGAAGACGCGGCGTTCGACGCGGTGCTGCACCACGGCGATTCGGATCACCTGCGCGCCCTGTGCGAAGGGCTGGCGCGCCGTGCCGGTCCGATCGTCGGCGTGCAGGGCTTGCCGCACGGCGGACAGGGGCTGGCGTTGGAGCGCCTGCTGATCGAGCGTTCGCTGTCGGTCAACACGGCCGCGGCGGGTGGCAACGCCAGCCTGATGACCATCGGCTGACGGGGCGCACGAGCAGGATTCGCTGCGCCGCCTCCATGACAGGTGGGGGCGGGGCGCGAAGCGGGAGGAGGGCGGCGGCGATCCCGTCGCGCCATGGTTCCAAATTGCGTTTGAATGGGAGATGCACAAATGAAATTGAAGCAACTGTGGGTGGCAGCGGCGCTGTGTGCGCTGGGCAGCGCGGCATCGGCTCAGGAAGTCATCAAGCTGGGTTTCGCCGCGCCGATGACCGGCGCCCAGGCCCAGTACGGCAAGGACATGCAGAACGGCGTGACCCTGGCCATCGAAGAGTTCAACGCCACCAAGCCGAAGATCGCCGGCAAGGATGTGAAATTCCAGCTGGTGTCGGAAGACGACCAGGCCGATCCGAAGACCGGCACCACCGTCGCGCAGAAGCTGGTGGACGGTGGCATCAAGGGCATGGTCGGCCACTTCAACTCGGGCACCAGCATCCCGGCCTCGCGTGTGTACAACCAGGCCGGCATCGCGCAGATCGCCATGGCGACCGCCCCGGAATACACGAAGCAGGGCTACAAGACCACCTTCCGCATGATGACCTCCGACACCCAGCAGGGTTCGGTGGTCGGCACCTTCGCCGTCAAGAAGCTGGGCTACAAGAACCTCGCCATCGTCGATGACCGCACGGCCTATGGCCAGGGCCTGGCCGACGAGTTCGAGAAGGCCGCCAAGGCCGCCGGCGCCACCATCGTGCGTCGGGAGTACACCAACGACAAGGCCAGCGACTTCAAGGCGATCCTCACGCAGATCAAGAGCAAGAACCCGGACGCCGTGTTCTACGGCGGCGCCGAAGGCCAGTCGGCTCCGCTGGTCAAGCAGATGCGCGAGCTGGGCATGAAGGCGACGCTGATGTCGGGCGAAATGTCCAAGACCGACGACTTCATCAAGCTGGCCGGCGCACCGGCCGCCGAAGGCGTGGTGTGCTCGCTGGCCGGCCTGCCGCTGGAGCAGATGCCGGGCGGCGCGGGCTACAAGCAGCGCTACGAGAAGCGTTTCGGCTCGACGGTGCAGACGTACTCGCCGTACGCCTACGACGGCGCGATGGCCCTGATGAAGGCGATGGTCGCCGCCGGTTCGTCCGACCCGAGCAAGTACCTGCCGATCCTGGCCGCCACCAACGCGCAGGGCGTCACCGCCAAGCACTACGCCTACGACGACAAGGGCGACCTCAAGGACGGCGGCATCACCGTCTACAAGGTCACTGGCGGCAAGTGGGTGCCGCTCGAAAGCGTGGGCGGCAAGTAAGCCGGCCGCGTAGTCCGCAGCATGGAAGACCGCCCTCCGGGGCGGTTTTTCTTTGGCCGCGCGCATCGCGGCAGCCCGCCGCCACCGAGGCGGCCGGGTTTCTTTTTCGTCAAACCGCCGTTATCTCGACGCAAACACCCTGTAACTGGCAGCCATCAGATGTCAGTGCTTGACTGACTTTTTGCGCCGGGTGCTTCGGGTACCATGTCGGCCATGACAGGACTTCACGATCTTTTTCCTTCCTGGCCCACGGCTCCCGGCGGTCTCTTCTGGATCGGGCTGGCGCTGGTCGGCGCGGCGCTGTGCGGCGAGTTCGCCCGCGTGGCGCTCAAGCTGCCGCGCATCGTCGGCTATGCGGTGGCGGGGCTGGCGGCGGGCGTGCTGGGCCGGCCGCTGATCGACGCCGACATGCTCGGCGAGACGCACATCCTGATCGAGATGGCGCTCGCGCTGGCGCTGTTCGAGCTCGGGCACCGGCTCTCGTTCGACTGGCTGCGCGCCAACCGCTGGCTGCTGCTGACCAGCGCGTTCGAGAGCCTGCTGACCTGGGGCCTGGTGACCTGGCTGCTGCAGGCCATCGGCGTGGCGGTGCCGGTGGCCGTGGCGGCCGGCGCGATCGCCGTGGCCACATCGCCGACGGTGCTGCTGCAGTTGAAGAACGAGCTGCGCGCCGAAGGACAGGTGACCGAGCGCCTGCTGTCGCTGGGCGCGCTCAACAGTATCTATGCCGGCGTCCTGGTGCCGCTCACGGCCGGCTGGCTGCACAGCGAATACGGCCACTGGGGCGCGGCGCTGCTGCATCCGCTGTATCTGCTGGTGGGGTCGGTGCTGCTGGCATGGGTGACGGGCAAGGCCGGCCACGCGCTGTATCACCGCATGGCGGGCGACGACCACTACGCCTTCCTGGTGCTGGTGGGCCTGGTGCTGTTCACGCTGGCGCTGACCAAGCTGCTCAAGCTGTCGGTGCCGCTCACGTTGCTGCTGGCGGGCGTGGTGTTCAAGCATCAGGACGCCCATCCGAGTGTGTGGCCGACGCATTTCGGCAGCGCGGGCAGCATTCTGATCGTGGTGATGATCGTGTCGCTGGGCCTGCCGCTGCGGGCGTCGGACTGGATGATCGGCGGCATGGCGGCGGTGGTGCTGGTGCTGGCGCGCTTCGTTGCCAAGCTGGCCGGGACGACGCTGCTGGGTTCGTTCTCGGGCCTGTCGATGCGGCAAAGCGTGTCGCTGGGCCTGGCGCTCGGGCCGATGTCGGGGCTGTCCTGGCTGCTGATGCACGATACCGCCGCGCTGTACCCGCTGACCGGCGCGCCGCTGTCGGCCATCATCCTGTGCACGCTGGCCATCCAGCAGATCGCCGCACCGATCCTGACCACGCGCGCGTTGCGCTGGGCGGGCGAGGTGCGGCAGGAAGAAGGGAGGCGTTGACCCTCATGTCCCTCGAACCGTTCGCCAAATCCGAGGCGCTGACCTTCGGCGTGGAGCTGGAGCTGCAACTCGTCAATCGGCACGACTATGACCTCGCGTCCGCCTCGGCCGACCTGCTGCGCATGCTCAGGGGCAAGGAGACGCCCGGCGACATCAAGCCGGAGATCACCGAGTCGATGATCGAGATTGCCACCGGCATCTGCCACAGCCACGACGAAGCGCTGTGGCAGATGCGCGAGATCCGCGACCGCATGGTCGAGGCGGCGGTGCCGCTCAACATCGGCATCTGCGGCGGCGGCACGCATCCGTTCCAGCAATGGAGCCAGCGCACCATCTCGGCCTCGCCGCGCTACCAGTACATCTCGGAGCTGTACGGCTATCTCGCCAAGCAGTTCACCGTGTTCGGCCAGCACGTGCACCTGGGCTGCCCCAGCCCCGACGATGCGCTGTACCTGCTGCACGCCATGTCGCGCTACGTGCCGCACTTCATCGCGCTGGCCGCGTCCTCGCCGTTCGTGCAGGGGGTGGATACCGGGTTCGCCTCGGCGCGCCTGAATTCGGTGAGTGCCTTCCCGATGTCGGGCCGCGCGCCGTTCGTGCTCACGTGGGATGCCTTTGTCGCGTACTTCGAGAAGATGCGCGCCACCGGCGTGATCGAGAGCATGAAGGACTTTTACTGGGACATCCGCCCCAAGCCCGAATTCGGCACCATCGAAGTCCGCGTGATGGATACCCCTCTGACGGTGGAGCGCGCCGCCGCCGTGGCCGCCTACATCCAGGCGCTGGGCCGCTGGCTGCTGCTCGACCGGCCGTTCGTGCCCACCGAGGACGATTACCTGGTCTACACTTTCAACCGCTTCCAGGCCTGCCGCTTCGGGCTGGCGGGCGAATACGTCGATCCGGCCAGCGGGCAGCGCGGCGCCCTGGCCGACCACATCCTGGAGACCAGCAAGCTGCTCGCACCGCACGCGGAGGCGCTGGCCTCCGAAGGCGCGCTCGACATGGTGCGCGAAGTGGTGGAGCGGCGCGACAGCGACGCGGAGTGGATCCGCGCCACCGAGGGCGAGACCCGCAACCTGCACGAGACCGTGCGGCGCGGCTGCGGACGCTGGGCGCAGGTGGCGTCGCTGCCCGCGTAGGCTGCGGGCGCTCGGCCGGCGCCGCATGCGGGCCGGGTCCGGCCGCTGCTCGCGCCTGATGGCGGCCTCCCGCGCAGGCGGATCGGAGTCGCGCCGGTGCCTTCGATGCCGATGGTGCCGATCATCGCGTGCGCTGCCGGACGCCGCGGCGCCCGCATCCACATCACGGCATCGGACGCACCGCCAGCACGCGGCGCGCGAACGCCCAGCACACCGCGGCGAACACGGCCAGCCCAAGCCACTGGGCCGTGCCTTCGAACGAGGCGCCCACGAGCGCCAGCGGCGCGTCCCTGCCGCTGGCGCCGATGATGGCGGCCATCAGCACCCCCACCAGGCTCTCGCCGACGATCAGGCCCGAGGCCAGCAGCACGCCGTGGCGGCTGGGCACCTCGGCATAGCGCGCGAACGACACGCCGGCCGCCCGCGCGCGCTTGGCGAGCATCTTGTCGATGGCCCACGCCAGCACCGCGCCGACCACCAGCGGCGCGCTCACCGTCGGCGGCAGGTAGATGCCGATGCCCACCGCCAGCACCGGCAGTCGCGCCACGCCGCCGCGCTGCTTGAGCGCCCAGTCGATCACGATCAGGGCGATGCCGATGACGATGCCGGCGCTCACCATGGTCCACTGCAGCTGGTGCGTGAAGATGCCGGTGGCGATCGCCGTCATCAGCGTCGCCTGCGGCGCGGACAGTGCCTGCGCGGCATCCATGCCGGGGCGGGGCAACGCGCCGGGGAAGCCGTATGCGTTGTACAGCAGCTCCAGCACCGGCGAGATCACCACCGCGCCGGCCACGCAGCCGATCAGCAGGGCCACCTGCTGGCGCCACGGCGTGGCGCCCACCAGCCAGCCGGTCTTCAGGTCCTGCAGGTTGTCGTTGGAGATGGTCGCGACCGCGAGCACCGCGGTGGTGGTGAAGATCGCCAGCGCGATGCCCAGCCTGCCGGCCTCGGGCGAGCCGGGCAGGCCGCGATCCGCGCCGACCGCCAGCAGCAGGAGCGACACCAGCGTGATGGCGATGATGCCCACGCCCGAGATCGGGCTCGTCGACGAGCCCACCAGCCCGGCCATGTAGCCGCACGCCGCGGCCACCAGGAAGCCGAACACCACCGCGAACAGCACCGCGCACGCCACCAGCAGCCAGCGTGTTCCTGGCGACAGCGTGGCCGGCGCCAGGAACGCGGCAAAGGTGATGACGAGCGCCACCACCATCGCCAGCGAGACCAGCAGGATCCAGCGCGGGGCCATGTCCTGGTCGGTGCGCGGCAGCGCGCCGGACTGCGGACGCAGGCTGCCGAACGAACGCTGCACGCCGCGCACCACCGGGCCGATCAGCGTGGCCAGCGTCCACACCGCCGCCACCGCGATCACGCCCGCGCCGATGAAGCGCACCTGCGTGCGCCACACGTCCAGGCCGAACGCCGACAGCGGCTTGCCGGCCGGCATCGGCGTGATCGCCGTCAGGTACGGCACCGCGATGCCCCAGGCGATGACGAGCCCGACCAGCATCGCCAGCCCCGCCACCACGCCGATCAGGTAGCCGGCGCCGAGCAGCGCCGTCGAGAAGCCCAGCGGCAGCCGCACCACCGCCGCGCCGGCCGAGAGCCACCAGTTCGCGCCTTCGCCCAGCACGCGCAGGCCGCTGGTGGCAAACGCGACCACCGCCGCCACCACGCCGCCGGTGGCGATGTCGTGCAGGCCGCTCGCGGCGGGCACGGCATCGTCATCGGGCGCGCCGTCGTCGGTCGCATGGCCGCTGCCCGCGCGCAGGATCTCCGCTGCCGCCACGCCTTCGGGGTAGGGCAGGTCGGTCTCCACCACCATCGCATGGCGCAGCGGGATGGTGAACACCACCCCCAGCATGCCGCCCGCCACGCAGACGCCAAACGTCAGCCAGAACGGAAAGCCTTGCCAGTGCCCGATCATCACCAGCCCCGGCAGGATGAAGATCACCGACGACAGCGTGCCTGCCGCCGAGGCCTGCGTCTGCACCATGTTGTTCTCGAGGATGTTCGTGCCGCCGATGGCGCGCAGCACCGCCATCGAAATCACCGCCGCCGGAATCGCCGACGAGAACGTCAGGCCGACCTTCAGGCCCAGGTACACGTTCGACGCCGTGAAGATCACCGTGATGACCGCGCCGAGGAGCATGCCGCGCAGTGTCAGCTCGGGCAGCGTGGCTGCCGGGAGGTGCCTGGGGGGATGGAAGGATTGCATGCTGCGAGCGCCTTCTTTTTTGTTGGGGGAGGGTGGCGGGGATTATAGGAAGGTGTTTGGGGAGGTGTTTGGGTGTTGGTGGTGCATCCCGTGTTTCGGCCCCTGGCGGGGTGGGGCTTGGTGGTCCATCCCTTGTTTCGTCCCCTGCCGGGGCCGACTCACTTTCTTTGTCTTGCCAAAGAAAGTAAGCAAAGAAAGGCGCGCCCGAGATGGCGACATCCCCTTGAATTTTTGTGACGGGGAGGGGAAGGGGGCAAACTCGCTTCGCTCAGACAGGCCCCCTTCCTTTTCCCTCCCCGTCACAAAAATTCAAGGCGTCATCTAGGGCAGGAACGGCCAAACCGTCGGTACTCATAGGCAAACGCCAAAGCCAATCTTGGTGGTACGTCTCGTGTCAGATGGTTTGCTTTTCCCTTGACCTATGCGGCGCCTTGAATTTGTGTTGCAGGGAGGAAAAAGAGAGGGGGCTGTCTGAGCGAAGCGAGTTTGCCCCCTCTCCCTCCCTGCAACACAAATTCAAGGAGGGGGTCGCCGCATCGGGCGCGCCTTTCTTTGCTTACTTTCTTTGGCAAGACAAAGAAAGTGAGTCGGCCCCGGCAGGGGATGAAACAAGGGATGCACCACCAAGCCCAGCCCCGGCAGGGGACGAAACCCGGGATGCCCCCAAAAAAGAAGAACCAACCAGCAAAAAAAAACGAACCGTAAAAGCCCGCCCTCAACACTCGACGATATTCACCGCCAATCCCCCCCGGGCCGTTTCCTTGTATTTGGTTTTCATGTCGGCCCCCGTCTCCCGCATCGTTTTGATGACGGAGTCGAGCGAGACATAGTGCGTGCCGTCGCCGCGCAGCGCCATGCGCGCCGCATTGACGGCTTTCACGGAGGCCATCGCGTTGCGCTCGATGCACGGGATCTGCACCAGCCCGCCGACCGGGTCGCAGGTCAGCCCGAGGTTGTGCTCCATGCCGATCTCGGCGGCGTTCTCGGCCTGCGCGGGCGTGCCGCCCAGCACGGCGGCCAGCGCGCCCGCGGCCATCGAGCAGGCCACGCCCACTTCGCCCTGGCAGCCGACCTCGGCGCCGGAGATGGAGGCGTTCATCTTGTAGAGCATGCCGATTGCGCCGGCGGTCAGCAGGAAATCGACCACGCCGTTGTCATTGGCGCCGGGCACGAAGCGGTCGTAGTAGTGCAGCACGGCAGGGATGATGCCGGCCGCGCCGTTGGTGGGGGCCGTGACCACGCGCCCACCCGCGGCGTTCTCTTCGTTGACGGCGATGGCGTACAGGTTGACCCAGTCGATGACCGACAGCGGGTCGGACAGCGTGCGCTCGGCCTGGCCGGTCAGCCGCGCGTACAGCTCGGCGGCGCGGCGGCGCACGTGGAAGGGCCCGGGCAGCTCGCCCTCGGTGCGGCAGCCGCGCGCCACGCAGGCCTGCATCACGTGCCAGATGTTGAGCAGGCCGGCGCGCACTTCGGCCTCGCTGCGCCAGGTCAGTTCGTTTTCGAGCATCAGCCGGGCGATGGACTTGCCCGTCGATTCGCACATCGCCAGCAGTTCGCGGCCGCTGCGAAACGGGTGGGGCAGCTGGTCGTGCGCGCTCAGGACCTGCGTGTTGGGCGCGCCCGCCGTGACGACGAAGCCGCCGCCCACCGACAGGTAGCGCGCCTCACGCAGCCGCTCGCCGGCCGCGTCGAAGGCGTGGAACTTCATGCCGTTGGGATGCTCGGCCATGGCCTCGCGGCGGTAGAAGGCAATGTGCTCCTTCTCGGTGAAGCGCACCGCGTGGCGGCCCAGCAGCGACAGCGATTGCGACTGGCGCAGCGCGGCCAGCTTGGCGTCGATGGTGTCGGGATCGATGGTGTCGGGCGCCTCGCCCATCAGGCCGAGGATGACGCCGCGGTCGGTGCCGTGGCCCTTGCCGGTGGCGCCGAGCGAGCCATACAGTTCGACGCGCACGCTGGCGATTTGCGGCATCAGGCCATCGGCCTCCAGGCCGGAGGCGAACATCAGCGCGGCGCGCATCGGGCCGACCGTGTGCGAGCTGGACGGGCCGATGCCGATCTTGAAGAGGTCGAAAACAGAAACAGCCATGGGTGGGGCTCCGGAGGCGTGGTGGCGCGGGTGGGCTTGTGGCCGCCCGCGCACGGGGTTCTCAGATGAAAACGGCCGCCCCGGGGTACGAGGCGGCCGTCGGTGGACGCGGCGCATGCCGCGCCCGGTGTCGCCGGGTCAGTCCTGCGCGTACTCGCTCATCGGCACGCAGGCGCAGAACAGGTTGCGGTCGCCGTAGACGTTGTCGGCGCGGCCGACCGGCGGCCAGTACTTGCGCGTGCGCAGCGAGGCCACCGGGTAGGCGGCCTGCTCGCGCGTGTACCGGTGCGACCAGTCGTCGGCCATCACCACCTGGGCGGTGTGCGGCGCGTGCTTGAGCGGGTTGTCTTCGCGGTCGAACGCGCCCGAGATCACCTTGTCGACTTCGCCGCGGATGGCGATCATCGCGTCGATGAAGCGGTCGAGTTCCACCTTGGGCTCGCTCTCGGTCGGCTCGATCATCAGCGTGCCCGGCACCGGGAAACTCATGGTCGGCGCGTGGAAGCCGAAGTCCATCAGGCGCTTGGCGATGTCTTCGTTGCTGATGCCCGACTCCTTCTGCAGCGGGCGGATGTCGAGAATGCACTCGTGCGCCACCAGGCCGTGCGCGCCGGTGTACAGCACCGGGTAGTACGGCGAGAGGCGGCGGGCCACGTAATTGGCCGACAGGATGGCCGCCTCGGTGGCGGCGGTCAGGCCGGCCGCGCCCATCATGGCGATGTACATCCACGAGATCGGCAGGATCGACGCGGAGCCGAACGGGGCCGCCGACACCGCGCCGATGTTCTTGCTGGCGTCTTCGCCCGAGGCCGCGCGGCCGGGCAGGAACGGCGCGAGGTGCGCGCCCACCGCCACCGGGCCCACGCCCGGGCCGCCGCCGCCGTGCGGAATGCAGAACGTCTTGTGCAGGTTCAGGTGCGACACGTCGCCGCCGAAGTGGCCCGGCGCGGCGGTGCCGACCATGGCGTTCATGTTGGCGCCGTCCACGTACACCTGGCCGCCGTGGCTGTGCACGATCTCGCAGACGCGCTTGACGCCTTCCTCGAACACGCCGTGCGTGGACGGGTAGGTGATCATGATGGCCGCCAGGTTGGCGCTGTGCTCGGCCGCCTTCTTTTCCAGGTCGGCCAGGTCCACGTTGCCGCGCTCGTCGCACGCGACCACCACCACCTTCATGCCGGCCATCTGTGCCGAGGCCGGGTTGGTGCCGTGCGCGGACGACGGGATCAGGCACACGTCGCGATGGCTCTCGCCACGGCTGGCGTGGTAGGCGTGGATGATCAGCAGGCCGGCGTACTCGCCCTGCGAGCCGGCGTTCGGCTGCAGGCTCACGGCCGCATAGCCGGTGGCGGCGCACAGCATCTGCTCGAGCTGGTCGATCATCTCGCGGTAGCCCACGGTCTGGTCGGCCGGCGCGAACGGGTGGATGTTGGCAAACTCGGGCCACGTCACCGGCAGCATCTCGGCGGTGGCGTTGAGCTTCATCGTGCACGAGCCGAGTGGGATCATGGTGCGGTCCAGCGCCAGGTCCTTGTCGGCCAGGCTGCGCAGGTAGCGCAGCATTTCGTGTTCGGAGTGGTGCGCGTTGAAGACGGGGTGCGTCAGGTACGCGCTCTGGCGCGCCAGCGAGGCGGGGAAGGCATCGGCGATGCTGGCCTCGACCTGGTCGAAATTCGGTGCGCTCGCATGGGCGGCGTGCGCGAAGATCTCCCACAGCGCCACCACTTCGGCGCGCGTGACGGTCTCGTCCAGCGAGACGCCCAGGCGGCCGTCATCGATCTGGCGCAGGTTGAACCCGTGCGCCTGCGCGGCGATGTGCAGGTTGGCGGTGCGCGGGCCGGTGGCGACGGTCAGCGTGTCGAAGAAGGCACCGGCCTCCAGCGTGTAGCCGATCTGGCGCAGGCCGGCGGCCAGCGTGGCGGTCAGGCGGTGCACGCGCTGGGCGATGCGCTTGAGGCCCTGCGGGCCGTGGTAGACGGCGTACATCGACGCCATCACGCCCAGCAGCACCTGCGCGGTGCAGATATTGGAGGTGGCCTTCTCGCGGCGGATGTGCTGCTCGCGCGTCTGCAGCGCGAGGCGGTAGGCCGGGTTGCCCTGCGCATCGACCGTCACGCCCACCAGGCGGCCGGGCATCGAGCGCTTGAACGCATCGCGCACGGCCATGTAGCCGGCGTGCGGGCCGCCGAAGCCGAACGGCACGCCGAAGCGCTGCGTGTTGCCGATCACCACGTCGGCGCCCCATTCGCCCGGAGCGGCCAGCAGCGTCAGCGCCAGCAGGTCGGCCGCGGCAACGACCAGGCCGCCGGCAGCGTGCACGGCGTCGGTCAGCGCCTGGTACGTCGACAGCCCACCCAGCAGCGCGCCGCCGGTGCCCGGATACTGCAGCAGCACGCCGAAGGCGTTGTGCTTGGCGGCGTCGGCGGCCGGACCGGTCACGACCTGTACGCCGATCGGCTCGGCGCGCGTGCGCACCACGTCCAGCGTCTGCGGCAGCACGTCGTCAGCCACGAAGAAGACGTTGGACGGGTGCTTGCCCACGCGCTGCAGCAGCGTCATCGCTTCGGCGGCGGCGGTGGCTTCGTCGAGCATCGACGCGTTGGCGATATCCATCGCCGTCAGGTCCATCACCATCTGCTGGAAGTTCAGCATCGCTTCCAGGCGGCCTTGCGAGATCTCGGGCTGGTAGGGCGTGTAGGCGGTGTACCAGGCCGGGTTCTCGAGAATGTTGCGCAGGATCACGCCCGGCGTATGGGTGCCGTAGTAGCCCTGGCCGATCAGGCTCCTGACCACGCGGTTCTGGCCGGCGATGCCGCGCAGCTTGGCCAGCGCCGCTTCTTCCGTCAGCGGCTGGGTGAACTCGCCCAGCGGCATGCCGTCCTGGCGGCGGATGGCGGGCGGGATCACGGCGTCGATCAGCGCGGCGCGGCTAGCGTAGCCGAGGGTCGCAAGCATCGCGGCCTGCTCATCGGGCGACGGGCCGATGTGGCGTTCGGCGAAGGCGTCGCGCGCCTCCAGCTCGGCCAGGGTGGGGCGTGCGGCGAGGGTCTGGGTCAGGGCCGCGGAAGCGGGGTGCGGAGCGTTCATGGCAAGGGCTCGTAAAACGATCAGGCCGGCGCGCGGGTCGGGCGCGCCGGTGCGGGGCGAGGCTTACGCCCCGGCTTTGGCTTGGTACTGGTCGGCCGACAGCAGGGCGTTCACGTCGTCGGCGTTGGCCGGCTTGATCTTGAACAGCCAGGCGTCATAGGCGTCTTCATTGACCGACTCGGGCGACTCGGTGGCATCGGCGTTGCTGGCGATCACTTCGCCCGACACCGGCGCGTAGATGTCGGAGGCGGCCTTGACCGACTCCACCACGGCAATCGCTTCACCCTGCTTGACCTGGCGGCCGGTGTCCGGCAGCTCCAGGAAGACGATGTCGCCGAGCTGCTCCTGCGCCAGGTCGGTGATGCCGATGGTCAGCGTGCCGTCGGCCTCCGTGCGGACCCACTCGTGGGATTCGGTGTACTTCAGCTCTACGGGCGTGTTGCTCATGAAGGGTTCTCCGGAAGAAGGATGAGGATGGGTTCGAATTCGGGATTCAGCTGACCAGCGCCTTGCCATTGCGCACGAACGGCAGTTTAACCACAGTCGCGGTCAGCCTGCGGTCGCGGATCTCGACCTGCACGTCCGCGCCGATGGCCACGTCCTTGGGCAGGCGCGCCAGCGCGATCGACTGCGACAGGCTGGGGCTGAAGGTGCCGCTGGTGATTTCGCCGTCACCGGCGGCCGTGATGACTTTCTGGTGGGCGCGCAGCACGCCGCCCTTGTCGCGCAGCAGCAGGCCGACGAACTGGTCGCGCTGGCCGTTGGCGGCGAGCGCCGCCTTGCCGTTGAAGTCGCGCTCGCTTTGCAGGTCGACCGTCCAGGCCAGGCCCGCGTCCAGCGGCGAGACGTGCTCGTCCATGTCCTGGCCGTAGAGGTTCATGCCGGCTTCCAGGCGCAGCGTGTCGCGTGCGCCCAGGCCGCAGGGGCGCACGCCGGCCTGCAGCAGGCGCTCCCAGACGCCGGCGATCTGCGCGGCGGGCACCACCAGCTCGAAGCCGTCTTCCCCCGTGTAGCCGGTGCGCGCGACCATGATCTCGCCCACGCCGTCGATGGTGGCGAAGCCCGCGTTGAACGGCTTGAGCGCCTCGCCCACCGCCTGCGTGCCCGGCAAGGCGGCGTAGGCCTTGGCGCGCGCGTTCGGGCCCTGCACGGCCACGATGCCGAGGGGTTCCGCGCCCGCGTTGTTGTCGGAGCGGCGCGGCGTGATGGCCACGCCCGTGCCGGCGGCGGCGTTCTGCGCCACGATCCATGCAATGTCGGTCGGCGCGGTGCCGGCGTTGACCACCAGGCGGAACCAGTCCTCGCGGAAGAAATAGACGATCAGGTCATCGATCACGCCGCCCTTGGGGTTGAGCATGCAGGTGTAGAGCGCCTTGCCCGGGGTCTGCAGCTTGTCGATGTTGTTGGCGAGCAGCCCGCGCAGGAAATCGCGCACCCGCGCACCGGTCAGGTCGACCACGCACATGTGCGAGACGTCGAAGATGCCGGCATCGCGGCGCACGGCGTGATGTTCCTCGATCTGGGAGCCGTAGTTGACCGGCATGTCCCAGCCGCCAAAGTCGACCATGCGGGCGCCCAGCGAGCGGTGGATGGCATTGAGCGGCGTGTGTTGGAGCGTCATGGAATCTCTCGGCAGGAGCGCCGCCAGGTGGCCTGGGCGCGCGGCGCGTGTGGTTCGGGGCCAAAAAGCAAAAAGGCCACCCGCGCAGCCTGACGCCTCATGGTGACGCCATGAAGATCATGCTGCGCGGGTGGCCCCTCTGTCCTTGGTACCTGAGAGATTGGGAAGCGGCACAACGCGTGCGACGGTTCCGTGAGCCCCTTCGGTGGGCGCCCGCGATGGTGGCGCGGCGCCGCTCTCCAGAGTGCGGCCGGACGCATGCCCAGCCGATCCACCCGGTCCTGGATGCCTGAGAGTTTTCGGGTGCTACCCCTTCGGCGGCGACTGGCCGTATGCGGCCGACGCGCTCTCCCGGATGGATGGCCGGAATGTACGGAAGGGGGGAGGGATTGTCAATTGGGGCGGGGCGCGGTTCCGGCCTTGCCGCGCCGGTCGCAGGCCGGCAGCGATATGCGGACAAGACGGAAACGGTTGAAGAGGGCACAGCGGGGTTCGAAACATCGGGGCCGCACCAAGGTATGGCGCCGAATGGCGAGGCGCCCCCCGCTCTGTCCGAACGGCACGGATTGGATCACGCAAGCCGGCGAGCGCCTGATTTTCACGAGCACGGAAGCCAGATATCAGGGTTATTCATGATAATGCCTTTCAAAATGACGCCATGACCATTTCATAATTTTCATATCCATTGAATTCATTCCGCCACCTTGTGATTTGATTTTTGCTCGCCGGCGCCTTCTCGGTCTCATTTTATGTTGCGGGATGCGCTTGGAAATGTGGGTTACTACACTGACTTCGGCGCCTTCCACAATGAGTGATGATTTTAAAAAAGGGAGATTAGATGGCTTGGCTTGACGCGGCGAGAGTGATTTCCATCTTTGCGGTTGTCTTTCTGCACATATCGGCATCCGTTGTGACTGAAGCGGATTTTGGTTCGTTGACCTGGTGGCACGGAAATATCTATGACTCGCTGGTTCGCTGGTGCGTGCCGGTTTTCGTCATGATCAGCGGCGCGTTGCTGCTGGATGAAAGCCGGGTGGAAAACGCGGCCGCCTTCTACAGGCGGCGGGTCAAGAGAATCGTGCTGCCCCTGATGTTCTGGACGATTGCCTTTATCTTCTGGAATGCCATCAAGGCCAGGTTCTCGGGAGCGGAATTCGGCTTGGCGGAGGCCGTGAAGAGCGTGGCGAGAGGGAAGCCCCACTACCACATGTGGTTCCTGTTCATGATCGTCGGCCTGTATTTATTTACCCCGCTGATCCGGACGCTGGTCAGGCATTCCAAGCGAAGCGAGCTGTGGTTCTTTGTCGCCGTGATGTTCTTCTTTTCCGCCCTGGATGAGCTGTATGGCGCGTTCTCCGACGATGATGGCGAGGTTTTCCTATTCTGGTTTCTCCCCTACGTGCCCTATTTCATCTGCGGGCACCTGATTGCCACCAGCAAACGGGATGGCGGGAAACTTGTTTCCCTGATGGTGTTTGTCGCATCGGTTTTTCTGACGGCGGTGGGGTGCTATTTTCTGGCCCACAGGCAAGGGCTTGACAGAGGCCTCTATTTCTATGGCTATCTCAGCATCTCGGTCATACCGATGTCCATCGCGTTGATGTGGCTGCTGAAATCGCTCAGTTTCAGCGAGCCGGTTGCCGAGCGACTGGGTGTGGTGTCTGCCCTGACGCTTGGCATCTATCTGGTGCACCCGGTGTTCCTGGAGTCGGTCCGGTTTTTTTATTTCAAGGCGAAGGATTATTATCCCTTGCTCTCCGTGCCGGTCCTCTCGGTGCTGATATTCGGCGGCTCCCTGATGGTTGCGCTCGTGTTGCGAAAGGTGCCCTATCTGAAGCGGGTGATCTAGATCGGGGCCGCTCTGCGCCATCCGGCAGGAGCGGCCGCACCTATCGCTTTCTTCGGCCGGCGTCCGGCGAGCCTGCGCACGCCGTGTCACTGCGCGCAACCGCAGCCGCCCGGCACGAGCGCCGGGCCGCGCCGCCTCAGTATTTGCGCCGCAGTGGCAGCCCGTGCTCGTCCCGGATGGCGTTCTCCGATGGCTCGCCGGTCTTGGCATATTCGTACTTGCCGAGGCCGACCGCTCTCAGTTCCTCTTTGCCGGCGGATGTTTTCGGGTCCCTGTCATCGCCCCACCGGCCTTTCCATGTGCCGGCCACCATGTGCTTTGCATGGATCAGTTCATGGGCCAGCTGGGAAATCTTGTCGACATGGCTCGGGCCGGTGCCGGTCGGCGAGCCGCTCGCGCTGAAGGTCATGCTGCTGTGGTCCATCGACCAATCGACGATGACGCTGGCGCCCTCGCCGGGCTTCCTGCCGAGCCAGCCGTCGTACTTTTCTGCCAGTTCACAGGCTTTGTCGCGGTTTTCTCTGAACGTCCTCGGTGCGTGCTGCTCGATCTGGTGCCTAGAGAGCACGGGCCGCGAGCGAGGTTCCCCGTCCGACTCCAGCTCCTGTACGGTGATCTTGTGCCGCCGTGCCCGGCACAGCTCGCTGAGCTCACTCAGCAACTGGTTACCGGCCTGGCGCGAGTTGATGATGTCGAGCGCTTGATGTGCGTCCTGCTTGGCGTCTCCAGCGCCGCCGGCGTGTTGACGAGGGACTGCACGTAGATGTTGGTATATCTGGTTTCGATCGGCATGTGCGTGTCGAAGGAGAGTGGAAAGAGGGTGTAGGTCAGCGGGTCGGGCATGCCGTTGCGCGGCCGCATGCGAAGGGAGGAGCCCTGTCCCGAAGGTTCGCCCGCGAGCGAATCGTCGCCGTGCCGGACCGGGTGCGCGGGCATACCGGACCCGGCGGCAAACCAGGGGGCAGGCACGTCCTGTCGACTGCCGCGCACACGGGGGCGATTTCCCGCATCAGGCGGCGCAATGCGCGGCTCGGCCACCCCGTCGGGCCCGGATTGCCCGTGCTACCATCCCACCCCGCCTCACCGTCATCCCGCCTGCTGATCCCCATGTCTTCCGGTCTTGCCCACGGGCTCAATGCTGCCCAATCCGAAGGTGTGCACTACCTCGATGGTCCGTGCTTGGTGCTGGCGGGCGCGGGCTCCGGCAAGACCCGGGTGATCACGCAGAAGATCGCGCACCTGATCCTGGACAAGGGCTTCGAGCCGCGCCACATCGCCGCCGTCACCTTCACCAACAAGGCGGCCAAGGAAATGCAGGAGCGCGTGGCCAAGCTGATGGACGGCAAGACGCGCGAGGACGGCAAGCGCATCCCCATCAAGCAGCTGACGGTGTGTACCTTCCACTCGCTGGGCGTGCAGATCCTGCGCGCGGAGGCCGAGCACGTGGGCCTGAAGCCGCGCTTCTCGATCATGGATTCGGACGATTGCTTCGGCCTGATCCAGGAGCAGCTGGCGACGACGGACAAGCAGCTGATCCGCCGTGTGCAGAGCGCGATCTCGCTGTGGAAGAACGGTCTCGTCGATCCGGAAGCCGCCATCGCCGAGGCCATCGCCAACAACAGCGCCGATGACCACCAGGCCGCGCTGGTCTACCGCAACTACGTCGCCACGCTGCATGCCTACCAGGCGGTGGATTTCGACGATCTGATCCGCATCCCGGCCGAGCTGTTCGCGCGCAACGAAGACGTGCGCCTGAAGTGGCAGAACCGCCTGCGCTACTTCCTCGTCGACGAATACCAGGACACCAACGCCTGCCAGTACCAGTTGCTCAAGCTGCTGGCCGGCGGCTCGCACCTGCGCGCGCCGGCCTTCACGGCGGTGGGCGACGACGACCAGGCGATCTACGGCTGGCGCGGCGCGACGCTGGACAACCTCAAGCTGCTGCAGACCGATTTCCCCAGCCTGAAGGTCATCAAGCTGGAACAGAACTACCGTTCCACCGTGCGCATCCTGAACGCCGCCAACGCGGTGATCGCGCAGAACCCCAAGCTGTTCGAAAAAACGCTGTGGAGCGAGCACGGCATGGGCGATGCGATCAACGTGTCGGGCGCCAACGATGAGGAGCACGAGGCCGAGAGCGTGGTGTTCAAGCTCTCCGCGCACAAGTTCGAGCGGCGCGCGCAGTTCCGCGACTACGCCATCCTGTACCGCGGCAATTTCCAGGCGCGGCTGTTCGAGCAGATCCTGCGGCGCGAGCGCATTCCGTATGTGCTCTCGGGCGGCCAGAGCTTCTTCGACAAGGCCGAGATCAAGGACCTGTGCGCCTACCTGCGCCTGATCGCCAACGCCGACGACGATCCCGCCTTCATCCGCGCCGTCACCACGCCCAAGCGCGGCGTGGGCAACGCGACGCTGGAGGTACTCGGCGCGTTCGCGGGGCAGGCCAAGGTATCGCTGTTCGAGGCGGCGATGATGGGCGGCATCGAGGCCAAGCTGGCGCCGCGCCAGCTGGAGCCGCTGCGGGTGTTCTGCGAATTCATCGTCCGCCTGTCGGACCGCGCCGCGCGCGAGCCGGCCAGCACGCTGCTCGACGAGATGATGGGCGGCATCCACTACGAGGCCTACCTGTACGACACCTACGACGAGCGCCAGGCCCAGAACAAGTGGACCAACGTGCTGGAGTTCCTCGACTGGCTCAAGCGCAAGGGCACCAAGCCGGAGAACCTCGAAGCCGAGGAGGCCACCGGTTACGACAACGCCGACGGCCTGATGGATACCGGCAAGAACCTGCTGGAGCTCACGCAGACCATCGCGCTCATCAGCATGCTCGAAGGCAAGGAGGAGGACCCGGACGCGGTGCGCCTGTCCACGCTGCATGCGAGCAAGGGCCTGGAGTATCCGCACGTGTTCCTGGTGGGCGTGGAAGAGGGCATCCTGCCCCACTGCCGCGAAGACGACGACCTGACCGACGAGAAGATCGAGGAAGAACGCCGCCTCATGTACGTCGGCATCACCCGCGCCCAGCGCAGCCTGCATATCACCTGGTGCAAGAGGCGCAAGCGCGCGCGAGAGACCGTGGTGTGCGAACCGTCACGCTTCATCGCCGAGATGAAGCTGGGCGACGACGCCGGCCCGACCCCGGAAGACACCATGCCCGCCATGTCGCCGAAGGACCGCCTCGGGGCGCTCAAGGGCCTGCTGGCCGCAAAGAAGACCGCGGCGTAACCCGCGCAAGCCGCGCCCGGCAAGGGTGCGCCGCCCCGGCCCGAGCGCTCCCGGGCCGCATCCCCGCGCACGCGCATCACAACGTTCCAAGCCAACGTTCTAAGCATGCCAGCGTGCAATCGCGCACCTGTCAGCGCTGACAGCTACAGGGACCACATCCCGAAACTTAGAGTACCTGCACGACAGCGCCGCGCATCGCACGGACTGTGACGGTGCCGCATTCTGCCGGCCGTCCCGAAGCGCGCCACCCACCGGCGGCCGCTTCGGCCAGTGCAGACCACACGACTTTCGGAGATTCACTCGCTATGGCTCAGCAAGGTGTATTCACGCTTCCCGCCAACACCAGCTTCGGTGTGACGGCATTTGCAAATGCAGCGAACACCCAGACCATCCAGGTCCTGGTCGACAACGTCGTGAAGGCAACGTTCACCGGCTCCGGCACGAGCGACAAGCTGCTCGGCAGCCAGGTGCTCAACTCGGGCAGCGGCGCGATCAAGATCCAGGTGTCGGTCAACGGCAAGCCGTCCGATCTCGTGTCGAACCAGACCATCCTGGCCAACAAGCTGAACTTCGCGATGGTGGGCTCGGAAGACGGCACCGACAACGACTACAACGACGGCATCGCCGTGCTGAACTGGCCGCTGGGCTGATCGGTTCTTGCGGCTTGCACTACAGGCGATCGCCTCGGTTCGGCCCGCTTTCCGCGTGCGCGCGTCGGACCGCATCCCATTCCTTCTGCAGGAGTTCCCATGTCTCGCATTACCGATGTGATGGTCAATATCGATACCGAGGCGATCCTCGCCCGGTACGGCAAGAACAACAGCATGGCCGCCCCCCCGCTCATCGATTTCCGGTACATCTACATGATCGTCACGCAGGGCCAGGTCGTGAGCGGCCAGGCGGGTGGCGAGCTGGATATCGCCGCGGCCGTCGGTGACGTGATCCGCTGGCGCGAGACCTCGCTATCGCTCGGTTTCGAATACAGCGTCATCTTCTACAAGTTCATCCCGACCGCCGGGGGCGATCTGATCACGCCGCCGACGCCGATCGACGCGCAGGTGACCGTGCCGGTGCCGAATCCGTCGGAGCCGACCAAGCCCAAGAAGGAAACCATCTGGAACTACTTCTGGAACTGCACGACGCGCAAGACCGGACGCGTGACGTATCACTTCTGCTTCTCGATCTACGATCGTGCCGGCAACCTGTGCGGTTGCTACCAGTGGGACCCGTTCATCAGCATCCGCAACGCCTGAGTCCAGGCTCCGGGGCGCGCGGGCCTTCGGTGCCCGCGCGCCGTCCCGATACATGGGGCGCTGCCAGCGGCGTCCCATGCCGCCGATACCGACCGATCAACGAAGATGTCCACTCCGCAATCGCCTTCCCATCCCGATGCGCCGGTGCGCGTGGTCGATGTGATGCTCATCTTCGATGCCGTGACATTGCTGTCGAGCCATCCCGAGGCCAGCCGCACACCGGATGCCCCGACACCGGTCGGCGCGCAATGCTGCTATGCCTTCGCACCGGGAGCCGGCGCGCCGACCGCGCCCAACAGTGGCCGGTTGACGGTGTGCGCGCCCATCGGTGCGCTGGTGCGCATCCGCGCCGCCACGCCATCGTTGCTGACCGAGCATGCGGTGCTGGTGACATCCCTCCAGCTGTCCGGCGCCCGGGCGCTGTCCGATCCGCAGCCCGTGGTCAATTCCCACGCGGAAGCCTTGGTGCCGCAGTTGGGTGAACAGCCGCACCCGGCACGCCATCGCGCGACCGACGCCTTCTGGCAAATGCAGGTGCTTGCCCACGAGCCGGTCGAGGCCCGCATCGATGCGACCCTCCTCGATCGCGAAGCCAACGTGCTCGGATGCTTCCGCTGGCAACTGGCCATCGATTTCGCCGCCTGACGCGCCCCTGCGCCCGACGGGCGCTAGATCAGTCCGATGGCGATCGCCTTGACCACCGCCTGCACCTTGTTGGTGGCCGCCAGCTTCAGCAGTACGTTGTTGACGTGGAAATTGACCGTGCGCTCGGAGATGCGGAGGATCTGTCCGATCTCGTAGGCGGTCTTGCCTTCGCCTGTCCAGCACAGCACTTCGCGCTCGCGCGCGGTCAGCGCCGCGCTGGATTCGGGCACCAGCTTGGGCATCAGGAACGGGCTCATCAGCGCGTGCGCCAGGTTGGCCAGCCAGTTGGTGGTGGCCGACAGCTGCTCAAGCTCGGCCGCCGTGAGCGGATCGGCGCGGCGCGCCAGCGTCAGCAGGCCGAACGCGCCGTGCGCCGTCCAGCTCGAGCGCGCGACGCCGATGTTCAGGCCGAAATCGCGCGCATCCGACCATAGCCGCGCGGCCTCATCACGGATGGACACCGGCCAGATGATCAGATCGCTGCTGCTTGCGCCGGTGCGCACGGTCGGATCGATCTCCAGGAAGCCGCTGGCCTGGTAGTGCTCCATCCAGCCTGCCGGATACGTATCGAAGATGGCGACAGCGGGCTTGGAGACCGGCAAGGGCACGCGGATGCCGTAGCAGCAGTAGTCAAAGCCGAGCTGCCGGACGACGGATGCGATCTGCCGAAAAAGCTGGCGCTCGTCCTGCGCCGTATGGAACGCGTGATACGCGTCCTGGAAGCCTGGTCCCATGGGAGCCCCCGCATGCCACTGTGAACAGCCCGTGCTCGAACCGTACCGCGCTTCGGTATCGCTCCGTATCGATCGGGGGAGGACATCCAGATGATGCTTCGATGGCGACTGGACCGGCCGCCGGCAGGCGGCCTGCGTCCGTGTTCCTGGGGCGCGGCAAATTCCGCTTTTCTTCTTGTGACCGTGAGCGCCGGGCATGCGAACGGTCGTGCGAGACGTTGCGCTAGAGCCTTTATAAGCAATGTCGACGGGTCCTTCAAATCCGCGGCACGATGCGACCCCGAGGCTACGCGATCGCCGCCGCGGGTGCGCATCGCACCCTGTCAATCTTGACAGTTATCGGCCCCGGGCCGGTGCGTTGTAATCCGCTCCGAAAAAAATCGAGGAGACAATGCGGACATTCATTCACGGCGGCGAGCGGCTGCCCGAAGCCGTCGATGCGGCGCTTGCGCACTATCGCCACCAGATCTTCGTCGGGCAGCTCGGCTGGCAGTTGCCCATGGCCGACGGCAGGTTCGAGCGCGACCAATACGACCGCGACGACACGGTCTATGTTGTCGCCCGCGATGCGGACGGGGCCATCTGCGGCTGCGCGCGCCTGCTGCCGACCACGCGGCCCTATCTGCTCAAGGACGTGTTCGCGCCGCTGCTGATGCGCGGCGTGCCGGCGCCGGAGTCGCCGAGGGTGTGGGAGCTCTCGCGCTTCGCGGCGCGTTCCGGCGCGTCCCGCGCGCGGGGCGCGCGACCGGACTGGGCCGTACGGCCGATGCTCGCTTCCGTGGTGCAATGCGCGGCGCAGCGCGGGGCGCGGCGACTGATCGGCGTGACCTTTGTCAGCATGGTCCGGCTGTTCCGCCGCATCGGCGTGCGGGCCCATCATGCCGGCCCGGTGCGCTGCATCGGCGGCCGGCCGGTCGTGGCGTGCTGGATCGACATCGACGCGTCGACCTGTGCCGCGCTGGGCATCCCGGGCGCGTTCGTCGTGCCGGGCCCGGCATTGCAGTAGGCCCGGCGCACGCCGGTGTTCAGTTGGAGGTGCCCTGGATGTAGTTCAGGTCCACGAACGCGCTGCCCCGGTTTCCCTTTGTGAAGTCCAGCGTAAACCCGCCGAGATCGACGCGCGTCTGCAGCGCCCGCCGCAGTTCCGGGCCGCTCGCCTTGCCGCCCGCGGCGCTGATCGCCTGGATCAGGAAGCTGGCCGCGATGTAGCCCGACAGCGTCGCGGTGGAGGGCGGCTCGTCCAGGAACTGCTTCATCCGCGCGATGTGCTCGCGCGTGATCTTCAGGCCGCCGCCGGCCGGGTTGGGTACGGTCTGCGCGAGCAGCATGCCGCCGCTGTAGCCGTTGCCCAGGATTTCGCGCGCCACCTGCGGATTGACCGACGACAGCCCGACCAGGAACCCGTACCACCCGCGTTGCGCCAGGGCGCGGCCCACGCTGGCGTAGGCGAGCGTATCGCCGGCAACGATGACGGCGGTGGGCTTGGTCGGCGCGATGCGGGCGGCCAGGTCGCCGGGGTCGCCGGTGAGCGTGTAGAGGTCGAGCGTTTCGGCGCTGTCGTCGCTGGCCAGGGCGCTGCGCAGGCGCGCGCCGAGTTGCGGATCGAAGCTCGCGGCCGTCACCAGCGCGATGCGCCGCATGCCGAACTGGCGCAGCCGGTTGTGCGCGGCGACGATCTCGCTGTCGTAATCGGGCCGGGTGAACCAGACATTGCCTGCGCTGGAGGCGGCGCCCGACAGCGGCGCCAGCAGCGGCACATCGCGCCGCACGATCTCGGGCGTGGCCGCCAGCGCGCTCAGCAGCCGCTCGCTGACGCCGAACAGCACTTCCACATGGTCACGCTCGATCAGCTCGACGGCCTGCGGGACGGCCTCGGCCACGTCGACTTCACGGCGGACCAGCGTGATGCGCCGGCCACGGATGCCGCCCGCCTGGTTGGCGGCATCGAAGGCCACCTTGGCGCCGGCCATGAAATCGCGCGCGAAATCCGCCTGCGCCCCGCCGCGCTCGGTCAGCTGGCCGACCACCAGCGGCGGGCCGCTCTGCGCATGTGCCGTCAACGCCACCATGGCGACCGCGCAGTGCAATGTGCGCAGACCGCCGCGTACCCGTGTCTTCCACATCTCGCTCCCCCCAAGGATGGTTCGATGGCGCCGGTTGTTCTTGTTGGCCGCCGTGCGGGCGGGCTGGCGCCGATCGGCGATGGTAGGGCCGCGTCTGTGACATCGCCGTGACGCCGGACACCCACCGGCGTGGAGATCGGTTGGATCCGCGCGCCGCGCCATGCATCGATCGACGTTGATGCATGTCAACGCGACGCCCGGGCCCCGGACTTACGATGAACCATCCCCATCGCACCCCACGATCATGTTCCCCTTCGCCCAGCCGGCCGCCGATGCCGCGGCCGCCAACGATGCGCCGTTCCGCTGGTCCGCGCCGCAGGTGCGCGCGCTGGCGCAGCGCTTCGACACACACGGCCCGCGCTACACGTCGTACCCGACGGCAGACCGCTTCCACACGGGCTTCGGCACCGATACCTACCTGGACGCCCTGCATCGGCGCGCCGCCATCGCGCCCGCGCTGCATGCGCCGCTGTCGCTGTACGTGCACCTGCCGTTCTGCGCCAACCTCTGCTACTACTGCGGCTGCAACAAGGTCGTGACCAAGGACCACACCCGCAGCGCGCGCTACATCGGCGCACTGGCGCGCGAGATGGCGATGGTCGCCCGGCACATCGGCCCGCTGCGCCAGGCGACCCAGCTGCACTGGGGCGGCGGCACGCCCACCTTCCTGTCGCACGACGAGATGCGCGATGTGATGGCCGCCACGCGCGAGCACTTCGCCCTGACCTCCGATGCGGAAATCTCCGTCGAGCTCGATCCGCGCCACGCCAGCGACGCCACGCTGGAGGTGCTGGCCGGCCTGGGCTTCAACCGCGCGAGCCTCGGCATCCAGGATTTCGACGCCGACGTGCAGCGCGCCATCCACCGCGTCCAGAGCGTGGAACAGACGCGCCGCGTGGTCGATTCCGCGCGCCGGCTCGGCTTCGAGTCGATCAGCTTCGACCTGATCTATGGCCTGCCGCACCAGCACACCGCAACCTTCAACGCCACGCTGGACCGGGTGCTGGAGATGGCGCCCGACCGCCTGTCCGTCTACAGCTACGCGCACCTGCCGCACCTGTTCAAGCCGCAGCGCCGCATCGACGCGCTCGCGCTGCCGAGCGCCGACGAGAAGCTCGACCTGCTGGCGATGACGGTGGAGCGGCTGGTGGCCGCCGGCTACGTCTACATCGGCATGGACCACTTCGCGCGGCCCGACGACGCGCTCGCCATCGCGCAGCGCGAAGGGCGGTTGCAGCGCAACTTCCAGGGCTATTCCACGCACGCCGATTGCGACCTGCTGGCCTTCGGCATGTCCGCCATCAGCCGCGTCGGCGATGTCTATGCGCAGAACGAAAAAGAGCTCGATGCCTATTACGCGCGTATCGACGCGGGCGAGCTGCCGGTGCTGCGCGGCCTGACCCTGACGCCGGACGACCATGTGCGCCGTGCCCTGATCGGCGAACTGATGTGCGGCTTCGAGCTGGACATGCGCTTGTTCGGCACCCGCCACGGGCTGAACTTCCGGCAGAGCTTCGCCAGTGAGCTGACCGCGCTGGCGCCGCTCGAAGATGCTGGCCTGGTGAAGGTGGGCGACGAGCGCATCGTCATCACGCCGCAGGGGCGGCTGCTGGTGCGGCGCATCGCCATGGTGTTCGATGCGCACCTGCACGCGGTCCACGTGCAGGTGCCGACTGTGGGCGGCGTCCCGCGCTACTCCAAGGTCGTCTGAGCGCCCGGGCCGGAAGCCGCTGCCTCGGCCGCGCGGCTCAGGCGATCGCGTGGTTCGACATGATCTCGATCGCGCGGCACAGCGCCGAGTGATCCTGCTTGCCCAGGCCGTTGGCCGCGCAGGTGTTGAACAGCTCCTGGGCGGTGGCGGTGTTGGGCAGCGCCACGCCCAGCGCCTTCGCGCCTTGCAGGGCCAGGTTCAGGTCCTTCTGGTGCAGTTCGATGCGGAAACCCGGGTCGAAGGTGCGCTTGACCATGCGGTCGCCGTGCACCTCCAGGATGCGCGACGCCGCGAAGCCGCCCATCAGCGCCTCGCGCACCCTGGCCGGATCGGCACCCGCCTTGGAGGCGAATAGCAGCGCCTCCGACACCGCCTGGATGTTCAGCGCCACGATGATCTGGTTGGCCACCTTGGTGGTCTGGCCGTCGCCGTTGCCGCCCACCAGCGTGATGTGCTTGCCCATGCGCTGGAACAGCGGCAGCACGCGCTCGAACGCGGCCTGCGCGCCGCCGACCATGATCGTCAGCGACGCGGCCCGTGCGCCCACCTCGCCGCCGGACACCGGCGCGTCCAGATACTGCGCACCCAGCTTGTTGATGCGCGCGGCGAAGTCCTTGGTGGCGATCGGCGAGATCGAGCTCATGTCGACGACGATCCTGCCGGCCGCGGCGGCCTTGCCTGCATCCTTGAGCGCCTTGGCCACGCCCTTCTCGCCGAACAGCACCGCTTCCACATGCGGCGTGTCGGGGACCATGATGAACACGATGTCGGCGCGCTTGGCGACTTCCTCCGCGCTGGTGCAGACCGTCACGCCCGCGTCCACCAGCGCGGCCGGGGCCGGATTGACGTCGTGCACGAACAGCGTGTGGCCGGCGGCGCGCAGGTGGCCGGCCATGGGGGCGCCCATGATGCCGAGGCCGATGAAGCCGAGGTTGAGGGAGGTTGCCATGGTGAGGGGCTCCTTGGTTGATGTCGGTTGAGTATTGGGGTGGGCCGTGGTGGTCCATCCCTTGTTTCGTCCCCTGCCGGGGCCGACTCACTTTCTTTGTCTTGCCAAAGAAAGTAAGCAAAGAAAGGCGCGCCCGAGATGGCGACTTCCCCTTGAATTTTTGTGACGGGGAGGGGAAGGGGGCAAACTCGCTGCGCTCAAACAGCCCCCTTCCTTTTTCCTCCCCGTCACAAAAATTCAAGGCGCCATCTAGGGCAGGAACGGCCAAACCGTCGGTACTCATAGGCAAACGCCAAAGCCAATCTTGGTGGTACGTCTCGTGTCAGATGGTTTGCTTTTCCCTTGCCCTATGCGGCGCCTTGAATTTGTGTTGCAGGGAGGAAAAAGAGGGGAGGCTGTCTGAGCGAAGCGAGTTTGCCTCCCCTCCCTGCAACACAAATTCAAGGAGGCTTTCGCCGCATCGGGCGCGCCTTTCTTTGCCTACTTTCTTTGGCAAGACAAAGAAAGTAGGTCAGCCCCGCCAGGGGATGAAACAAGGGTTGCACCACTAAGCCCGGCTTCGGCGGGGGACGAAACCAGGGATGCACCACCAAAGCCAAACAATGGCGACCACCCCATCAAGCAACCTTGTAAGCCGACCTCCAGCCCAGCCCCTCAACCGTCCCAGCCTTGGGTTTGTACTCACATCCAACCCAGCCGTCGTAGCCAATCTCATCCAGCCATCGGAACAGGAACGGGTAGTTGATCTCGCCGGTGCCGGGCTCATTGCGCCCGGGGGTGTCCGCCAACTGCACATGGCGGATGCGGTCGAGATGACGGCGCAGCGTGTTGGCCACCTCGCCCTCCATCCGCTGCATGTGATAAATGTCGTACTGCACGAACAGGTTGTCCGCGCCCACGTCGGCGATCAGGTCCAGTGCCTGCTGCGTGCGGCACAGATAGAAGCCGGGCAGATCGAAGGTGTTGATCGGCTCGATCAGCAGATCGATCTGCTCGGCCGCCAGTGCCTTGGCCGCGAACGTCAGGTTGTCGACCAGCGTGCGGCGCGCCACATCCTCGCTCACCGATTCGGGGCGGATGCCCGCCAGGCAGTTGAGTTGCCGCACGCCCAGCACCTTGGCGTACCGGATCGCCTCGCCCACGCCGTCCTGGAACTCGCCCACGCGGTCGGGCAGCACGGCGATGCCGCGTTCGCCGGCATCCCAGTGGCCGGCAGGCAGGTTGTGCAGCACCAGGTCGAGCTGGAAGCGGTGCAGCCGATCGGCGATCTGGTCGGCGTGGCAGGCGTAGGGGAACAGGAACTCCACACCGCGGAAGCCCGCGCGCGCGGCGGCTTCGAAGCGCTCGAGGAAGGCGTGTTCGTTGAACAGCATGGTCAGGTTGGCAGCCAGCTTCGGCATGTCGGTCTCCGTGTCTGTGGTGCGTGTGCTCAGGTGGTGGCGCCTTCGGCTTCGTCCAGCGTGTCTTGCAGGTCGAGGGGCGTGTCGAACTCGACCACGTTGTCGATCTCGGTGCCCATGGCGATGTTGGTCACGCGCTCCAGGATCACCTCCACCACCACCGGCACCGAGTGCTCGGCCATCAGCAGGCGGGCCTGCGCGAAGGCGGGCGCGATGTCCTGCGGCCTGAACACGCGCAGGGCCTTGCAACCCAGCCCCTCGACCACCTTGACGTGGTCCACGCCGTAGCCGTCGAGCCCGGGCGCGTTGACGTTGTCGAAGGCGAGCTGCACGCAGTAGTCCATGTCGAAGTTGCGCTGCGCCTGGCGGATCAGGCCCAGGTAGGCGTTGTTCACCACCACGTGGATGTAGGGCACCTTGAACTGCGCGGCCACGGCCAGCTCTTCGATCATGAACTGGAAGTCGTAGTCGCCCGAGATGGCCACCACGTCGCTGCCGGGCGAGGCCACCTTCACGCCGATCGCGGCGGGGATCGTCCAGCCCAGCGGGCCGGCCTGGCCGCAGTTGATCCAGTGGCGCGGCTGGTTGACCGACAGGAACTGCGCGGCGGCGATCTGCGACAGGCCGATCGTGCTCACGTAGCGGACGTCGCGCGGGAAGTACCGGTTCATCTCGCGGTACACGCGCTGCGGCTTGATCGGCTCGTCATCGAAATCCGAGCGGCGCAGCAGGGTGCGCTTGCGCTTCTGCACGTCGGCGTTCCAGGCACGGCGGCACGGCAGCTTGCCGGCGGCCTTCCACTCGCGCGCCACGTCAATGAACCGCTCCAGCGCGGCCTTCGCATCCGACACGATGCCCAGGTCCGGGCCGAACACGCGGCCGATCTGCGTGGGCTCGATATCCACGTGGATGAACGTGCGGCCCTTCGTGTAGACGTCGATGCTGCCGGTATGGCGGTTGGCCCAGCGGTTGCCGATGCCGAACACGAAGTCCGAGGCGAGCAGGTTGGCGTTGCCGTAGCGGTGCGAGGTCTGCAGGCCGACCATGCCGGCGTTGAGCGGGTGATCGTCGGCGAGCACGCCCCAGCCCATCAGCGTGGGCACCACCGGCACGTTCACCAGCTCGGCGAACTCGGCCATCAGCCGGGCCGCGTCGGCGTTGATGACGCCGCCGCCGCACACCAGCAGCGGGCGCTCGGCCGCGCACAGCATCGCGATGGCACGTTCGGCCTGGGCGCGCGTGGCGGCGGGCTTGTAGACGGGCAGCGGGGCGTAGGTGTCGGGGTCGAACTCGATCTCGGCGACCTGCACGTCGAACGGCAGGTCGATCAGCACCGGCCCCGGCCGGCCCGAGCGCATCAGGTGGAAGGCCTGCTGGAACACGCGCGGCACCAACGCCGGCTCGCGCACCGTCACGGCCCACTTGGTGACCGGCTTGGCGATCGACTCGATGTCGACGGCCTGGAAGTCTTCCTTGTACAGCCGCGCGCGCGGCGCCTGGCCGGTGATGCAGAGGATGGGAATCGAGTCCGCCCAGGCCGAATACAGGCCGGTGATCATGTCGGTGCCGGCCGGCCCCGAGGTGCCGATGCACACGCCGATGTTGCCCGGCTCGGCACGGGTGTAGCCCTCGGCCATGTGCGAGGCGCCCTCGACATGGCGGGCCAGCACGTGGTCGATGCTGCCGGCGCGGCGCAGCGCCGAATACAGCGGGTTGATGGCGGCGCCGGGCACGCCGAAGGCCGTGGTAATGCCTTCCTGCTCCAGCACCGCAACGGCGGCGTCGATCGCTCTCATCTTCGGCATGGTGTGTCTCCGGGAGGGGGATGGGTGGGAATCGGTTGGAACTGATCCTATTCCCGCATGCGGATACGGATAAACGCAGTTTTGGTCAGTTGATTGCGAACGCTACGTATCGAATACGATGCCGTGGCGCAGCAATCCGGAAGCCGGGATCGCGCCGGCGCCGCGCATCGCGACGCCATGCGTGGGCCCCTTCCCGCACCGCAGCAATCGGGGCCCATGCCCACGTACCGTCCACATGGCCCGACCGCATGTCCGCCATGCCGCCGGCGTGATACCGGGCCGGAAACCATCATTCGGGTACCGAATCGTTCCTACAATGTCCGGACATTGCAGACTCGGACGATGGAATGGACAAGCTCAAGCAGATCGAGGCCTTCATCGCCGTGGTGGAGCACGGCAGCATGGCGGCCGCCGCGCTGACGCAGGACGTGACCCCGGTGATGATCGGCCGGCGCATCAACGCGCTGGAGGCACGCCTGGGCGTCAAGCTGCTGCACCGCTCGACGCGCCGCATCGCCGTGACGGAGCAGGGCGCGGTGTTCATGGAGCAGTGCAAGAAGGCCCTGTCGGAACTGGACCGTGCCGAACTGCTGGTCGCCGAAGGGCGGCACAAGGCGACAGGGCACCTGATCGTGTCCGCGCCGGCCGCGTTCGGGCGCAAGCACGTGGCGCCGCACGCGCCCGCTTTCCTGCGCGCGAACCCGGACGTGCGCCTGTCGTTCAACCTGACCGACCGCGTGGTCGACCTGGTGCGTGAGGGCTACGACCTCGGCATCCGCATCGGCGGGGCGATCGATCCGAACTTCGTGGCGATCCGCCTGGCGTCGAACCAGCGCGTGGTGTGCGGCACGCCCGACTACTTCGCCCGGCACGGCGTGCCGCGCACCCTCGACGACCTGTCGCGCCACAACTGCCTGGCCTTCAACCTGCAGGGCGGCCAGCAGCGCGGCTGGTATTTCCAGCACAACGGCAGGATGGTCACCGTCCGGGTCAGCGGCAATCTCGACTGCAACGACGGCGAACTGCTGCACCGCTGGATGGGAGAGGGCCTGGGCCTGGGCTGGCGCTCGACGTGGGAGATCCAGCCCGAGCTGGAATCCGGCGCGCTGATGACAGTGCTGGACGACTACGCGCTGCCCGGCTACGACATCCTCGCCGTCTATCCGCAGCAGCGGCCGGTGCCGGCCAAGATCCGCTTCTTCATCGAGCACCTGAAGGCGATCTACGCGCAGCCGGGGTACTGGTCGCGCGCAGATTGAGGCGATGTCCGATCGACGCGGCGCGCCGTGCCGGGAACGATGGTTGACCGGAAAGCAGCGGTCATCGCCATCGCATGAAAACTTATCTCATAACGCATAAACTTATTGAATCCACGTGGGCCGCGGCATGAACGCGATCCACTGGACGGCCTGGGCAGCCAGGCAGCTGCGCAAGCTCGACCGGCAGCATCAGCGCGTGCTGGTGGAGGCGGTCGGGCAGTTGGAAGCCATGCCGCATTGCCGGCAGGTCAGGGCGCTCCGGGAGCACCGGTATGGCTACCGGCTGCGGGTGGGCGACTACCGTGTCCTCTCCGATTGGGACGACGGGATTCGTATCGTAGACATCCAGGAAGTGAGCAAGCGCGATGAACGCACCTACCGGCACTAACGTGCAGCTGATCTACGGCCCCGACGGCGCGCCGGCCTTCGTCGTGATTCCGTATGCGGAATACATCGCCGGCCGCATGCAAGACCGCAACCTGATCCCCCACGCCGTCATCGAGCGTACGGTGGAGGGCGCCACACCCGTGCGCGCCTGGCGCGAACACCTGGGGCTGACGCAGGCCGAGGTCGCCGGGCGCCTGGGCATCTCGCAGCCGGCCTACGCGCAGCAGGAAAGCAGCGACCGGCTGCGCAAGGCCTCGCGCGACAGGATCGCCGCCGCGCTGGGGATCCTGCCCGCGCAGCTCGACTTCTGAGCCGTCGGCATGGCGGCCCGGCGCCGGCACGGCTGGGCCATCAGTCCGGGATGACCACGCGCCCCTGCGTCAGGTCCCGCAGCGTCGTGCGCGCGGCGGCCTCGTCCGTCACGGGCAGACGCACCGCCAGCGTGACGCCCGCATCGTAGGCGGCATCGACCAGCGCATAGCCAGCATCGTCGATCCAGCGGCGGATGCGCGCCTCGTCGGCATAGTCGGTGACGAGCGTGAGCGTGGTGCGGGCGATGCGCTCGACGCGCTCCGCCCCCATCAGCGCGGTGGCGATGGCGTCGGTGTAGGCGCGCACCAGCCCGCCGGCGCCCAGCTTGACCCCGCCGAAGTAGCGCACCACCGCGCCCAGCGTGCCGTCCAGATCGTGATGGCGCAGCACTTCGAGGATGGGCCGGCCGGCGGTGCCGGAGGGCTCGCCGTCGTCCGACATGCCGGATTGCCCGCCGGCCAGCAGGGCCCAGCAGACGTGCGTGGCGGCGGGGTGCTCGGCGCGCAGCCGGGCGATCACGTCCATGGCGGCGGCGCGGTCCTCGACCGGCACGGCTAGCCCGATGAAGCGGCTTTTCCGGATCTCCAGCTCGGCCCTGACCGGCGCGCGCAAGGTGTAGGTCGGCACCGCGCGCTCAGGCCAGCAGGGCGGTGATGAGATCGGTCTCGCCGCTGGGCGTGAGCGTGAAATGCAGCGAGGCCTCGGTGTGCGCCATGTGCTCTTCCATCAGGGCGATGGCGCCTTCGACGTCGCCGCGCTTGGCGGCGTCCAGGAAGGCGGTGTGCTCTTCCGAGGAGCGTACCGCGTCGTAGGTGGACTGGTACATCATCGTGATGACCGAGCTGCGCGCCGACAGCTCGCGCAGCATTTCCTTGAGCACGCTGTTGCCGACCACGTCGGCCATCAGCAGGTGGAAGTCGGCCATCAGCCGGTTGCGGCGGGGGACATCGGTGCTGGCCGCGACCTCGTGCTCCTCGGCCAGGTGCTGCTCCAGGCGCGCGTAGTCGGCGGGCGTGGCGCGGGCGATGAACTCGCGCGCCAGCGCCACTTCCAGCACGCGGCGCACCGCGAACACCTCGCGCGCCTCGGTCTCGTCCGGCCTGGCGACGAAGGCGCCGCGGTCCGGCTCGATGCGGATCAGCTTGTCCTTGGCCAGCATCAGCAGCGCCGCGCGGATCTTGGTGCGGCTGACGTGGTACACCCGCGCCAGCGCCTCTTCGCGCAGCTTGGTGCCCGGGGGCAGCCGGTGGGCGACGATCGCCTGGGCGATGTCTTCGGCAATGCCCTCGGAGGAAAGGTCGGCGGCTTGTGTTTCTTCAGTCATGACCGCGATTTTACCGCCGTCCGCCCGGCCTCAGGCATGAGGCAGCGTGGACGCCGACGGCACCTGGATGCCATGGCCGCGCGCCGCCGCCTCGCCTTCCTCGATGATGTCGAGCTTGCCGTCGAGCACCGCGTTGGCCCGGGCGCGATCGATGTCCTTTTCCCAGGCGGCGATCACCACCGTCGCGACGCAGTTGCCGAGCAGGTTGCCCAGTGCGCGAGCGATGCCGATGAACCAGTCCACCGACAGCACCAGCACCAGGCCGATCGCCGGAATGGCGGGAATCACCGACAGCGTCGCCGCCAGGATCACGATGGCCGAGCCCGGGATGCCGTGCGCCCCCTTGGAGGTGATCAGCGCCACGCCCAGGATCAGCAGCAGGTCCGACAGCGCCAGCGGTGTATTGGTCGCCTGCGCGATGAATACGGCGGCCAGCGTCAGGTAGATCGAGAACGCGTCGAGGTTGAACGAATAGCCGGTCGGGATCACCAGGCCCACCACCGAGCGCTTGATGCCCATCTTTTCCAGCTTGTTCATGACCGAGGGCAGCACCGCATCGGACGAGGCCGTGCCCAGCACCACCAGCAGCTCGGCGCGCAGGAAGCGGATCAGCTTGAAGATGCTGAACCCGGCCAGCCGCAGGATGCCGCCCAGCACCACCACCACGAACACCGCCACCGCCGCGTAGAACAGCAGCACCAGGAAACCCAGCTGCTTGAGCGACCCCGCGCCGTACTTGCCCACCGTGAAGGCCACCGCGCCCAGCACGCCCAGCGGCGCCAGGCGGATCACCACGGCCATCATGCGGAACAGCACGTGGGACAGCTGATCGATCAGGCCGACCAGCGGCTTGGTGCGCTCCCCCAGCAGCGACAGCGCGCAGCCGAACAGGATCGACACCAGCAGCACCTGCAGGATGTCGCCCTTCATGAAGCCGCTGACGAAGGTGTCGGGAATCAGCTTGAGCAGGAATTCCGCCACGCCGCTCGACTCCACCTGCTTGGCCGTCGTCATGTACGACGACATGGCCGAGGCATCGAGCGTCTTCGGGTCCACGTTCATGCCGTGGCCGGGCCCGAATGCATAAGCCAGCGCGATGCCCAACGCCAGCGCAATGGTGGTCACGACCTCGAAGTAGATGACGGCCTTGCCGCCCACGCGCCCGACCTTCTTGAGCTCGCCCGCGCCGCAGATGCCGACCACCACCACCGAGAACACGATCGGCGCGATCAGCATCTTGATGAGTTTCAGAAAGCCGTCACCCAGTGGCTTGAGGTGCTGCGCGAAATCGGGCGCCCAGATGCCCAGCGCGATGCCCAGCGCGAGGGCGATCAAAACCTGCCCGAACAACGGGCGCGTGAAGCGTTGCATGGTGAATCCTCCTTTGGATTTGCACGGTGTCCGAGCCCCGGCCGCCCGTCTGTCGCGATTGGTCCAAAGGCTCTGTCACGCTCGATGCGCCGCAGCAGATTGTCGGCGCGGATTGTCGAACGGTGACAGCATCATAGGCGATACAATTTTTGTATGCAATTATTGAATCCAGTGCTAGGATCAGTGCATGCAGTCCGCGATGCCCCGCGCATCCGCCTCCATAAAATGCTGCACGCCGGCCCGCCCGTCGCACGCTTGTCCGACGCGGCCCGCCCTATAACATCCACGAGACCCATACCAAGGAGTGCCTTCCATGGCGATGCCTACGCTCGATCCGAACGCCCCCGACTTCACGCGCCGCTATCCGAACCTGGCGGACCCCCGCCTGGGCGCCGTGGCCACGTTCGCGACCGATGAATTCTTCGCGCCCAAGGACCGCATGCTCAACCCCGAGCCGGCCGTCTTCATTCCCGGCAAGTACGACGACCACGGCAAGTGGATGGACGGCTGGGAAACGCGCCGCCGCCGCAACGGCGGCTATGACCACTGCATCGTCAAGCTGGCCCGGCCGGGCGTGGTCAAGGGCGTGGACATCGATACCAGCCACTTCACCGGCAACTTCCCGCCGGCCGCGTCCATCGACGCCGCCTACCTGCCGCACGGCGAGCCGACCGACGCCACGCAGTGGACCGAGATCGTTCCGTCCACCACCCTGCAGGGCAACAGCCACCACTATCTGGACGTGTTCGGCACCCACGCCTACACCCACCTGCGCGTGAACATCTACCCGGACGGCGGCATCGCGCGCCTGCGCGTGTATGGCCAGCCGCAGGTCGACTGGAAGGGCGCGGACCGCGCCACGCTGTTCGACCTGGCCGCGATGGAGAACGGCGCCTACGTGGTCGAGGTCAACAACCAGCACTTCGGGCTGGCTTCCAGCCTGCTGATGCCGGGCCGCGGCATCAACATGGGCGACGGCTGGGAAACCCGCCGCCGTCGCGAGCCGGGCAACGACTGGTGCATCATCGCGCTGGCGCACCCGGGCCGCATCCGCAAGATCGAAGTCGACACCGCCCACTTCAAGGGCAACTTCGCCGACCGCGTCTCCCTCCAGGCCGCGCGCGTGACCGGCGGCACCGACGCCACGCTCAAGACGCAGGCCATGTTCTGGCAGACACTGCTGCCCGAGCAGAAGCTGCAGATGGACCACCAGCACTACTACGAGGCCGAGCTCGCTGATCTGGGCCCCGTCACCCACGTGCGCTTCAACATGTTCCCGGACGGCGGCGTCTCGCGCCTGCGCCTGTGGGGAGCGCTCGAATGAGCCGCGACACCGCCGCCGCCGAGGCCCGGACCGCGCTCGCGATCGAGCCGCTCACGCGCGAAGCCTTCGCGCCGTTCGGCGATGTGATCGAACTGGAGGGCGCCCGGCAGTTCCCGATCAACCAGGGCACGACCACGCGCTTCCATGACCTGGCCAACGTCGAGGTGGGCGAGGGCGGCCGCGCGCTGATCAACCTGTTCCGCGGCCAGCCGCGCGCCCTGCCGTTCGAGGTGACGATGCTGGAGCGGCATCCGCGCGGCAGCCAGGCCTTCATCCCGCTCAACGACCGGCCCTACCTGATCGTGGTGGCCCCGGCCGGCGAACTGGACCCGGCCCGGCTGCGCGCCTTCGTGACGCGCGGCTGGCAGGGCGTCAACTACGCGAGCGGCGTGTGGCACCACCCGCTGCTGGCGCTCGATGTGGTCAGCGATTTCATCGTGGTCGACCGCGGCGGCGAGGGCCCCAACTGCGACGAGCAGGATCTGCCCGAGCCGGTGTGGCTGACCGAAGCGGCCCTGCGCGCCGCACAACCGCAATGACAGCAACGGGAACCCGGACATGACTCAGGCCGACATCGCCGCCAGCGGGATCGACGCGGACATCCGCGCATTCGTCGAGGCCGCGCACGCGCAGCAGGTCGTCTTCCTGCGCGAACTGGTGAAGGTGCCGTCGGACAATCCGTCCGGCGACTGCGCCCCGCATGCCGCGCGCGCCAGGGCGCTGCTCGAGGCGCTCGGCCTCGCGGTCGAGGCGCATCCCGTGCCCGAGGCTGAAGTGCTTGCTGCCGGCATGGTCAGCGCCACCAACCTGATCGTGCGGCACACCTTCGGCCGGGGCGGGCCGACCATCGCCCTGAACGCGCACGGCGACGTGGTGCCGCCGGGCCTGGGCTGGACGCACGACCCGTACGGCGGCGAGATCGTCGAGACCGAGCACGGCCCGACCATGTTCGGCCGCGGCGTGGCGGTTTCCAAGTCGGATTTCGCCACCTACACGTGGGCGCTGCTGGCGCTGATCGAAGCCGAGCGGCGCGGCGCCCGGCTCAACGGCACCGTCGAGCTGCACTTCACCTACGACGAAGAAACGGGCGGCCACATCGGCCCGAAATGGCTGCTGGACCACGGGCTGACCCGGCCCGACTACGCCATCTCGGCGGGGTTTGCCCATGGCATCACCTCGGCGCACAACGGCTGTCTGCACGCGGCGGTCACGGTGCGCGGCCGGCAGGCGCATGCCGCCATGCCGCACACCGGCCTCGATGCCATCGAGGCCGCCACGCACATCCTGCAGGCCGTGTACGCCTACCGCGCCGAACTGGCGACGCGGACGTCCGCCGTGCCGGGCATCGACCATGCGACGCTCAATGTCGGCCTGATCCAGGGCGGCATCAACACCAACGTCGTGCCGGATCGGGTCACGTTCCGTGTCGACCGGCGGATGATTCCGGAAGAGGCCGGGCGCGATGCCGAAGGCGAGCTGCGCGCCGTGATCGAACGCGCGGCGCGCGAGCGGCCGGGGATCGCGGTGTCGGTCGAGCGCATCCTGCTCGCCGAGCCGCTGGCCGAGCTGCCGGGCGTGCAGACGCTGATCGCGGCCCTACGGCAGCAGGCGCTGGCGGTGTTCGGCGGCGACGTGCCGGTGCACGGCGTGCCGCTGTACACCGATGCGCGCCACTACACGGCGCGCGGCGTGCCCACCGTGCTGTACGGCGCCGGCCCCCGCACCCTGATGGAAGCCCGCGGCCACAACACTGACGAGAACCTCCGGCTGAGCGACCTGCGCGGCGCGACCGTGGTCGTGGGCTGCGCGGTCGGGGCGCTGCTGGGCGGCTGAGCGCTCAGGCCGGCCGCGTCGTTGTGCCGGCGTCCGACGCGGTCGTGCGCGACGCATACTGCTCCACGACGACAGCCACGGTGCCGGTGGTGCCCCCATCGCCTTGCACCGGGCCGATGTCGGCGCTGCCCGGGCTGGCGAGCTCGCCGCCGTTGCTGAGCACGTCCATGCCGAGCGCGCGCTCGCCCAGCCGCACGCGCTCCACGATCCACTCGCTGTGGCCGTTCGCATTCTTGCGCTCCGTCACGAACACGAGCACCGCCACTTCGGTCTGGCCGATCCGCCGTCGCTTCTTCGCATGCCGCGCCGGCGCGGGGTTGCCGTTGAGTTCCTGCAGCAGCTTGCGCACGGCGGCTTCCAGCAGGGCCAGGGTCGCATCGGTCGGTTGTGCGATGACCGGGGCGGACGCGGGAGCCTCGCTCGGCTCCCGGGCGGGCTCCGGGATGGCGTGGACGTCGATTCGTTTCATGTCGGGCGGATGAGCATGTGCATGGGCGTGATGGCACGCGGACAGCGCGCGGGCCGGCGATGTGAGCCGCGCCCCGCGCTGCCTTCACTACATGGCACCGCACGGGGGAATACTCGCCGCGCCGGCGAAGCGCGTTGTCCATCCGCGAAACCGCCTGTGCCGAATCACGAAGCGCGCGCCGGCGCCGTGCGGGTAACATCCGTCACCGCACACCGCACACCGCACACCGCACACCGCCGGGCGCCTTGCCCGTCAAGACCGGGTGGCGCCCGTGCCGTCCCGATCCATCCTGACCTTCCATCGAACATCCATGCGCATCTACCACAACCCCCGCTGCTCCAAGTCCCGCGCCGCGCTGGAGCGCGCCGAAGCCTTCGCCGGCCAGGCCGGCGAGCCGCTCGATGTCATCGACTACCTGAAGACCCCGCCCACGCTGGCCGAGCTGAAGGCGCTGGCGCAGCAGCTCGACACGCCGGTCCGCGCGCTGGCGCGGGAGAACGAAGACGAGTACGCCCAGCTCAACCTCGCCGATCCGTCGCTCTCCGACGAAGCGCTGCTCGAGGCCATCGCCGCCCATCCCAAGCTGCTGCAGCGCCCGGTGCTGGTGCGCGACGGCCGCGCCATCATCGGCCGCACGCCCGAGGCGCTGGACGCCTTCCTGAAATAAGGCCCCGCCAAAGATGAACGGCCTGCCGGCTTCCGCCGGACAGGCCGTTCAGGGGTGGCCATTCGCCTTGCGCGAGGGCCGGGGCTGCGTCCGTCAAGACGCGCACGGGCACCGGATCATTCCAGGCCCATCCATCGGGCCAGTTCCGACCCGAATCCGATCGCCAGCATGGCAACCAGCACCACTGCCAGCGCCACCGCGGTCGAGACCGCAGTGACCTTCATGACTTCCGCATCGTCGCTCTCGTCGCCGCGGGCGCGGTGCAGATGCGAATGCGCGCGCGCGTCGAGCGAAACCGCCTTGGCGGATGTCCTGCGATGCCAATGCAAGCGCTCCGTCATCGCCCGCAGATGGTGCGTATCTAACGCGTCACGGGAAAATCGCATCGCTGTTCCTCCCGCCGTTCGTGTGATGACCGACGCCGGCACGCACCGGCGTCGGAGTACGTGCGGCCCGATGACGATACGGCATGCAAATGACGTATGCGAGTGGCTTTGCATGTCGGCGCCTGCTGGCACAGTCGTCTGGTCGCCTCGCACAGCACCAGCGTAGAACGGGGTAGCGGACCCCGCAAGTTGCGGCGCCGCATGGTGAGCGCGTCACGCAGGGAAGACGCTGGTGCCGCGCTGTTCTTGGGTTTGCGGGTGATGCGCGCGGCGCTCAGTCTTGCGTGGGCTGCGCGGCGGCCTTCTGCGTTGCCTGCTCCGTCTCGCGGCGGCGCAGCTCGGCCAGCATGTTGCAGAAGAGCGCACCTTGCTCCTTCGCATCGTCCAGCGCGATATGCGTGTGCGGCAGCGGGTCGTGCCACTGCGCGGGAAAGGCCGCCTTGACGTTGCGCCGGTACGGCAGGCCGGTCAGCGCAAAGGCCAGCGTCTTGATGTCGAGCGCCGCCCAGCCGAACGGCGAGCGGCCGGCAAACCGCATCATGTACCAGAACATGAAGGTGAAATCGAAGCCGGCCGGAAAGGCCACGAAGACCGGCTTGCCGGGCAGGCTCTCGACCCATTCCACGTAGCGCGGCAGCGCCGCCTCGGGCGCCTCCAGGTCGCGCCGGCAGGCGGCCCATGCCTCGGGCTGCTGCGCCCACCACTGCATCTGGATCGGATGCCCTTCGGCGCCCGGCAGCGTTTCGAGGTTGGCCTCGAAGGTGCCCACCAGCGTCTTGTCGGCGAGGTAGGCCGCGCTGGCGAAGCTCAGCATCGAATGCGGTCCGGGGATCGGCCCGTCGGCCTCGATGTCGGTGCTGACGTAGATTTCCGGCCGGGTGTCGGGCGGCTGGTTGCCGCGCTTGCGGCGGGGCTTGTCGACCGGGGCGGCGTCCGCGGCGGTGTCGTCGCTCATGCGGTGCCCTCATCGGCGAACAGGCGGTCGGCGACATACGGATTGGTCGCGCGCTCGTCGCCGAAGGTGGAAACGGGGCCGTGGCCCGGCACGAAGGTCACATCGTCGCCGAGCGGCCACAGCTTGGTACGGATCGAGCGGATCAGGTCCGCGTGGTTGCCGCGCGGAAAATCCGTGCGGCCGATCGAGCCCGCGAACAGCACGTCGCCGACGATGGCGATGCGGTCCGGCCGGCTGAAGAAGACCACGTGGCCCGGCGTGTGGCCGGGGCAGTGGAACACTTCGAGCGTGCGGCCGGCGGCTTCCACCGTGTCGCCGTCGTCCAGCCAGCGGTCGGGCACGAAGGCGCGGGCGGGCGGGAAGCCGAAGCGCTGGCTTTGCGTCGGCAGTTGGTCGATCCAGAACGCCTCGTCCCTGTGCGGCCCTTCGATGGGTACGCCGAGCTGGGTGCGCAGGGCGTCGGCGGCGGCGCAGTGGTCCACGTGGCCGTGCGTGAGCAGGATCTTTTCGATGCGGGCGCCTTGCTGGCGGGCCGCGCTCAGGATGCGATCGATGTCGCCGCCGGGATCGGTGACGGCGGCGCGCCCGTCGTCGCCGATCAGCAGCGTGCAGTTCTGTTCAAACGGCGTAACCGGGACGACGACGACTTTCATGTGGTTTTTTGTGCACATCGGTGCAATAAGGGAACAGGCCGATTGTATCGGCCCCAGCCCGCGCCGGCACTGGGCTGGCGGGCCATCGGCACGGCACTGGGAAAAACTTTTACAAAGTTGATGCAAGATGCCTGCGTGATCGCAGCGAATTGATAGGAAATGTAAATAGACGGTCGCAAACAGCATGGTAGACTCGCGCCCATGCTCAAGCTCACCCATCCGCTCCCCAGCCCTTCGGCCGGCCGCACGCTGCGTGCCTGGCTGCTGCACGGCGCCACCCTGGTGGTGCTGGCGGGCTGTGCCGCCGTACCGGGCGAGCCGCCGGCCACGGCCACGAATGCCCCCGCGCACCCGGCCGATACGCGCGACAACCCCGATGCCTGGGGCACGCTGGCCTTCCGCGGCATGCCGGAATCCAGCAGCCTGCAGATGGCACCCGCCGATACCGAGCCGGGCCTGCGCGCAGACCTCGGCACGTTCGAGCAGCGCGGTCTCGCGTCCTGGTACGGCCGCGGCTTCCACGGCCGGCGCACCGCCAGCGGCGAGCGCTTCGACATGAACGCCTTCACCGTCGCGCATCCGTCGCTGCCGCTGTCGAGCTGGGTGCTGGTGCGCAACCTGTCCAACGACCGCGTTGTCGTCGCCAAGGTGACCGACCGCGGGCCGTATCACGGCAAGCGCATCATCGATCTGTCCTACGCCGCCGCCAAGCGGCTCGATTTCGTCCGGCGCGGCTCGACCCAGGTGGAAATCCGCCGCCTGTCGCGCGCCGAGGTCGAGGCACTGCGCCCCGAGCTGACGCAGACCGACGTCGCCAGCAACAGCGGCGACGCCGACATGGGCGCCGACGAACCCGCGCCGCCGCGCAAGAAGGCGGTCAAGCGCCGGGCCCGCGCGCGCCGCTAATCCCGTTCGTCGTTTTTCAGCGCCAGCGCGCTCTGGTACAACGCGTCGACCGGCGCGCCGGTGATCGCCCCGGCCAGCTTGGCCGCGCGCTTGGCCGGCAGCTCGGCCAGCAGCAGACGCAGCACCTGGTCCGCGGCCAGCGCGGTGGGCGCCGCCTCCTGCGCGCCCGCGCCTTCCACCACCAATACAAACTCCCCCTTGCCGTGCGAGGCGTCGGCGGCCAGCCAGGCGGGCGCCTCGGCGGCCGGCAGCACGACGATCTGCTCGAACAGCTTGGTCAGTTCGCGGCCGATCAGCAGGCGCCGCGCGGGCAGGTGCGCCGCCAGCGCCGCCAGCGTGGCGTCGATGCGATGCGGCGCCTCGTACAGGACCCAGGCCGGCCCGTGCGCGGCCCACTGGCGGATGGCCGTATCGCGCTGGCCCGCCTTGGGCGGCAGAAAGCCGACGAAGGTGAACTGGCCGGCGGAGGTCTCCAGCAGCTCGCCCGCCGCGGACAGCGCCGTCACCACCGCGCTCGCGCCCGGCAGCGGAATCACGCGCTGCCCGGCCGCGCGCACGGCCTCGACAATGCGCGCGCCCGGGTCCGACACGCCCGGCGTGCCGGCGTCCGACACGTAGGCGATGCGCTCGCCGCGCGCCAGGCGCTCCACGATGCGGGCGGCCGCCTCGCGCTCGTTGTGCTCGTGCGCCGCCAGCAGCGGCCGCGACAGGCCCAGTCGATGCAGCAACTGGCCGGTGTTGCGCGTGTCTTCGCAGGCCACCGCATCGGCCAGGCCGAGCACGTGCCGCGCGCGCAGCGACACGTCGGCGGCGTTCCCGATGGGGGTGGCCACCACATATAATGCGCCGGCGGGATAGTGCTGGTCATGCGCCAGCAGGGTCCAGTCAGGATCACTCACGAGAACTTCTCTTGGTCAGTCGATTCAAACCGCAGATGCACGCGCCGCAGCCCGCGCCTTCGCCGCCCGGCGCCGCCGCGACGGGCGAGGCCGCCGAAGACCGCGCGCTGCGCTACCTGCAGGCGCGGGGGCTGTCGGTCATTGCCCGCAATTATCGCTGCAAGACCGGCGAAATCGACCTGGTGATGCGCGACGTGGCCGGTACGCTGGTGTTCGTCGAGGTGCGCGCTCGCGTGGCACGGTCGGCGCAGCGCTTCGGCGGCGCGGCCGCCAGCGTGACGCCGGCCAAGCAACGCCGCCTGATCGCCGCGGCCGAGGATTTCCTCGCCGGCCATCCGGGCGAGGTGCCGGCCTGCCGCTTCGATGTCATCGCCATCGACGGCACGCGCATTGAATGGATGCGCGATGCCTTCGGTGTCGAAGCCTGAGCTGGACCCGATTCACCCGATTCCTCCAACCCTTCCGGACTCCACAAGGACAGCATGAAACTCCCGTTGCCCACGTCTGCCCGTCTCAAGCGCACCGTCGTGCTGGCCGCCCTGGCCGGCATCACCGCCACGCAGCTGACGGCGTGCTTCCCGCTGTTTGCCGGTGCCGTGGCCGGCGGTGTGGCGCTGGCCACCGACCGCCGCCCGACCGCCACGCAGACCATCGACCGCGGCCTGCAGATGGAGGCCGAGAACTCCCTGATCGCGCGCTACAGCGGCCTGGCGCACGTGAACGTGACGGTCTACAACCGCAAGGTGCTGCTGACCGGCGAGGCCCGCGACGAGCAGGTCAAGCAGCAGATCGGCCAGTACGCGCAGAAACTGGAGAACGCCCGCGAGGTGGTCAACGAGATGACCATCGGCGAGTTCAGCTCGTTCGGCGCGCGCACCAACGACACCTACCTGACCACCAAGGTGAAGGCCGCGCTGGCCGGCACCGAGGGGCTGCCCTGGAACTCGATCAAGGTGACCACGGAGGCGCAGGCCGTCTACCTGATGGGCGTGGTGACCGAATCCGAGGGCGAGCACGCCACCGAGGTCGCGCGCACGGTGGGCGGCGTGGGCAAGGTGGTCAAGGTGTTCGACTATGTCAGCGAAGACGAGCGCAAGCGCCTGGACGCGAACGCCTCGTCGACCAACCCGTCGACCCCATCCGGTGCATCGCAAGCCACGCAGGCGCCGCAGGGCACCCCGACCGCCACGCAGGCGCCGGCACCGGTGACCTCTTCTTCGCCCGGCCAGCCCGGCGCGGGCGCGACTGTGTCGCCGACCACGCTGCCGGCGCTGCCGCCGGGCCGGCAGTTGCCGTAAGCAGCATCGCTCCACAGAAAACGCAGCCGCCGCGCTGCGTTTTTTGTTGCATTGTGTGCCGCGCGGCATGCCGCGCACCGCCGCGTGTTAGCGTATGCCGCATCCGTGACTTCGCTCACCTGTCATGCCTGTCGCCCACCGACTTGCTGCCGCGGCCTCGCTCGCGGCGCTGTCCACGGCTCCGTCCGTGACGCATGCCGCCGATGCCCCGCCGTCCAATGCGCAGATCCGCACCTGGGCGGCGTCCTGTGCCAGCTGCCATCATGCCGATACCGCGCCGGGCGCCACGGGAAGCGCGCCAACGCTGCCCCCGCTGTCCGGCCGCCCTCAGGCCGAACTGATCGGCACGCTGCAGGCCCTCCGCGCCGGCACGCGGCCGTCCACGGTGATGGGCCAGCTGATGCGCGGCTACGACGATGCGCAGATCGCCGCCATTGCCGGCTGGCTGTCGCGCCAGCCAAAGGAGGCGCCATGAGCGGCTCCATCTTTCGCAAGGACCGGCGCGCCACGCTGCGCGCCATCGGGGCGACCGCGCTGGCCGGACCGCTGGCGGCCTGCGCCTCGCTGCCGGGCATGCGCAATGCGCGGGTGGTGGTGGTCGGCGGCGGGTACGGCGGGGCGACGGCGGCCAAATATGTGCGCGTGTTCTCCGGCGGGCGCGTCGACGTGACGCTGGTCGAACCCGGCGCGGCCTTCGTATCGTGCCCGCTGTCCAACCTGGTGCTGTCGGGCGACCGCGATCTCGCCTCGCTGACGGTGCCGTACGACGCGCTGGTCGCGCGCCACGGCGTGCGCTGGGTACGCGACCGCGCCGCGGCCATCGACATCGGCGCCCGGCAGGTGCGCCTGGCCGGCGGCGGCACGCTGGATTACGACCGGCTGATCCTGTCGCCGGGCATCGACTTCGTGCCGGGCGCGATCCCCGGCCTGGCCGACGCCGCCACCGACGCGCGGGCGCCGCACGCATGGAAAGCCGGCGCCCAGACGCTGGCGCTGCGCCACCGGCTCGAGGCCATGCCCAACGGCGGCGTGGTGGCGATCAGCATCCCGCTCGCGCCATACCGCTGCCCGCCGGCGCCCTACGAGCGCGCCTGCCTGATCGCCCACTGGCTGCAGCGCGCCCGGCCCGCGTCGCGCGTGCTGATCCTCGACGCCAACGACGACGTGACCTCCAAGGGCGCGTTGTTCAAGCGCGTATGGGCGCAGCGCTACCCCGACCACATCGAATACCGGCCGCAATACAACGCCGTGGACATCGACGCGGCCGGCCGCGTGCTCAAGTTCGATGTGCAGGACGACGTCGAGGCCGACGTCGTCAATCTGATCCCGCCGCAGCGTGCCGGGGCGATCGCCGTTGCCGCCGGGCTGGCGACCGCCAACGGGCGCTGGTGCGAGGTCGATTTCCTGACCTTCGAATCGAAGGTGGCGCCAGGTGTGCACGTGATCGGCGATGCCATCCAGACCGCGCCGCTGATGCCCAAGTCGGGCCACATGGCCAACCAGCATGGCAAGGTGGCCGCCGCCGCGGTGGTGGCGCTGCTGGCCGGCCGCGCGCCCGATCCGTCGCCGCTGTATGCCAACACCTGCTACAGCTTCACCGCGCCCGACGAGGCGATGCATGTCGCGACCGTCCACCGCTACGACACCGCAGAACGCACCATGGTGACCGTGCCGGGCGCGGGCGGGCTGTCGGATGCGCCCTCGGTGGCGGAAGGCAACCTGGCGCAGGGCTGGAGCCGCGCGATCTGGTCGGACATGCTGGGCTGAGCGGTAGCGGACAGGCCGTCCGGCAGCGGCATGAACAATGCGCAAGAATGGGCAAGCCGCCGTGCCGGCAGGCGCCTAAAGTGCCACATGAGGCCGCTTGGACGGCTGTTCTCTTCCGGATGTGCCCATGTCCCCCAAGGATCTGCTGCTGGCCCTCACCGTCGTGCTGGTGTGGGGCGTCAACTTCGTCATCATCAAGGTCGGCCTGCACGGCGTGCCGCCGATGCTGCTCGGCGCGCTGCGCTTCGCGCTGGTGGCCTTCCCGGCCATCCTGTTCGTGCCGCGTCCGAAGATCGCACTGAAGTGGCTGCTTGCTTACGGTGCAACCATCAGTTTCGGCCAGTTCGCCTTCCTGTTCTCGGCCATGTACGTGGGCATGCCGGCGGGGCTGGCGTCCCTGGTGCTGCAGTCGCAGGCGTTCTTTACGCTGACGATCGCGGCGGTCGTGCTGCGCGAGCCCATCCGCTGGTACCACCTGGCCGGCATGGCGGTGGCGGCCTGCGGGCTGGCCATGATCGGCGTGGCCGGCACGAGCGGCGCAGGGGCCGCGACCGGCATGACCACCGCCGGCTTCCTGCTGACACTGTGCGCGGCGCTCTCGTGGTCGAGCGGCAACATCGTCACCAAGCGCATCGGGCCGGTCAACGTGGTCAGCCTGGTGGTGTGGGGCGCGCTGATCCCGCCGGTGCCGTTCTTCCTGCTGTCGTACTGGATGGAGGGGCCGCAGCAGATCGCGCACAGCCTGGCCAACCTCGGCGGGACGAGCATCGGCGCGATCGTCTACCTGGCGTTCGGCGCCACCATCTTCGGCTACAGCCTGTGGAGCCGGCTGCTGGCGCGCTACGCCGCCAGCCAGGTCGCGCCCCTGACGCTGCTGGTGCCGGTGGTGGGGCTGGTGTCGGCGGCGCTGCTGCTGGGCGAGCGGCTGGTGCCGGCCCAGTGGCTGGGCGGCGCGGTCGTGATGGCGGGGCTGCTGCTGAACGTGTTCGGCGGGCGGCTGGCAGCGCGGCTGGCGCTGGTCTGATCCGCCGGCCGGGGCATCCGGAACGCCCGCGCCGCGCCGTCTCCGGGCGTTGTGCCGCCCGCATGGCCGGCATCGGCCGATGCCGGGATTCGGGCACAATATCGGCCTCACCGCCGCCCGCGCATCGATGCGGGCCGCCCCACCCACCGGAGACCACATGAAGTTCGCCGCATCGCTCGCCGCCGGCGCCGTGCTGGCCGGCTTGGCGCTGTCCGCTGCGCCTGCGCAGGCCGCCATCGACCCCGCCCGTGCCCAGGCCATCGCCAGCCAGAACGCCTGCCTCGGCTGCCACGCCGTCGACCGCAGGCTGGTCGGCCCGTCCTACCAGGATGTCGCCGCCAAGTACAAGGGCGATGCCGGCGCCCAGGCCAAGCTCGTGCAGAAGGTGCGCCAGGGCGGCCTGGGTGTCTGGGGGCAGATCCCGATGCCGGCCAACCCGAAGATCAGCGATGCTGACCTGAAGACTGTGATCGACTGGGTGCTGGCAGGCGCCCCGGCCAAGTGAAAGCGAGGATGCGCGCGATGCAAGACCATGCGACCGACCCCATCAACCCGACCCGCCGCGACGTGCTGCGCGCGGGCGCCATGATGGCGCTGCTGGTCTCCGCCGGCCTCGCCACCCCGGCGCAGGCCGCCGAATGGAACAAGAGCGCGTTCGACGCCAGGGGTGTGAGCGACGTGCTCAAGAGCCTGGGTGGCGGCGCCGTCGACAAGGGCGGCGCGGGCATCCAGTTCAACGCCCCGGACATCGCCGAGAACGGCGCGGTGGTGCCACTGGTGGTGACCAGCTCGCTGCCGGGCACGGACCTGATCGCCATCCTGGTCGAGAAGAACCCGAACACGCTGGCCGCCACCTTCGCCATCCCCGCCGGCACCGAGCCGTACGTCAACACGCGCGTGAAGATGGGACAGACCTCGATGGTCTACGCGGCGGTGCGCGCGGGCGGCAAGTGGGTGCTGGCGAGCAAGGAAGTCAAAGTGACATTGGGCGGCTGCGGCGGCTGAGGACACAGGAGAGCACACCATGGCAGACCCGATGCGCATCCGCGCCACGGAAAACGGCGGCGTGACCGACGTGAAGATCCTGATGAAGCACGACATGGAAACCGGCCAGCGCAAGGACGCCGCCGGCAAGGTGGTGCCGGCCTGGCACATCACCAACGTGACGGTGCAGCACAACGGCAAGACCGTGCTCGACGCGCAGTTCGGTCCGGCCGTGTCGAAGGATCCGTTCCTCAACCTCAAGTTCAAGGGCGCCGCCAAGGGCGACAAGGTGAGCGTCACCTGGGTCGACAACCATGGCGACACGCGTACCGACGAAGCCGCCATCCAATAAGGAGGCTCCCATGCGACGCAGTTTCTTCCGCCTGACCGCCGCGCTGGCCGCGCTGGGCGTAGCCGGCAAGGCGTCGGCGCAGGCCGCCGGGCAGGCGCGCGGCGCCGCGGGCGGGCGCTACAAGGTGGTCTACCAGATCAGCGAAGGCACCGAGCAGGCGGTGCGCGCCATCGGCAACCTGCGCAATCACCTCAACGGCGCGCCCGGCACGCGCATCGTGGTGGTGGCGCTGGGGCGGGGCATCGACTTCCTCGTCGAAGGCGCCAAGGACGACAAGGGCCGCCCCTTCGACGCGCCGGTCGCCGCGCTCGCCGGCATGGGCGTGGAATTCCGCGTGTGCCACAACTCGCTGGCCGCCTTCAAGGTGCCCGAAGACAAGCTGCTGCTGGAGGCCAAGGTGGTGCCGGCCGGTGTGGTGGAGGTCACCCGCCTGCAGCAGGACGAAGGCTTTGCCTATCTCAAGCCGTAGGCGGCACACAGAGGAGGGCACGTGAAACGAACGCTCGGGATCGTCGCGCTGGCCGCGGGCATGGCCCTGACGGCGCAGGCGCAGGACGACAGCAAGGACAATACCGCCGCCGCCCTCGCGCAGTACCGGCAGATGCTGGCCGACGGCAATCCCGCCGAGCTGTGGGAAGCCGCCGGCGAAGCACTCTGGAAGAAGCCCGCCGGGCCCAAGCAGGCCTCGCTCGAAGCCTGCGATCTGGGCCTGGGCCCGGGCGTGGTGAAGGGCGCGTACGCCAGGCTGCCGCGCTACTTCAAGGACACCGGCCGCGTGATGGACGTCGAGCAGCGGCTGATGCACTGCCGCATGACGCTGCAGGGCCTGACGAAGGACGAGGCCTCCGCCAATCCGTTCTCGTCGCCCGGCAAGCCGTCGGAGATCGAGCGGCTGGTGGCATACATCACCTCGGAATCGCGCGGCGCGGCCATCGACATCCCGCTCGCGCATGCGCAAGAGCAACGCGCCTACGAACTGGGCCGCCGCATGTTCTTCTACCGCGCGGGCGCCTATGACTTCGCCTGCGCCACCTGCCACGCGCAGCCCGGCCTGCGTATCCGCCTGCAGGAGCTGCCCGACCTGTTGACCGCCGACGGCGCGCGCTCCGCCTACACGACGTGGCCCGGCTATCGCGTCTCGCAAGGCGAGGTGCGCACCATGCAGCACCGCCTGTACGACTGCCTGCGCCAGCAGCGCTTTCCCGAACCGCTCTACGGCGCCGATGTGATCACGGCGCTCGAGCTGTTCCTCGCCCGCAACGCCAACGGCGGCAAGATGGACGCGCCGTCGATCAAACGATGAGGCCGCGCATGTTCCGATCGACCCTCATCCTCGCCCTGGCCTGCGTGGCCGGCACGGCACACGCGGCGGACGCCGCCGTCGCCCCGCCCAAGCCCGACGCGCGTGCCGATGCCGCGCTCGCCGGGGCGATCCGCGACGGCTTCGTCTCCAGGGGCCCGGCCACGGTGGAAGGCGTGACCGAGCGCGACGACGTGCAGAAGACCTGCAGCCAGTACGCCGACCGCAGCACCGTGCCCGCCGAGGTGGCCGCCCGGCTGCAGGACGCCCAGCTCAAGACCATCCGCTACCCGCAGGACGGCAAGTGGCTCGGCGACTGGAAGGCCGGCGAGCAGATCGCCCAGAGCGGCCGCGGCATGCAGTTCTCCGATCCGGCCGGTACCGTCAACGGCGCCAACTGCTATGCCTGCCACCGGCTGTCGAAAGACGAAGTGTCGTACGGCACCATCGGCCCGTCGCTGTACCAGTACGGCAAGCTGCGCGGCGATTCGGAGGCGATCCTGCGCTACACCTGGGGCAAGATCTACAACTCCAACGCGTACGCGGCGTGCTCCAGCATGCCGCGCTTCGGGCACAAGGGCATCCTGACCGAGCAGCAGATCCGCGATGTGATGGCGCTGCTGCTCGACCCGGCCTCGCCGGTCAACCAGTAGGGGCGACGATGCGGACGGTGCGGCGGATCCGGGGTTGGCTGGCGGCCACGCTGGTGCCGATGGCGCTGGCGGCCGGCGCCGCGCACGCCGTGGAGGTCGGCGATGCCGTCACGCTGCCCGACCTCCAACTGCTCGACGGCACCCGCGTGCCGAGCGAATCGTGGCGCGGGCATCCGGTCGTCATCGCGACCTGGGCATCGTGGTGCCCGTACTGCGCGCTGCAGAACCCGCGCCTGCAGAAGCTCTACGACGCCACGCGCGGCACCGGCCTGCGCGTGCTCACCATCAGCATCGACGCCAACCCGCGGCTGGCCGGCGACTACATCGCCAAGCGCGGCTTCACCTTCCCGGTGACGATGGAGTCCGACGCGCTGTGCGCCGCCACCGGCCCGCGCAAGGGGCTGCCCGAACTGCTGGTGCTCGACGCCGACGGCCGCGTGGTGCAGAAGGCAACCGGCGAGATGCTCGAAGACGACATCGCCGACCTGGCCCGCTACGCCCACGGCACGCAGGCCCCGGCCCGATGAACCGCCGCGAATTCGTCCAGGCGCTGGCCGTGGCCGCCGCCGCAGGCCTGCACCTGACCGACGCCCGCGCCGCCGACACCAGCCGCTACGACCTGCCGCGCTTCGGCAACGTCCACCTGCTGCACTTCACCGACTGCCACGCACAGCTGCTGCCCATCGAATACCGCGAGCCCAGCGTCAACCTGGGCGTGGCGCAATGGACCGGCCAGCCGCCGCACCTGGTCGGCCGCGCGCTGCTCGAGCGCTACGGCATCGCGCCGGGTTCGCGCGCGGCGCACGCCTTCACCGCGCTCGACTTCACCGAGGCGGCGCGCCGTTTCGGCCGCATGGGCGGCTTCGCGCACCTGGCCACGCTCGTCAAGCGCCTGCGCGCCACGCGCCCGGACGCGCTGCTGCTCGACGGCGGCGACACCTGGCAGGGCTCGGCCACCTCGCTGTGGACGCGCGGCCAGGACATGATCGACGCCGCGCTCCTGCTCGGCGTGGACGTCATGACGCCGCACTGGGAGCTGACCTACGGCGCCGAGCGCGTGCGCCACGTGGTCGACCACGACTTCAGAAACAAGGTCGCCTTCGTCGCCCAGAACATCCAGACCGCCGACTTCGGCGACCCGGTGTTCGACCCCTACGTGCTGCGCGAACTGAACGGCGTGCCGGTCGCCATCATCGGCCAGGCGTTTCCGTACACGCCCATCGCGCATCCGGCCGATTTCACGCCGGACTGGACCTTCGGCATCCAGGAAGCGCGGCTGCAGGAGCGGGTGGACGAAGCGCGCGGCAAGGGCGCCCGGGTGGTCGTGCTGCTGTCGCACAACGGCATGGACGTCGACCTGAAGCTGGCTTCGCGGGTGCGCGGCATCGACGCCATCCTCGGCGGCCACACGCACGATGCGGTGCCGGCGCCGGTGCGCGTATCCAACCCCGGCGGCACCACGCTGGTGACCAACGCCGGCTCCAACGGCAAGTTCGTCGGCGTGCTGGACCTCGACGTGCGCGGCGGCACCGTGCGCGACCTGCGCTACACGCTGCTGCCCGTCTTCGCCGACCTGCTGCCCCCCGACCCGGCCATGGCCGCGCTGATCGAGCGCGTGCGCGCCCCGTACCGGGACAAGCTCGGCGAAGTGCTCGCCGTCAACCGCGACCTGCTGTACCGGCGCGGCAACTTCAACGGCACCTTCGACCAGCTCATCGTCGACGGCCTGATGCAGGCGCAGGGCGCCGAGATCGCCTTTTCGCCCGGCTTCCGCTGGGGCACCACGCTGCTGCCCGGCGAGCCGCTGACCCTGGAAGCGCTGATGGCCCAGACCGCCATCACCTACCCGGCCACCACGCTCACCGACATGACCGGCGCCACCATCAAGACCATCCTGGAAGACGTGGCCGACAACCTGTTCAACCCCGACCCGTACTACCAGCAGGGCGGCGACATGGTGCGTACCGGCGGCCTGCGCTACGCCATCGACCCCACCCAGCCCATCGGCCGCCGCATCACCGACCTGCGCCTGGACGACCAGCCGCTCGATGCTGACCGCCGCTACAAGGTCGCCGGCTGGGCCGCCGTCTCCGCCGAAGCCCGCCGCACCGCCGGCCGCCCCGTGTGGGACGTGCTGGCCGACTGGCTGCGCGACCAGCACGAAGTGACCGCCCGGCCGCTGAATACACCGCACATCGTCGGCGTAGCGGGCAATCCCGGAATCGACACGGAGCGCGGTTGAAGGCTGGCTGGGAATTCGGATAGAATCGGCGTCTATTGGGGCGGTAGCTCAGCTGGGAGAGCGTCGCGTTCGCAATGCGAAGGTCGGGAGTTCGATCCTCCTCCGCTCCACCAATTTCCAGAAGCCCAACGATTCTCCGTTGGGCTTTTTTGTGCCTGGAAGGCCTGTGTTGGCGCCATTCTGGGCAGTTGTCTCAGGAGCGTGGTCTCTCGCGTTCCGCCGTTTTGGGCCGGTTTTCGGCCTCTCTCCCCTCTCTATTCTCTGCGGTCCTCAGAGCCCGTTTGAAAATTCCCCGCCGTTGTGGTGTAAAGGCGGGATGTGGAAAAAAGAAGATCGAGAGCGTGAGGCGAAGCTGGCTCGCAAGACCAAGCGTTACCCGAGCGACCTGACGGATATCGAATGGGCCGCTGTGCAGCCGCTGCTGCCACGCGCGGCCGTGCGAGGCCGGCGTCGGGAGTGCGACTTGAGGGAGGTGGTCAACGCGCTGCGGTACCTGGTGCGGGCGGGCTGCGGCTGGCGCATGCTGCCCCATGACTTCCCGCCGTGGCAGACCGTGTATTGGTGGTTTCGTCGGCTCATGCGCCGCTTCCTGTTCCGCACGCTGCACGACGTGGCGCTGATGTTGGACCGGGAGTTGGCTGGGCGGCAGCCGTGCCCGAGTGCGGGCGTCATCGACAGCCAGACAGTCAAAGCGCCCTCGGCCGACAAGCGTGGCTACGACGCGGCCAAGAAAATCGTCGGGCGCAAGCGGCATATCGCGGTGGACACGGATGGACGGCTGCTGATGGTGAACCTGACGTCGGCGGATATTGCCGATAGCACGGGGGCGCTGGCGGTGCTGGAAGCGGTGAAGAAACGCTGGCCGGGTGTGAAACACCTGTTCGCAGACGGCGCCTACGACCGCACGGCGCTGATGGACAGGGCCGCGACCCTCGACTTCGTGGTTGAGGTGGTGCGCCGGCACGAGCAGCAAACGGGCTTTGCCGTTCTGCCGCGCCGCTGGGTGGTCGAGCGCACCTTTGGGTGGATGGTTCGCTGGCGCCGACTCGTACGCGACTACGAGCAGCGCGCGGACGTCTCGGAAGCCATGATTCATATCGCGATGAGCGGCTTGCTACTGCGCAGAATCGCTCATCGTTGAATTTCCAAACGGGCTCTAAGGAGCATCAGCGCTGGGCAACGTAGAACGCCAGGCCGCTGGAGCGCGACGAGAAGTTGACCCTGGTGCCGGCGGAGAACTGGATCAGGTCGCCAGCTTTCAGTTCGTGGACCGTCCCACTCGCTTCGGTGACCGTCATCTCGCCTTCAAGAATGAGCTTGAATTCATCGAACGCGTAGGTATAGGGCATCGGCTGTCCTTGACCCATCCGAAACAGTCCGGCCGTAATCGGTGCATGTTCCTGGCCGGATGATCCCAAGTCATCAAGAAACGCAATGGTGTCGGGGATCTTCAGATCGGTGAGTTGCTGACGCGTGGCGGCTTGGAACACATGAATACTCATTTGCTTTCTCCTGGTCTAAAACGCGTTGGCTCAAGCGGTTGCCCGTTCCCTGGGCAGGTACGGTGTGATGTGCCGCATCCCTCGCGATACGTAGTCGTCTTTCTCTCCCACCGGGGCAACGTAGTGAAGCGCGCTTTCCGCTGCTTCGCTTCCCTCCAGGCGGGCGATGATCCAGGCCGCAAGATAGTGCGACGCCAGGCAACCACCGGCGGTGGCGACATTTCCCCGGGCAAAGAAAGCCTGGTTCAGTACGTCGATGCCCGCTTCCTGGACCCACGGCTTGGTAATCAGGTCGGTACATGCTGGTACACCATCAAGCAGTCCAAGCTTGGCCAGGACGAGGGTGCCGGAACACTGCGCCCCCAGCAGCTGCCGTGACGGGTCGAGTTGCAACCGTGCCATCAGCGCCTTGTCGGCGACGACTTCGCGCGTCTGCATGCCGCTGCCCACGATGACCGCATCGGCCGCGCTGGCCTCTTCCAGGGAGGCCTGCGATTCGATCACGACACCGTTCATCGAGCGAACTCGCTCGGTGGGGCACGCGATGGATACGCGCCAGCCCGGTTTCTTGACGCGGTTGAGCACACCGAGCGCGATGAGTGAGTCGAGTTCGTTATAGCCCTCGAAGGTGAGGATGGCGATATGCATGGTGCGGGTCTCAGGTGCAATCAGGGTTCGCGGAAATCAGTAGGGCTTGTAAGGGAGAAACTTGCCGCTCATGACGATGTTCACGCGGTCGCCATTCGGATCGTTCTCGCGCTGCAGGTCCATCCGGAAGTCGATGGCGCTCATGATGCCGTCGCCGAACGCTTCGTGAATGAGTTCCTTGAAGGTGGTGCCGTAGACGCTGACAAGTTCGTAGAAGCGGTAGATGAGCGGGTCGGTCGGGACTGACGTAGGCAGGGAGCCTCTGTACGGTGTGATGGTCAGCCACTTGGTTTCCTCTTCGGTCAGTCCGAAGACCTTCGCGAGAACGTCCGCCTGCTCCTTGCTCAGCGTCATTTGCCCTAAGCAGGCGGCGGTGACCCATTCCTTGCTGAGTCCAACCTTGGCGGCGACGTCTGACCACTTGATCCCCGAGGACACCTTGGCGGCAATGATCTTTTCGGTAACGGTGAGGCGGTTCATAAAAGCTCCTTCAAGCAATGCCGGGCCGGGAGCACGTATGGCTCATGACGCTGCGGTCTGCCTGCGTGAACCGGGTTGTTTCGACACATCATATGGCCGACAATCAGTACAATCAAATTATTGTCATGGATACATCTCCGCATGGCTCACGCCCGGTACAAACAGTTGGTTGACGCATTTGCGGCGGATATCCGCGCCGGGCGCTTGCCGCCGGGTACGCGCTTGCCGACCCACCGGCAACTCGCTGCCAAGGAGGGCCTGGCCCTGGTGACCGCGACGCGGGTCTATGCGGAGCTCGAGGCCATGGGCCTAATCAGCGGGGAGGCCGGCCGGGGCACTTTTGTCCGGGAGACCGCGTTGCCTCCCGGCCTGGGTATCGACCAGCACGCAGTTGCCGCAGGGATGGTGGATCTCAGCTTCAACTATCCGTCGCTGCCGGGTCAGGCCGAGTTGCTGCGAACCGCTTTGCGCCAGCTCGCGTCCTCCGGTGACTTGGAGGCTCTGCTGCGCTACCAACCTCATGGTGGACGCCAGCATGAGCGGGCTGCGGTGGCGCGCCATCTCCCATGCCGGGGGCTGACCGTCGATGCGGAGCAGGTGCTGATCGTCAACGGCGCGCAGCATGGGCTGGCGGTGACGGTCATGGCCCTACTGCAGCCCGGCGACGTGGTCGCGGCCGATGCGTTGACCTACCCGGGCTTCAAAGTGCTGGCTGAAGCGCATCGCCTTGAGCTGGCATCGGTTCCGGCAACCAGCCAGGGGCCTGACCTGGACGCGCTGGAGCGGCTGTGCAAAAGCCGTCGGGTGCGTGCGGTGTATACGATGCCGACGCTGCACAACCCACTGGGATGGGTGATGAGCGCACGCTGGCGGCAGCAGTTGGTCGCGATCGCGCGCAGGTACGGGCTTCTCATCATCGAAGACGCGGCCTATGCCTTCCTCGCAGAGAAAGCCGCCGCGCCATTGGCCGCACTCGCGCCTGAGACGACTGTGTACGTCTCGGGACTTTCCAAGAGCGTGGCCACCGGGCTGCGCGTCGGATTCGTCGCGGCCCCTGCTCAATGGGTGCCCGCGATCGAGCGAGCGATCAGGGCGACCACCTGGAACACGCCCGGCGTGATGACCGCGATTGCCTGTGGGTGGCTCGACGACGGGACTGTCACCCGGCTTGAAGCAGAGAAGCGCCGCGATGCGGAAATTCGGCAATCCATGGCCAGTCGTGTCCTGGCTGGGCTTCAATGCGTCCGTCATCCATCATCCTATTTTCTCTGGCTCCCATTGGGGGAAGAGGTTCGAGCAGATCAGATCGCGATGGCGCTCATGCGCGAGCACGTCTCGGTGTCGACCGCTGAGCCGTTTGCAACGTCTGTCCACGTGCCGCATGCGATCCGCCTGGCGCTCGGATCCGTCGAGCTGGACGCGCTCCAGGACGCGTTGGAAAAGGTGAAGCGGGTTGTTGGCGCGTACTCGTATTAATGGGCAAAAACAGGCGCGACGCGCGTGGCCCCGGCTAACGCATATCACGCTCAATTTTCCTCAATCCCCCGCCTATTTGGCACCGGTACGCGCCGATCCGCTTGAACTTGGACGGTTCCATTTCCATGATGCACACCACGCCGATATGGCCGGGCCCCAAGTGATGCCTTGCCTACGGGGCTCAAGCCCACCGGATGTCCGGCATGGGCGTGATGGTTGCAACATTGGAAGGTTAATGACGTGAGGATATTTGTCATATGAGAAATCTGGGTGTGGGAGTCAGCATGCTTGACGTTGCCGGAACGAACATGTCAAAACTGATGCGCTACCTGGCCGTGGCCCTGAGCGCATGGCTCCTGCTGCTCGGGCAGCAGGCGTGGGCGTCAACGCTGGCGGGCGCACGGCTCGTCGTGCAGAACGCGCTGATTTTCACCATGGCCGATGGCCAGCAAACGCCGTTCGTCGGCCATCTGGTTGTGGGGCACGATGGACGCATCCTCGAGGTCGGTGCGGGTGCGGGCACGGATTTGGCGCCCGGGGCCAAGCGCGTGGATGCCGCTGGGATGTGGATGCTTCCCGGCTTCGTGTCGGCGCACAGCCATCTTTGGCAAAGCGCCTTCGCGGGGATCGCGCCCGACCAGAACCTCGAGGGCTGGCTCGACCAGCTCTACGGACAGGAGGCGCCCAGGCTGAGCGCCGGTGACCTGTATGCCCTGACGATGCGCGGCGGCTTGCATCACCTCCGGCATGGCGTCACCACTGTCTTCAACCTCACCTTCACCGGCGCCGACAAGTCCGGAACCGTCGACCGCTGTCAGTTGCGCGGCGCGCTCGACGCCGGCGTCCGGGTCGTGCACGGTTTCAACATCCGCAGGATCAGCGACCAGTGGTCAGTGGATGACGCCCGCGCACGCACGGCCCAATTCCTGCAATGGGCTGCGGGGCAACCGGAGCGCGAGCGCTATCTGGGTACCGCCATCGCAGGGGCGGGGGCCTACTACGATGCCCCGGAGCAGACGCGCGCGGAGGCTCAGTTCATGCGGGAATTCGGGCTGATGAACCAGCAGCATTACCTGGAGTCGCCCAGCGGTTCGCCGGCAGAGCGTGCACGTTATGCGTCGATGCAGCGGGCCGGCATGGTCGGGCCGAACCTGATCTTCGGGCACTTCATCCACACCACGCCGGAGATCCTGGCCGATGCGGTCCGCACCGGCGCAGCCATGACGTGGAACCCGCTGTCCAACGGCCGGCTCGGCTCCGGCACCGCGGACGTGGTCCGCTACCGCGAACAGGGGCTGCGCATCGGGATGGGGCTGGACGGCGAGGCCAGCGCCGACCGTGCCGATCCCTTCGCCAACATGCGGGCGGGCCTGTACCAGATTCGCTCGATGTACCGGTCAGCCGCCGTGCTGTCGCCCTACGACGTGCTGCGCATGCACACGGTCGGGAGTGCCGAGGTGCTGCATTTGCAGGATCGGATCGGCAGCCTGGCCGTCGGCAAGTACGCCGATTTCCTGCTGCTGGATCCGAGCGAATTCACGCCGTACAAGGAACCCTATGCGGCACTGGTGTTCGCGGCGGGCGTCGAGCAAATCCGCGCGGTGTACGTCGGTGGCCAGCCTGTCATGGCGCCTTCGTCCCGGACCGATACGCCGCAGCATGCGCGGGGTCGCGTAGCGTGCTGAACCGCAGCGGCCGAATGGCAATCGGCAACACGATTGCGTTTCGGGCATGCTCGGGAGACATGGCAACCTCGGACTATTGGGCAAATTAGCGGACACCAGTTCAGAGAGCAGACGCGAGTTCGCGTCCTCGACTGCACCACCATATCTCAGAAGCCCAACGGTTCTCCTGAGAGAGGGACGATAGCTATCACTACGGCCCATCGAATGCGTTTGGACACACGATATACGACGTGTTGCCATATCTCGTGCTGGGTAACACTCCTGATGACCGGCTATTCTTTTGGGTCGGCTCACGGCGCCAAAAACAAATAGATAGATAGGAAGGGAGCTGCTCTCATGCAAATAGGAATTCGACTTGCAATGAGTTTTGCGATGGCCCTGATGGTCTCAGGTTGTTCGATGCGATACGAGTTCTACAACTACGTGAGCGATGGCCAAGAAACTCCGTACCTCGACTTGAGTGCCGAGCTGGTCGGCACCGCGGTTGCTCGCGATGAGGAGGGCCGTCGGCTCGTTGTGACTGGCAATCCGTATACGCTTTTTATTTATCTCAATACATCGAAAGGAAATGTCCGGAAAGCAACCATCACACGCCTTGAGCTTTCCGACAATCGGACCGGCAGCTCTCTTAGGCTTGCCAGCCAGCCGGGTGCAGCGGTTGCAGGACAGAGCAATGTAATTTCCTTTTCGTACTTCCAGTTGAATGTGCCTGACGTAAAGAACGATGTTCGGCTATCCGGCGAAGTGGAGGTTGAGAGCAACGATGAGAAATGGCATGTGACCGTGCCGATCGATATGGTTTTTAAAGTCAGTTTTTCGGTAGAGGAAGCGAACATATTGGAACAATACTGGGATGGCTTAATGGGAATTTGACGATCCCGCCGAATCGGCAACACCATTTTTCACGTGCGCGAGAGCAGTGCGAGCGCCCACAATATGCTGCCGATGTGCTGGGCAGTATCCTGATGGTCACCGAGCAGGCGACGGTGACGAACTACAGCTACGACGCCTACGGAGCGACCACGCAGACGGGGATGAACGACAACGGCCAGCAGTACACAGGGGCACCCGCACGGTGGTGCGTAGATTTTCGTCTGAGAAAAGCCGATAGTGATCAATGTAGCTACGTCGGCGTGATACGAATTGCAATCTTCTTGATCCTCCCGCGCGCACGAATCGTGCGAGTCACTTGAAGGCGACTAGCAGGCCGCAGCGCAGCGCTGTTTCTAGCCACAGAAACAATGAGCGCTGTTTGTGTAGGCTAGAAAACGCCGCGCGAAGATTGCGACGGCGTGTACGCCTTAGCCCACCTCCCAACTTCCTGTGCCGCGTCAGGGCCCGTAACGCCTAGTCGACACGACGCCATGCGGGGACGACATGGAAAATGAAAAAGACGCACGAACCCCACAGCGAATACCGAGGCACCTGTGGGCGATGTTGCGAGAGCGGGTTAGCGAATGGTTCATTGGGGGTGTCCTCTTGGCACTCACCGGCTTCGCGCCGCAGGAATTCATCGCTCGACTCATCCGCTATATTGCGGCGCCAGAGAGGGTGGGGCATTTGTCGCGCTTGGCGCTCGATGCCCGGCCGGTGATCGTCTTTGTTGGAATCGCAATCATTGTGGCTGATGCGCTGTATCGGAACCGGCACCGATCGGTCACTGCTGCCTCAGGAAGGCCGCCGCTCACTGAGGATGGAGCGGGACATTTGCAACCTAACGGCAGGGCGCTGGTGGAAAGCGAACCGAGTAAACCGGAAGCATTACCGCTCCCAAATAATCCATGGCTATCAGAAGGGCGAGTGATATTGGTCGTGCTTCCGTTCGAAAGTCTCGGTGGCGGCGACAAATATGATTACTTCAGTGAGGGCTTAACTGAAGATATGATCACCCAGCTTGCCCGGCTCAGCCCGGAGCGCCTGGGTGTAATCGCCCGGACTTCGGCGATGCGCTACAAATCCACGACCAAGACCATTCATCAGATCGGCCAAGACCTCGGGGTTTCCCACGTGCTTGAGGGAAGCGTCCGGCGTGCCGGAGATCGGGTGCGGGTTGCGGCGCAGCTCATCCGGGTCAGCGACGAAACGCACCTTTGGGCCGAGACCTACGAGGGGAGCCGGCATGACATCCTGGCACTCCAGATCGAGGTGGCCAAGGCAATTGCCCGCGAAATTGAGATCAAGCTCACGCCGCACGAGCAAGGGCGCTTAGACCGTACGCCTGCCATTGATGCGCAGGCGCACGAAGCGTATGTCAAGGGGCGACACTTCTGGTCCAAGCGCACCGAAGAAGGCATGCGAAAGAGCATTGAGTATTTTCAGGTCGCTATTGGATACCAGCCGAACTTTGCGGCCGCCTATGATGGCGTGGCCGATGCTTACACGATGCTGGCATGTCGCGGCGTGAGCCCTGCGCGCGAAACGTTTCATCAAGCAAAAATGGCAGCCAGGAAAGCGCTGCAGATTGAGCCTGATTTGGGTGAGGCTTATGCATCACTGGCCCATGTGCGTTTGCACGATTGGGATTGGGTCGATCTGGAACGGGATTTCCTGCGCGCCATTGAACTGAATCCAGGACACGCGATCGCCTACTACTGGTACGCGGAATATCTCATGATGGCAGGCAGAGCCGAAGACGCCATTGCCAGGGTCAGGCAGTCCCAACAGATGGATCCGTTGAATTCAGTGCTGAATTCATCTGTTGCCATCATCTTGTACCTTGCTCGGCGATACGACCAGGCACGGGAAGAGCTCAATAAAGCCCTGGAAATCGATCCAAATCACTTTCTGCTTCACTTCAGGCTGGGATTGGTTTACCAGCAACAGAAGTTGTTCCATGACGCAATCGAGGAGATGCAGAAGGCTGTAACGCTTTCCGGGAGGAGCACAGAGGCGCTGACAGGGCTGGCCCAGACCTATGCTGCCGCCGACATGAGAGCCGCCATGCAGCAGATCGTGGATGCGCTGGAGACGGAATCCGAACAGCACTACGTCCACCCCTACAACATGGCGAAAGTGTTTGGTTCGCTCGGGGACAAAGAGCAGACCTTCGGCTGGCTGGAAAAAGCCTACGATGAGCACAGTCCTGACTTCATTGAGCTCAGGACAGAACCTACCTTCGACAGCGTTCGCTTCGATCCCAGATTCTCTGAACTGCTATCCCGCGTCGGGTTCAACCAGATCTGAAGGACGACGCTCTGTGCTGAGCGCCAGGGCAAGTGGTTGTGCATCACTCCGGCTGCAGTCGCTGAATCAGCGTCTTACCCCAACGCGGTCGCGTCGGGCACCCGCCTGGTCGTGCGGCTTTCCCTCATGCATTGGCCTCTCGCATCAATCGCCCGCGCATCATCCAACATTACACGGGTCAGATCGATCCAGCGTTCGAGACAGATTCTGAACTGAGTGTCATGACATTGCCGCTTACAGCCGCAAGCAATGCCATGGTCGCGTCCACGCACTCGGCCACTGACCGTGTCGCGGTGTCGAACCGCAGATCGGGGTGCTGCGGCACTTCATAGGCATCGCTGATGCCGGTGAAATGCGCGATCTCTCCCGCACGGGCCCGGCGATACAAACCTTTCGGGTCGCGCCGCTCGCATACCGTGAGCGGGGTGGCCAGATGGATTTCGAAGAACCTGGGTTCGCCGACTGTCCGGCGCGCCTGTTCGCGGTCCGCCCGATAGGGCGAAATCACGGCGGCGATGGCCCATGACCCGGCATCATTGAGCTGCCGGCACCGGTCAGCCACGCGCCGGATGTTCTGGCTGCGGTCGGCCCTGGAGAAGCCGAGGTCGCGGCTCAATGCCTGGCGCACCACGTCGCCATCAAGAACCTGGCAGGCAGCGCCGGCGGCCGTCAGCGCCTCTGCGAGCGCATGCGCGAGGGTCGTCTTGCCGGCTGCGCTCAGGCCCGTCAGCCACAGCGTGGAAGGGGCGGGCGTCATTCCTTTGCCTGGGGTTCCTGGTGGGCACCGGAAGGCTCGCTGCAGACTGGCGTCACGCCCAGCAGCCGGGGCCACAAGCGGCTCCAGTCGCCGCCGTGCGTGATGCCGGGAACCGTGCGTGCCTGTGCGCATCGTTTGCCCGTGGCCTCGACAAAACGCTGCGCGACGATGGGCGGCACCACGGTATCGTCCGCTCCGCTGAAATGCACCTGTGGAATGGACGCGACCCGCTGCGCGAAATCGATCGCGTTTTCCGATTGCGGCATCGATGAAACGTCGTGCAGGCGATTGACGAACGCATGGTCAAGATTGCCCGCTACCGTGCGGATCGACGCGACGTCTGTGCGGCGTGCCGCCACGAGCACGGCCAGCGCACCGCCGCCGGAATAGCCGATCAGATGGATGCGTTGCCCCGGCACCTTGGCCGCGAAGTGGCTCACGGCCTGGTCGATCGACGCCACGGCCTCGGGCGCAAAGCGCTTGCCGGTCCAGTACGGCACGCCGCACCGCGGATTCATCGCCATCGGCGTGAATTGGCAGGGGCGTGCCACGTACGCGACGTTCGGGGCCGGGTCCGCGGCCGCCAGCGCCAAGCCGACCGCCTCGCGTGGTGTCGGGTCCAGCGACGGCTCGCTGCGCGAAATCCAGGCCAGCCCGTCACCCTCGATATAGAGGTCGAGCGGGGCATCGGGCCGGGCAATACGCGAATAGGCGGTCAGCACAAAGCTGCCGGTATCCAGCTGTTCACGGTGCAGGCCGGCGGGTGCGGCCTGCGCTTCGGCACGGGCATTCCGGTCGAGCACCGTGCAGCCGCTCATCAGGCTCATCAACAGCAGGGTGCCCGCCAGCCCGGCGGCAATGTTCCTGGCTCCTGATCGCGTCGACACCGGCTTCAGCATGGCCGTGCGCCTTCACGCGGCAAGACGGGCAAGCTCGCCCGCCATGGCGGATAGCACGCCGTCCCAGTTCCCGCGCGCGTGCTGGCGGAAAAGACGCATGCCCGGATACCACGGCGTATCGGTTCGCTCCAGCAGCCATCGCCAGTCCGGTACGAACGGCAGCATGACCCAGACCGGACGCCCCAGCGCGCCGGCGAGATGCACCGGCGCCGAATCGACCGAGATCAGGAGGTCGGCGATGGAGAGAATCGCCGCCGTATCCTCGAAATCGCGGATATCGTCGCTCAGCGGCACGAGCGACATGCCCGGCGGCGGGTCTGCCGACTGCGCCGCCGCCGGACCTTTCTGGATCGACAGGAACGTGGCGCCCGGGTGCGCCAACGGCGCGAGCCGGGCCAGTGTCAGCGAACGGTTCGCGTCGTTGAAGTGCGTCGGCCGGCCAGCCCAGACCAGGGCGACGAGCGGTCGCGGCAGGCCTGCCAGCCGCTGCTGCCATTGGGCGATGCGCAGCGGGTCGGCCGACAGGTAGGGAACCGGTCCGGGAAGATCCGACGGCTTCAGCCCCATTGCCATCGGCAGGCTCATCAACTCGCAATGCGCGTCGAACGGAGGCGGCAGGCTGCCGCGCGCGACAATGTGATCGAAACCCGGGCTGCGCCGCGCGAGCGACAGGGTTTCCGCGTTGACCTCCAGGATCACGCGCGCGCCGCTGCGTGCCTTGGCCCACGGCACCATCCGCAGGAACTGGAAGGTATCGCCAAAGCCCTGCTCATCGTGGATCAGCAGGGTCTGGCCGGGGATGGGCTGGCCGCTCCAGCGCGGGCGCTGCACCTTGCGTTCGATGGCTGCCGTGTGCGCGAGACTGTAGCGGTAGCGGTATTCACGCCAGCCGCGCTCGAACTCGCCCAGCAGCAGCAGCGTTTCGGACAAATCGAAGCGTGCCGGAAAGTCGCCCGGCGCGTGCGCCACCAGCATCTCCTGGATGGCCCGCGTTTCCGCGATGCGTCCCTGCGGGCGGAGCGCCGCCGCCAGCAGTTTCCATAGCACGAGCGGCCCACTGCCCGAGGCGAGCGGCGGGCGCACCAGCGCTTCGGCTTCTTCGAAGCGTCCGGCCGCGAGCAGCGGGCGGACCTGGTGCTCGATCGCCTGGACCGCGGACAGCGCGCCGGACATCATGGCGCCTCGACCCCAAGCGCCTCCAGCAGCGGGCCGAGATAGTCGGCATACGCCTGCCAGCGACCCTTCGAGGTTGTGTAGATCGGCTGCCGCACCTGGTTGACGCTGGCGGTGCGCACCACCCGGCGGTTGTCATGGAAGTGCAGGCAGGCCGGGTTCCATGGCAGGTCCAGGAAATCGATCAAGCGCCGCGCCTCGCCTTCCAGGTCATCCACCACGGCCTCGTAGTCAACCTCGATGAAGCAGCCGGGTGGCAACACTGCGCGCCAATGCGCCATCAGGCGCGCGTAGCCGCGGTAGAGCGCCCCCAGTTCGGCCTGGTCGTAGGCGAACTGCTGCTCGCCGGCGAAGAGCTTGGTGTAGCAGGACAGGCAGGTATCCACCGGGTCGCGGCGGGCATGGATGATGCGCGCCCCCGGCAGGATCAGCGGGATCAGCCCGGCGTACAGGAAATTGCTCGGCATCTTGTCGACCAGCCGCGCCCGTCCCTGGGCGAGCGGCGCGACGCGCGACAGATACGCCTGTCCGAGCTGCCGGAACAGCGCGCCGCGCGCCTCGCCTGCCAACCCTTGCATGCCGTCCGGGAACAGGCCGCTGCCTTCGATCACCAGGCGCAGGGCCGACAGTTCGCCGGCACCCATGACCTGCGGGTGCGACGACACGATCTGCTCGATCAACGTAGTGCCCGAGCGCGGCATGCCGACGATGAACACCGGCAACGCTGACGGCTCGCCGGTGGCATGCAGCGGGTCATGCCGTTCCGGGGGAAAGGCTTCGGCGATGCGCTCCATCCACCGGCGGCTCGCGGCGCCGTCATAGGTGAAGGTCGAACGTTTCTGCCGGTTGCCCGCGTCGAGGTGATGAAAGGCCCGCGCCGGATCCTGGAGGTCGAGGTAGGCCTTGCCGAGCGCGAAATGGGCCGAGATCCGGTCGCGCAGCGAGCGACGCTCGCCTTCGGCGAGGCACGCTTCGAGCGCCGCGATGTCGGGGTCGCCGGCCGTGAAGGTCCGCGCATCGGCGCGGCCGGCCAGTGCCTGCACCGAGCCCGGAAACTGCTCCAGCGCCTGGTCGAAGGCGGCGCGTGCCGCGTCCCGGCGGCCCGCTTCCATCAGCAGGGTGGCGCGCCCGACCAGCGCTTCCTCGGCCACCGCGCCGGGCAGCCGCGCCGCCTGCTCGAAATGCGGCAGCGCCTCGTCGGTTTGCCCGAGCGTCTGGAGCGCCATCGCGAGCGCGTGGTGCGCCTCGGCGCTGCGGGGGGCCAGCACCACCGCCTGGCGTGCAACGGCGAGCGCCTCATCGAGGCGTTCGACACGCTTGAGCACGTTCGCGCGCGCCGTCAGTGCGGCCGGATGCTGCGGGGCGAAGATCGAGAGCGTATCCAGCACCCGCAGGGCGGCCTCATGGCGGTGGCGGCCCATTTCCGCCTCCGCCAGGTTCAGATAGGCGTCCACCAGGCGCGGGCTGAGTTCGATGGCGTGCTGGGCAGCGGCGGCCGCTTCGTCGTGGCGGCCCTGGGCGGACAGCAGGAATGCCAGGTTGCTGTGTGCCTCGGCATAGGCCGGATCCAGTTCCAGCGCCTGGCGGTAGTGAGACTCCGCACGCTCCAGACGCTCCAGGCGCCTCAACGTGTTGGCGAGATTGTTGTGCGCCGGCGCCCCGTCGGGCTGGAGCAAGATCACGCGCTCCAGGCAGTCGAGGCTTTCCGCAAACTTGCCCGCCTCTTGCAGCACGATGCCCAGATTGTTCCAGCCCGACACCAGCGCCGGGTCCATGGCCACCGCGCGGCGGGCCGCGTCTTCCGCTTCGGCGAGCAACCCCTTCTGGCGGTACATCTCGGCCAGATTGCTGGAATAGGCAGCTGGGGCGCGCGGTGCCAAGCAAGCCTGGCGCAGGTGAGCGATGGCGAGATCGAGATGGCCGTAGGCATGCGCCATCAGGCCAAGCAGGTGCAGCGCGTCGGCCTGACCGGGCCAGGCGGCCAGCACGCGCTGGCACAGCAGCTCCGCCTGGGCGGCCTGACCGGCGCTCCAGTGAGCGTGGGCGCGGTGGAGCGCTTCCGGGATGCTCAGGGTTTCCGGGCGACTGGGCGGGAGTGACATGGCGGCGCTGGAACCAGCGGGAAAGACAAAAGTGGGGATGCTATACGTTCATGCCAGCGGTAGGGGCCATGCAAACCGCCGGATCGCCTACGCGCACTGTCGGGAGACAGACGCGTAGACGATCCGGCGGTCCTTCAACTGCAATCCTTCAGCGCCGATGCATCAGAACAGCTGCCGCAGGCGCACGCTCCCCGTCTGCGAAACAAAGCCCCGGCCCGCCTGCAGTTCGTAGCGCGCGGACAGGCTCAGGTTGTTCGCCCGCAGCAGCGTCGCGCCCAGCGAGATATCCGCGAGGTCCGACACCGGCGTCATGCCCACCGTCGTGAACGCCGTCTGGCCCGTTGCGTCCGCCGCAAAGCTTGCGCTCGTCACCTGCCTGGCATGGTCGTACTCGTGGATCCACTGTGCCCGCGCCTCCAGCACGATCTGGCCGTAGCGGGTCGCGAAGCCTTTCTCCAGCTTGGCACCCAGGCCGCTCTTGACCGAGCCGACATGCGTGGAGCCCACCGACAGGGCGGCCCCGTTACCGCCGTTCTCCGTATAGCTGTCCTGGGTCAGGTAGCTGTACGTCAGGCTCGCCAGCGGCGTGAGCGTCACGCTACCCACCGACAGCGGATACCCGGCCTCGGTGCGTGCCACATACTGCTGGCCGCTGAAATGCCCGCTGGCCGTGCCCGAAAGGCCTTGCATGCTCACCAGGCGGCTCGTGTCGTATCGCTGCTGCACTGCCGCGCCCGAGAGGTTCACGTACCACGGGTTGCCGGTATAGCTCGCGTAGCCGATCAGCCCGTAGCCATTGACACGGGCGGAGTTGCCCGAGGTATCGCCGGTGTTGTCGATCGCCGTGTTGCTGTAGCTGAACACGCCGCCGGCGCGCCAGCGGTCGTTGATCTCACGGTCCGCGCCGATCAGCAAGCCGCCGTAGTTCGCGCTGTAGCCATCGATCTGGTCGCGTTCGTTCTGCTGGGCGTGGCCGCCGAATGCCTGACCCCACACGCCCCACGACGCCGGGCTGTCGCCGGTCGCCACCCCCGTTGTGCCCGCCGCCTGCGCCAGGCGCAGTGTGTTGACGTGCGCACCCACCACGTTCAGCGCATCGAATGTCGGCGCAGCGGGCGCCCACCCGGTCTGGGTCGCACCCAGTTGCTTGCCGATCTGGTTGGCGCTTGCCGTCGACCCCTCGCTCAGGGAACCCAGCGCGGCGTTATACAGATTCAGCAGATTGGGGCTGCTGATGCCGGTGTAGCTCAACAGGCCATTGAGCGAGGCCACCGCGTTCGGTACGGTGGCGATCGATGCCGGGTTCTGCGTTGTGGTTGTGGTGGTGGTTGTGCTCGTGGTCGGGCTTGGCGTCGCGGGCGACGACAGCGACGTCGCGCTGACCACGGTCAGCACCAGGTCGCTGTTGCCGCCGTTGGCCACGACCGCGCCCGTCACGTTGGAGGCATAGCCGTTGATCGCATACCGCAGGCTGCCCGCGTTGTAGGTCGCCGTGCCGGCCGTGTCCACCACCACGTAGCGTTGCCCTGCAGCAAAGGCGTAGCCGTTGGACTGCAGCGTGATCGACGAACCCTGCGCAATCGTCGTATTGCCGGTCACGACCAGCCGGCCGTAGCCGGCGTCCGTGGCGAGGGTGCCTTGCGTGGTGGCGCCGCCCGCAACGCCGATCTGCAGCGTCGCGCCGCTGCCCTGGTTGTAGTTGCCGGTGATGGTCACCGGCCGGTTGACCTGCACCACCGCCGAGCCGGTGTTGTTCACCGCGTTGATGGTGCCGCTGCCGAGGTTGATGTTGTCGTTGAGCAGCAGATTGCCCGAGGCGAACACCACGCTCGAATTGGGATTGTCGATGGTGCCGAGGGTGCCGCCGCCGCCGTAGCCGGTGAGCGTGCCGAAGGTCGTGCCCGTGCCCCCGCTGATGCTCAGGTTGTTGCTCGACAGGTTCCCGATGTTGCCGGCGATCACACCCGCATTGGTGACGGGGCCGAGCGTGCCGCCCGTATCGTTGAACAGCGCGTAGGTGCTGCCGGTGATCAGGCCGCTGTTGGCGAGCGAGCCGATCGTGCCGCCGTTGAAGACGCCGTAGGCAGCGCCGCTGCCGCTCACCGTGCCGCTGATGGTACCGCTGCTGGCGTTGGTCAGCGAGGTGATCGTGCCCGAGTTCTTGACGCCGAAACCATCGTTGCCGCTGTAGCTGTTGGAACCGGTGATGACGCCGCTGTTGGTCAGCGTACCGATGGTGCCGTCATTGGCGACGCCGGCACTGTAGCCGCCGATGATGGCGCCATGGTTGGTCAGCGTGCCGATCGTGCCACTGTTGTAGAGGCCGGTGTAGTTGCCGGCGATGGTGCCGCCGCTGTTGTTGGTCAGCTCGGTGATCGTGCCGCTGTTGTCGATACCGTTGCCGTAGCCGGTGCTGCCGGCGGCGCTGATGACCCCGCTGTTGGTGAGCGTGCCGATCGTGCCGCCGTTGTTGTCGATGCCGTCGCCGAAAGCGGAGCCGCTGTGGCTGATGGTGCCGCCGCTGTTGTTGATCAGCGTGGTGATCGTGCCGTTGTTGAGGATGCCACGCGAGTCGGCGGTGATCAGGCCGCTGTTGGACAGCGTGTCGATCATGTATGTGTTGTACACGCCGGAAGCGTTGCCGGTGGCGCTGATCGTGCCGCTGCTGGTGTTGGTCAGCGTGCCGATCGACCCGGCGTTGTCGATGCCGGCCCAGCTGCCGCTGCCGCTGACAACGCCGCCAGTGATAGCACCGCTGTTCGTCAGCGTATTGATCGTCGCGGCGTAGTAATTGAGAACGCCGTAGTGGGCGCCGCTGATGGCCCCATCGTTGGTCAGCGTCCCGATGGTGCTGTTGCTGGTGTTGAAGACGCCGTCGTTGCCGGTGCCGCTGATCGTACCGCCGCTCGCGTTGTGCAGCGCGGCTACCGCGCCGGAGGTGTAGAAACCGTAGCCGCCGCTGATGACGCCGCTGTTGCTCAGCGTGCCGAGGGTACCGAGGGCGAAGGCTGCCACGCCGATCCCCCCGCCCGAAATGGTCGATGTGACGGAAAGATCGCCAATGCTCCAGACGTAGATGCCCCCGAAGGGGCTGCTCACGGTTGCGGCCTCCGCCGTCTGCATCTGCGTCATCGCAGCCAGGGCCGCGACGGCCAGCGTCATGGCTGTCTGCCTGGGCCGATAATGGGCGCGCTGATTCATGCTGAAAATTCCCCCGTTCCTGGTTGCGGTGCGCGATGGCGCACCTGCATTTTTTCGTGTTGCCTTTTTGCAAGCGCGCCGAGTATATTCACGGGGCTTGATCCCATCTGTCGCACAAATGCGCTACACGGGCCGTCCCCCCGCCGCCCTTAGAACGACGGTCCATGTGTCCCTCCAGTACCGCTCCGGAACTGCCATCCATCCGCGTCGCGATCGTCGAGGACGATTCCGGCTTTCTCGATGCCTTGACCCAGGCCCTGGCGTGCGCGCCGGATATGCACTTGACGGGCGTCGCCGGCTCCCGTGCCGAAGGCCTGCTGCTGCTCGATGGCGCGCCGGCGGATGTGCTGCTGGTCGACCTTGGGTTGCCTGACGGCTCGGGCATCGACGTGATCGAAGCTGCCGCCCGGAAATGGAGCGCTTGCAGCATCATGGTCAGTACCAATTTCGGCGACGAAATCCACGTGATGCGTTCGATCGAGGTCGGCGCGGCCGGCTATCTGCTCAAGGACAGCTCAGCGGCCAGAATCCTCGACGAAATCCGCAGCCTCGCCAGCGGCGGCAGCCCGATCAGCCCGCTCATCGCCCGGCAGATCCTGGCGCGCTTCCGGCAAGGCGGCTCCCTCAGCGCGGCAGACGAGGCGCCCGCTTCGGCGTCTTCGCCCCTGTTGTCGGCGCGTGAAAAAGAGGTGCTGGACCTGATCACCAAGGGCTTCACAGCGCAGGAGATCGCCAAGCTGATGGCGTTGTCCCATTTCACGGTGCGGACCTTCGTGCGGCGCATCTACAGCAAGCTCAAGGTCACCTCCAAGGCCGAAGCCATTTATGAGGCCCGGACGCTGGGGCTGTTGTCCGACTAGGCAGGGCTTGCCCGCATTTCCTACTGAACAGCCGGCTTTTTCGAGCATGGCGATATCGGCGCCGCATGAGATACCGCCCCACACACCTTCCCGCCTACGCAATCTTTGTCTTTTCCATGGCGCTGCTCGTCATTGTGGGCGCCATCTACCTGGACGCCGATGGCGAGTCATTCCCCGCAGCAAACCTGCATCTGACGCAGGCCGAGTGGCAGGTCACCGATGCGCGGGGTTTCACGACGCCGTCGGCGACGCTGGACAGCCACAGCTTGCCGAATGCATGGCGGCATGTCGCGCTGCCCCTGGACTTGCCCATCGCCCTGTTGCGTCAGGCCCATGCCAACGCAATCACCACGGCCGGGCAGACCACCTGGCTCAGGCTCGCCGTCCCCCCATTGCCCCCGCATTCCGGCCCGCTGGCGTTGTATGGCATTCGCGTCAAGACTGACGGCACCATCGCGGTGTATGTCAACGGCGAGCTGGTGCACCGGGCGCAGCAGCAGGGGCCCTTGTGGAACAGTACCCGGACCCCGCTGTGGGTGGTGCTGGAGCGGCATGCGGACGACGCGCCGGTGCGTGAAATCCTCATCCGCCTGGAGCATACCGAGCGGACCCAGGTGGCCTTGTCCTCGCTGTGGCTGGGCCCCGTCGAGACGCTGCGGGTGCGCTATCACGTACGCCAATGGCTGCAGCAGGAGCTCCCGAGAATGCTCAGCGCGGCGTTCCTGGCAGTGGGCATTTTTGCCCTGTTTGTCTGGTTCAAGCGCCGCCACGAAACGGGCTATCTACTGTTCTTCAATCTGGCTGTCACCTCGTTTTTACGGGGGCTGCACTTCTACGCGGACTTGCCGATCGCCAATGACGGGTTCGCCTGGCTGACGGTCAATTCCCTGCTGTGGCTGGTCACCGTGGTGCACTTTTTTCTGCGCCAATTGCATGGCCGCGCGCTGACATGGTTTACGCGGGCGCTGGTCGGGGTGACCGGCCTGATCGGCGTGCTGACGCTGCCGTGGCTGGCGGTACTGCCGAACACACCGAAAGTCACCCCGCTGATTTATCCGATGGCAGCGCTCATGGGGGCGGCCGTCGGGCTGGTGGGCGGCATCAGCGCCTGGCGCCGGTCCAATGAAGGCGTACTGGTGGCGATCGGCGTCAGCGTCTGTACGTTGCTGGGCGTGTCCGATTGGCTGCTGCAAAACAACTTCGTCAGCCCGGAAGGCTGGTATTTCGGGGCCTATACCAATGCCATCACGTTCGGCATTTTCGGCATCCTGATGTACCGGCGCTACGTCCATGCCATCAGCGAGGTCGAGTTGACCAACGCGAACCTCGCGCAGCGCCTCAAACACCGCGAAGCCGAACTCGAAAGCAGCCATCAGCGGCTACGTGCCGCTGAGCGGCAGCAAGCGATCAGCGCGGAACGGCAGCGCCTGATGCAGGACATGCACGACGGTCTCGGTGCGTCCCTGATCAGCGCCATCCGGTCGGTCGAGCGCGGGGCCGTCAGCGATGCCAAGGTCTCGCAAATCCTCAAGAGCTGCCTTGACGATCTGAAGCTGACCATCGACTCGATGGAGCCGGTGGAGGCCGACCTGCTGCTGTTGCTGGCCACGCTGCGCTTCCGGCTGGAACCGCGCCTGGAGGGCACGGGCATCGCCTTGCTGTGGGAAGTCCGGAAGCTGCCGACGCTCACCTGGCTGGACCCCTCCAGTGCCCTGCACATCCTGCGCATCGTGCAGGAAAGCATTGCCAACATCCTGCACCACACGCAGGCGAGCGAGATCCGGGTAGGAACGGCGGTGGAGTCGACCGGTGTGCTGGTCAGCATCGTAGACAACGGCCGGGGCTTCGATGTCGAAAAAACCCTCGCCGCGGGCAAGGGGAACGGCCTGCGCAACCTGCAGCGCCGCGCCCAGGCCATCGACGGTACGGTCCGTTGGACGTCGGGGCCGGAAGGCACACAATTCACGCTCTGGCTGCCGTTGGAGCGGCATGTCTAGCCACACCCCCCTTCCGTTGCGATTGCAGGCCGGCACCGTGCATTGACTCGGCGGCTCGTGACGTCGGCTCCAGCGGTTTGATGGAGGAAGACGAGCGGCGAACGCGTGACGAATCCCTGCCGGAGCAGGCCAGCCGGGCCGACCGTACCATTCAGTTCAGGACGGGAGCATGACTCGCAAGATCACGCGACCACCGTGATCGAACTGCGCAAAAGAGCGCCCCGCCCCCCGATTCGCGCAAAAGAGCGGTATCGTGTCGCCGACAACCCGCGTGATGCGCTCCCGATCGCGCGCAATGGCTCCCCCGCTTTTCGCTACTCGCCCCCGTGACCGATCACCCCACCCTCAGTTGGACCGACGCCGAAACCGCCACCGCCCACACCGCCCGTTGGCGCTCCGAAGCGGGCACCCCGCCGCCCAAGCGCGTCACGGTCGCCGATGACCGTATCACGGCCGACACCGCCTACCGCCAAGCGTGCGAGGGCATCGCGATACTCTGGCGCGGCGACTTTCAGAACGCGCGCCAACTGCTGCAAGCGATGTCCCGCCGCGCCGATCGCAAGCCGCCCAAGGCGGCAACCTCACCCGTCGACGCGTTCAATCTCCATCGCCAGGCCCAATCGCAGCGCGCCCGCACGCTCGGCATGCTGCTGATTCCACTCGACGCTGACTACACGATCCCTTTGCGCCGGGCGCCCGACGTGCATGAAGCCTGCACCGAAGCGTACGGCGCAGGCGAAGAACCTTCGGTCGTATCGCTCAGGGAGCTGCTCGGTCTGATCGGCGCGCATGAATGGCGCAAGAAGGGGGTCGATATTCCAGCGCTGGGCGGCGCGCGCATTCACCCGCATTACGGTGTCTTTTCACCGGTGCGCGGCGAATATGTCGATCTGGTCGCGAAAGCGCCACTGCCGTCGCAAGCACTGGCGTTCGACATCGGCACGGGCACCGGCGTGCTCGCTGCCGTTCTTGCGAAACGCGGCGTGAAGCGCGTGGTCGGCACCGATCAGGACGCGCGCGCGCTCGCCTGCGCCCACGAAAACCTGACGCGCCTCGGGCTCCAATCCCAAGTCGAAGTCATCGAGGCCGATCTCTTTCCCGAGGGCCGCGCGCCGCTCATCGTGTGCAATCCGCCGTGGCTTCCGGCACGGCCAAGCTCGCCGATCGAACGGGCCGTCTACGACCCGGATAACCGCATGTTGCGAGGCTTTCTGGACGGTCTCGCCGCACATCTCGAACCGGGCGGCGAGGGCTGGCTGATCTTGTCGGATTTCGCCGAGCATCTCGGCTTGCGCACGCGGGATGCACTGCTGGCGATGATCGAGGCGGCGGGTCTGCAAGTCGTCGGCCGCGATGACGTCAAGCCGAAGCATCCGAAGGCGTCGGATGCGAATGATCCGCTCTATCAGGCACGCGCCGCCGAGGTCACGTCGTTGTGGCGATTGAAAGCGCGCTAGTGCAATCGATGCATCCTGTCGGCAAGTCTGAGCGAGCGCTTCATCCGCGCGCCGCCGTTGCCAGATACGCGAGCACGCCGTGCCCGGCGGCGGCTCCACTCGCAAAACACGCCGTCAGCAGGTAGCCGCCCGTCGGGGCTTCCCAATCGAGCATCTCGCCCGCGCAGAACACGCCGGGCAAGCGCGCGATCATCAGATTCGCATCGAGCGCTTCGAACGCGACGCCGCCCGCGCTGCTGATCGCTTCGTCGATCGGCCGGGCGCGCGTGAGCCGCAGCGGCAGTGCCTTGATCGCTTGCGCAAGCTGCGCGAGATCGGCGAATGCGTCTTTCGACAGACATTCGCGCAGCAGCCCGAGCTTCACGCCCGTGATATTCAACTTGCTCTGCAGATGACTCGACATCGAGCGAGCGCCGCGTGGCCGCATCAACGCATCGGCGACGCGTTGCCCGCTCCAGCCGGGCGCCAGATCGAGCCAGATCGTGATTTCGCCGCCGGCTTCGAGTGCATCGCGGATCGGCGCGGACAACGCATAAACCAGGCTGCCTTCGATGCCGCTCTGCGTGACGAGGAACTCGCCCGGGCGGAACTGCCGCGCGCCATCGTCGCCGGACGCGACGCCGATCGCGACGGACTTCACCGGCTGCCCCGCGAAGCGCTCCCGGAAATGCGCGCTCCAGTCGGCGTCGAACCCGCAGTTGGCGGGCTTGAGCGGCAGCACTTGCACGCCGCGTGCTTCCAGGCGCGGCACCCATGCGCCATCGGAGCCGAGGCGCGGCCAGCTGCCGCCGCCCATCGCAAGCACCACGGCGTCGGCGTGCACGAGGCGCTCCCCGTCAGGGGTTTCGAAGCGCAGCGCCTCAGGTTGATCGGCCTGACCGGACGGTGCGGCGCTCCAACCGTCCCACCGGTGCCGCATATGCAACTTCACGCCGGCCTCGCGTAGCCGATGCAGCCACGCTCGCAGCAACGGCGCCGCTTTCATGTCGGTCGGAAACACGCGGCCCGAACTGCCGATGAACGTCTCGATCCCGAGCCCATGCACCCAGTCGCGCAGCGCGTCGGGGCTGAAGCGGTCGATGAGCGGCGCGAGTTGCTCGCGGCGCGCACGATAACGTCCGAGAAACGCGTCGAACGCTTCCGAGTGCGTGATGTTCATCCCGCCGATGCCCGCCAGCAGGAACTTGCGGCCAGCCGACGGCATGGAGTCGAACACCTCGACACGCACGCCTGCGCGAGACAGGACTTCGGCGGCCATCAGCCCGGCAGGGCCGGCGCCGATCACGGCGACCAGGGGAGCGTTGTGCGGTTCGGACATGCGGCGGTGGATCAGAGAGGGACGCTGTGGCGCCCGCCACGAGCGTCATGACGCGGAACGGGTGACGCTTGGGACGCACGCGCGGGGCGCTATTGTCCCATCCCGGCTTGGCTCGGGCAAACGAACAAGGCGGGCTTCAAGCACATGAGTCATGCTGCCCATTGCGTTCACACGCGGCGACCGGACGTGGCCCGACACGCTTTTCGGTAAACTGACGCCATTGTTTCCGTTCTTCCCTAGGCTGCCGCACGTATCGGTACGACTTGCCGCGAAGCGGCCTTGACGATGTCCAATAAAACCCACGAAATCCGCCCGAACCAGTCGATCGAGTTGCTGAAGGAACTGCACATCCTGACGCGCGACGGCAAGATGAATCAGGACAGCCGCCGCAAGCTGAAGCAGGTCTATCACCTGTTCCAGTTCATCGAGCCGCTGCTCGACGACGTACAGAAAGCGAAGGGACATGTATCGCTTGTCGATCACGGCGCGGGCAAGTCGTACCTCGGCTTCATCCTCTACGACCTGTTCTTCAAAGAGCAACCCGGCGACGGTGCTTCGCACATCTATGGCATCGAAACGCGCGAAGCGCTCGTGGCGAAGTCGACCGAGCTCGCGGCGCGGCTCGGCTTCAAGGGGATGTCGTTTCTGAACGTGTCGGTGGCGGAATCGATCACGTCGGAGCGCCTACCGCCTGCCGTCGACGTCGTGACCGCGCTGCACGCGTGCAACACCGCCACCGACGATGCGATCCGCTTCGCGCTCGAAAAGCATGCGCAGTACATCGTGCTCGTGCCCTGCTGCCAGGCGGAGGTCGCCGGCGTGTTGCGCCGGAACAAGGGCAAGTCGCTCGGCAATGCGTTGACGGAAATCTGGCGTCATCCGCTGCATACGCGCGAATTCGGCAGCCAGGTCACAAACGTGCTGCGCTGCCTGCAGCTCGAAGCCCACGGCTATCAGGTGAGCGTGACGGAGCTCGTCGGCTGGGAGCATTCGATGAAAAACGAGCTGATCGTTGCGCAGTACAAAGACCTGCCTCGGCGGCGTCCGACTGAGCGGCTCGCTGAAGTGCTCAGCACGCTCGGCCTCGAAGAACTGCGCGAGCGCTTCTTTGCGCCGGCTTGATGGAATCGAGCCGAACCGCCCGGTCATGCGTCGTGCAGCTCGTTGCTCCTGCCATCGCAAAACTGACGCATACGATCCCGAAGGATGCTGCAGTCGAGTTTGCCCCTTCGATGCAAGGAATGCCGACCGTGAAGATGACCGGCGGCGGTGTGCCGGTTAGCGAAAAGCAGACACTCGGCGGAGCGATGGTCGGAACGGAGACGGGCCGCCGTTGTTCGTTCAAGTGGGGCGGATATCCTGAACAACCTCATCGTTAGCTTCCGACACCCGGGAACAATGGCTTCATCGGCTTCCGTCATAGACCAACTGGCAGCAAAACACTGACCGAAACCGTGCGGACTGTGTTCTCCCATTTTCTTGGGTAGGAATGACCCCCAATAAAAAAGCTCCGCATTGCGGAGCTTTTTTATTCGACTTGCGTCAGGACGGGATCAGATCCGTTCGATCTTGGTGGCTGCGGGGCCCTTTTGGCCGACGCCAGCAACGTAACGCACCTTCTCGCCCTCTTGCAGCGTTTTGAAGCCGCTGCCCTGAATTTCGGAGAAATGCGCGAAGAGATCGTTTCCACCCGCGTCAGGCGTGATGAAGCCAAAACCCTTCGATTCGTTGAACCACTTTACGGTACCGGTTTCCATGCTTGGATTCCTTAAAAAGTAATTCTCGCCTAACAAAAGCGCCGGCGAGGCCTGACGATCAAGGAAGAAACAAGGAAAAAAAGTGGCGCCGTGTCGGCAAGCACCTAATACTTCGAGGTTACTGCTTGAAAATCCTGCAGGGTCCTTTTACAGGTATGTTGCGGTCTTGTCAACAAACATCGCGAAACGGCGATGGGATGCACGTCCGGTGCCTCAGGTCCACGCGTTGGCTGTGTGCAGCCTTGCTGACAGAGGCTCTCCAGTGGCGGCGATTTTTTCCCATACACCAGCGTGATACAGTGGCCTACCCACTGGACGGAATGCGGTATGACTCTCTGCCCTGCTTGCCAGGCCATCGAACTCCACAAGCTCGGCGCGCCTGGGCACGCCTTGCTGCGCATCACGGATACGCAACGCCTCAAGCCAGCCAAGGCCGCGGCGATCACCGTCAGCACCTTTGTGTGCCAGACCTGCGGAACGTTCTGGACCTATCGCGACCAGAAGGACGGTCCGGAGCAAGGTTGGCAACGGTAACGTGATCGGCACGCCCGCAGCACGCTACAGCAGCGAGCGGTTCGCGGGGACATGAACATGCTCGGCCCGCTCGATCCCGGTCTGCTGCTCGCCGTGGGCGATGGCGCCGTGACCTGGCCCGGTTCTGGTGCGTGCCACCAGCCTCGCCGCCGAATGAAGCGAATGCCTGAGACCGTGCGCCGGACCATCGAAGTTGAGCGCCACGACCCGTAGGTCACCGCGGGCGCTTGCCCGTGAACAGGCGGGATGTGCGCCGAAGGCCGCGAAGCGTTCCGCCGCGCATCCGGTTTCGTCTCCGACGGCCCTACCACACCGCCCCACACCCCCACTTCGCCCCCAGGCACCACGTCTTCGCCCGGCAAGCAGCCGCGCAGCGCGCGCGCCAGGAAAATGCAGCCTGTAACCGATCATTGAGGACAACACGAAGCACCGCCGTGCTGTCATCCGATGACGCTGCCGCGTATTCCCCCGATCGCCATGCACGTCTCCAGCCGACACCCCCGGGACACGCTGCGATCATGTGTCTGGGGTGCGTCACTTCCCCCCCAATGGTGGTCGATTCCGAACGATTCACAAGGAGCCATGTGATGAAACACCTGCTGTACCTGGCCGCGCCGGCCATCGTGGGCGCAGCCCTTCTCTGCCTGCCGGCCCCGTCCTCGGCTGCCGCGAATGCGGTGGGCGCCAACGCCGTGATCGGCGAATTCGCGACGCCGTCCGCCGCCAGTTCGCCGCAGGGCGTGGATGTCGCCGGCGACGGCAGCGTGTGGTACTCGGAAACCACGGCGGGAAAAATCGCCGTGCTGCGCCCGGATGGCTCTTCGGCCGAATTCCCGGTGCCCAACGGGGGTCAGCCTTTCATCCTCAAGGTGGCGGACGACGGCATCTGGTTTACCGACAGCGGGACACGCGCCATCGGGCATCTGGACCCGGCCACCGGGACGGTCGAGACCTACGCAATTCCGTCCGGCGCATCGCCGTTCTTTATCCAGGTCGGCCCGGACGGCAGCAAATGGTTTACCGAGACCGCGGGCATCGGTCGCCTCTCGCCGAATGGCGAGTTCACCGAGTGGACGGTGACGCTGGAGCATGCCGACGACAACATGGAACAGCTGAGCCTGGATCCCTGGGGCAATGTCTGGTTCGTGGAGCGCAATTTCGATGGCATTGGCGCGGCCGGTACCAACAAGGTGCGCCGTCTCAATCCCTATTCGAACGTGATCAGCACCTACAGGGTGCCGACGCTGGGCGGCACGCCGTCGGGCGTGGTGGCCAATGCCAACGGGTCGGTCTGGGTGTCCGAGTACTACGCCAATGCGATCGCCTTGCTCAACCCCTTCGCCGCTCCGCACAGCGATGAGGTGGTGCAGCCCAATGCGCTGAAGGCCGACAGCCGGACCGCATCGGTGTCGCCCATCCGGGCCGCGCGCACGCCGGGCGCGAAGACGCAGGTCACCCCCAGCGCCCACGCGGTCAAGCCGTCCGTGACGCTGGGCTGGATCGAATATCCTCTCCCGAGCGCCAAGGCCGAGCCGGAAGACATGCGTGTCGATCGGCATGGCCGCGTCTGGTTCGAGGCGGACGCCGGCTTCATCGGCCGCCTCGATCCCTTCGAGGCGCGCATCACGGAATACATGATCCCGTCGGCCAACAGCGGCTACTACAACATCGCGCTGGACCCGCGCTCCGGCTTGCTCTGGTTTACCGAGGCCGGTGTCTTCGCGCCGGTGACGACCAAGATCGGCTATCTGGACACGCGGCACTGAGCGCCGCCGATCCGGCCCGTTGATGTGTCGACGCTCCATGCCGGCAAGCCCCGGCATGGAGCGTTCGTGCGCCAGCGGTTCGCATTCCCAACGCCTCGCGCTTTGATCTCGCGGCAAGGCACCATCGATCCGGGCCTGGGAAGCCGCGCTCGGGGCGCCATCGCATGGCTACCGCGTCCTCGCCATGCCGCTCGGCCAGCGCAACGCCTTGCAGCGTGACGCAATCCCTGTCTGGTATAGAGTACCCACCTCGCGGCCCTGTGCCGTCATCGGCTTGCGGACGCGGCTGCGCATGCGGTGCGCGCGAACGCGCCGACCGTTCGCCGCCGCGATCCTCCGCGTTCTTCTGCCGGACGGCCTGACGGCGAATCTCTCCCCACTGCCGCGGCGGTCCAATCACCGCCATCGGCTCGAACAAAAAAATAAAGGACAACGCATGTTGAAACGCGTGCTATTTGCGGTTTTTCTGCTGACGGTCAGCGTCATCGGACAGGGTGCGACCGCCGAACCCAAGGTTGAACTCACGATCGGCGGCAAGACCCGGTCGTTTACGCAGCAGGCATTGCTGGCGCGCCCGGATGCGGCGACGATCCAGGTGCCGCGCGATGTTGCCTACGGTACGTCGGCCACTTACCGCGCGGTGCCGCTGCCCAACCTGCTCGACGGTGCGGTGGTGCCCGCTGACAGCGTGCTCGAAGCCCGCGCGACCGACGGCTTCGCTGCGCAGCTGCCGATGGATCTCGTGCGCAACAGCAACCCCGCGGGTGCCGTCGCATGGCTCGCCGTCGAGGACCCGGCGCATCCGTGGCCGAAGCTGCCGGGCAAGCCGGTCAGCGCGGGACCGTTCTACCTGGTCTGGATCGGCAAGGACGCGGCGTCCGTGCGCAGCGAGCAATGGCCCTACCAGGTCGCGCAGCTCACCACGCAACCGTCCCCGGCCACGCGATGGCCGGCGCTCAACGTCGATCCGGCGCTGCCGGCAACCGATCGGGTCCGCGCGGGCCAAAGCCTGTTCATCACGCAATGTTTCGCCTGCCACACATTTAACCATGCCGGCAGCGCAACCGTCGGCCCCGACCTCAACATGCCGATGAATCCGACCGAGTACTTCCAGCCCGGCGTATTGCATCGCTATCTCCGCAATCCGGCCTCGGTCCGGGACTGGCCCGCCCGGACCATGCCGGCCTTCTCGCCGGATCATCTGAGCGATCGCGAGATCGATCTGATCATCGCGTATCTGAAGCATATGGCGCCGCGCAAGGTCGGAAAGTAACGCGTACTGTGCGCGCTGACCGCACGGGATTGCGAAGGGCAGCGGCACATCGAGCCTGAGCCGTCCCGTCGATACGATGACGTTGAACGGCTGGGTGGCCGGCGCGCACGACGCTTTGTCGCGCTCGAACGCTTCCACCCTACCCAGTACACGGGCCCGGATGTTCTCCGGGCCCTTTTTCTTGCCCTGACGTCCGGGAGATGCGGGATTCCGGCCAGTCGTGCCGTGGGTGGTCATCCACCACAACACCACGTTTTCGCGTGTTCGGGCCGAAATCCGTCTCCTTTCTCTGTTTGTGCTGCAGGTGGGCACGGGCCGCGGCGCGGCATCCGCCCGGGGAGCGGCGATCCGTCGGGATGCCACGATCGACAACCGCCGGCAACCAATCGTTGAAGCACGGCTTGGAGCAGCCGTTCTGGCGATCGGATACGGCTGACAGGCCAACGCTTTGACGACTTGCTTTGCGCGAGCCAAAGCGACGGGGGATTTTCAGACGTGCGCCACAAGAGCGTTTGTACGGCCGTGCGCCGGCATCGTCCCTGCCGGCTCCAATCCTCGGCATTTCGGAAAGAGCGCAGGGTTGGGTAGAAAGAATCGGGCCCAATTTCTCTCCCATATTCTCATTGCGACCGGGGAGTGCCTAGCGTAGAAATCATATTGATACATCGCGAAGCGGGGGGGTGATGGAAAACATTTCAGCAAATGAATTGGGAAAACATCTCGACACGGCCGAGGTTGAATGCAATCCATTCACACGCCCGCGTGCTCTGCGAAAGCTGATCTTGAAGCACGTACACGTCAAGCCGAAGATTAAATTCGAGGGACGCGGCTTTATCTGTGCGTTGATTACCGCGCGCTGTCATGTGGGATGCGACCACTGCATGTTTGCATCCAATATGGCGGAGAAGAAAAATGCCTTCAATACCATGACACCGGAGCGGGTCGGAAAGTTGATGCGGCTGGTTGCGGACTCCAATACCGGATACTTACTGGTTTCGGGTGGTGGCGAAGGGTTTCTCGAACCGAATCTCATGTATCAAATTGCCGAGGAATCCACGGCAGACATTACATGGCTTGTCACCAGCGCCTTCTGGGCGAAAAAGGAGTCGCAGGCACTCAAGGTCCTGGAAAACCTTTACATTGCCTATCGCAGGGGGTGTGCAAAGATGGCCCGCCGGCGTGTATGTGTTCGCGTCAGCATTGACAGCTATCATGCCGAAAAACTGGCCGAAAATCCCACGGATCCTTTTGGCTACATCCTGAATCTGATCCGGGCATTCGAGGCTCGCTACGCTCATCAGACAGGCTTTTTCCTCCAGCTTCACTGCATTGAAGGCGAGGAGGGTCTTATCGAGGCATTGCGCAAGCGAATCGACGCCGTGGTGGTTTCCGGCACATCTCCGATCCATGCCAGGGAGAAGGTGACCGAGGCGGCAGTGACATTCCGGATGCCGTCTGGCTACAGCTTTGAAATCACCTTCGCAAAGCTGTTGCTTTCCGATATGGCCGCTGATCTGCGGGATTCCGACCTGCTTGCCAAGCGGCTTCGCCTCTGGGAGAAGGATGCCTATGTTAACGAAAACGGCCTGACAGCCTGTCAAATCAATGCGGACGGTCGTTTGGGCACGGACATGCTGGTGATTTACGACGGTCGCGTGGCGGGCGGCTGGCAAAGCGAGATGCCGGATGTATCCATTAACATCGACACTGACGCTTACCCGAGCATCATGGACAAAACACTGTCCGATCCCGGCGTGTTGGCAACGGTCGAGCGGGGTTTGCAATATCGCTTCGACATCATTGAAGAGGTTTGCCGCAAAGCCTGCATTCGAGCCAAGGCGGTGAATATTCGTGATTACACCAGTCCGGTGCTCCTTGAAGAGGATGCGGTCAAGCTCTACTACTCGGTTCGCGCAATACAGGACTATATGGCGGACGGTAGAATGGATGCATCGGAAGCAAAAAACTGGCCGCAAGAACTAATCGATCTGGTGATGCTTCCCAAAGAGAATCTGCAAGCGCTCTTTCGGATTTCCGGATATGACGTTATCAAACAGTTTGAAGAGACGGATGCTGGTTTTTTCGCCTTTTCTGCGGCGATACGGAATTTCGCCCGGAATGGGGATGCTGATCACCTGGTGGAGGTTGCGGACAGATATGCGGATCAGGATAGGCGGAAACTGGACCAATGGCGGCTATTGCTGAAACGCATCCTGCGGGGTTGGTACGACATCCATTCGTGGGATGAGCGGGAGCTTGCTTGTCTTGACGAAGTGGAGCGCTTGTTGGATGAGCAACTCTTGCAGCGCGTTCGCATCTATGAAGGACTGTCCAGATTGATTCCGCCGCAGATGTCGGAAACGCGCCCGTGAAAGTTCTCATTACAGGAGCACGTGGCTACCTTGGAGCGCTTCTTTCAGTGGCGCTGAGCGGTAGCCACGATGTCGTTCGCACCTCCCGAGGCGACATCTCCAATTCACTGTTTCAGTATCTGGATGTCACCGATGCCGACTGTGTCAAACGGGTGGTGGCCGCCACGGTGCCGGATGTCATCATTCACGCCGCAGCCATGGCCAACCTCTCGGTATGCGAGGCGAATCCGGAGGCCGCGTTTCTGGTGAATGCCGAAGGCACCTTGAATGTTGTTCAAGCCGCGAATGAGGTGGGCGCGCGAGTGTTGTTCATTTCCACGCTGGCCGCGAGCAATCCCTCGATTGTTTACGGTAGAAGCAAGTCGGCGGCGGAGGAACATGTCAAGCATGTCAGGATGGGGCACGAGATCGTGCAGTTGTCGATGACGTTTGGTCTCAGCCCCAATCGCGCCAGTCGTCGGCCATTCAACAAGATGCTGGAGAGCTTTCAAACCGGCAAGCCGAGAATCTACGACAACGCCTGGCTCTTTCAGCCGACATGCACGGAACACGTCATCGCGATCGTTCGTCAGTTGCTTTGCCGGCCTTTCGAAGGCCGTCGGCTGGCCGTCACGGTGGACAAGCGTTGCACAATGTACGACATCGCCAATGACCTGCTTGGCCCGACGCTTGTGAAAGGCGCAGCGCTCTATCGAGACAGGGAAGTGGTCTGCATCGAGGCGGATCATCTGTCTCGCCTGGGCCTGCCGACCATGACCTACGCCACCATGCTGCAGCGTATGCGGATTCAATTGCTGACGTGTGCGCCAGACGGGATGCCAAACGCCATGCCGGCATGAACGTGGCGCGGCGCAAGCGCGTCCGGCAACCGTCGGGAAATTGACATCGTTGCGTGGAGTTGGCATCCCATGCCATTGATCAGGAGCGTTTCGCCACCTGATCCCGTCTCTTCCTGGAACGGCGCCACGATCCGGCGCCGGGTATCTCGATCGATGCGCGGGCCTCAATGACGCCCGCGCATCGATGATCCGCTCACATCATCCGCATCCGCGCAGCCTACGGCGCGATGGGCCGCAACCCCGTGACGACATCGCGTGCCGCGTTGCTCAGTGCCCCCGCATTGCCGCCATTGGCCGCCACGACCAGGCCGGCCACCGCATTGATCGCACTCATGAACGCGCCTTCCAGCCAGCCACCGAGATGGCTATAGCTATCGCTGGCGAGGAAGAAGCGATTCCCGAGCCTGGGGTTGAGCGCATGCGTGTGATACCGGAAGCAGAGATTGCTCTGATGGTGATCGCCCGTGCCGTCGAGCTTGAAGCCGCCGGCCGTGCCGTTGGTGGTCCAGTCGAACACGAAGCGGTCTTGTTCGCGAACCCGGCTCAGCAGTTGCGAAAACCACCAGACGGCCGGCGCGGCCGCCGGCTCGGCCGGGTCCCGCACGTTGCGCGTGGCACGGTTGATCATCGTCCTGAACATGGCGGTCGCGGTTCCGTCGCTCGTCGGCGGATTCTGCGGGTAGTAGCCGAAGTTGTGCTGCAGCCGCGTCGAGTCGTCGCCCCACGTGTAGCTGGCGAGCAAGCTCGAATAGCGCGGCGCGCCCGGCTCCGTGGGGCTGGGCACCACGTAGCTGGCGGCGAGGCCGGAGTCCGATACGACCGCCTTGATCGGCTGGCCCTTGAGGCGCGGCACGAACGGCTCATCGAGCCTCGCCGTTTCGATGGTGCCGAAGACCTTGGACGACCGGACCATGTGGAGCTGGTTCAGTGCCGTCACGATGCGCGCGTTCGGCGCCGAGCTGGTATCGCTGAGCAGCAGCGCGGGGAGGGCGTCCCGGATGGTGATCGTGCCCAGCCCCAGCGCGCCGTCGCCCAGCACGAGGCTGGCCGGCCCGAACGCGTATCCGGATCGGCTGACCGCCAAGGCGAGCTGGTCCTGCGGGGCGGCCAGGATAACGTAATCGTAGTTGGGCGCCGAAAGCTTGCCCGCCCGATCGTACGCAACCACGAACGGCTGCCGGACACGCGCGGCGTCGGAGTGGCAGACATCGGAGACCCGCTCCCGGCGCACATTGACCGTCAGGCGCGAGCCGCCCTGCTCAAGCGCTTTCTGATACAGGCCAGCGATGAATTCGACATTCTCCTCGACGGGCAGCGTGTATTCGTTCGAGTAGTCCCACAGGATCAGCCGCATCATCTCGACGAGCGAGATGTTGAACAGCGGCTTGAACCCGCCCGTGCCGAAACCGAAGCGGCCGAACAGCTCGACGTAGTAGTTGATCGTCTCCGCCGGGTCGAGGCCGGCGATCGGCGGCAGGCTGCTCGCGGCGCCCTTGCCGATCTCGCGCGTCACGATGCGCCGGACGGCCGCTTCGAGCGTGGTGCCGTCGTGCGCCGCGATGAAGGCCGGCCAGTCGCGCTCCTGAATGGCCCGCAGCTGCGCGGGTCCGGCCGTTTCGCTTTTCAGCAACTGCGCGACCTGCACCGGATCGCGGCCGCCGATCGGAAAGAGTGCGATGGGCGTTTGGCTGTCGGGCGCGCCGGCGAGCCCGCTCGCGACCACGAGAAACACCTTGCGCGCCGGCGATTCCCGGTCCAGCCAGTCCTCGGGCGCACTGCCGCTGTAGCGGTCGATGCGGTCGCCGAACATGAATTCGGTCGGCACCTTGCCGGGATTCGGGAACACCTTGATCGGCGCGCCGTCGCCGTACACGACACTCGCGTAGTGCCACGTCAGCCCGGCGATTTCCGGAAAGCGCATCGCGCCGACTTCGTACACCGTGTCGTTCTGGTTGACGCGGGCGGCGGAGACGCGTCCGGCCTTGAGCCCGCGCACGTTGATGGCCTGGGTGCCGGCTTCAAGCCTGGTGAGGAAACTGTCCGGATCGGATTCGTAGAGCGTGACGGTCATCGTCCCGGCCGAGAGTGTCTTCGCGAGCCGCGACAGTTCGTACAGCGATGCGATCCCGGCCGCGCCGCCGCCGACGATCGCGATGTTGTAGGCGCGATCCGGCAGCGCGCCGAGCACATTGTCGACCGCGACGGGATACGAAACCAATGCGGAATCGGGATGCCGATAGAACCGGCCGTTCAGCCTGGCCTGGCCGATCGTTGTCGAAATCCGCTGCGTGCGCGTATCGCTTTCCATGCTGGTGAGGCCCGGCATGACGGTAATACCCATGGCACTTCTCCATCGTGAATGTTGCGGTGAATGAAGCGGGGGACTGCGGTCCGGCAGGCGCGGGCATCCTACCCATCATGACGCGATGACGAGCGGGGCGCCCAAGGCCGATTCACTATATGAAGCGGGCCATGGTGCGACAACTTGGCTGGGATGCTGAGCTGGCGGGCCTCCGCGCCATGCGTCTCGGGGCCCGTCCGCCGAGGCTTGCCCGTGATGACGACAGCACCTGTGGCCTCGTTAAGCGGCCGGCAGATGACTGCAGGTGTGGGGAATTTCGCGCCGTTGCCGGCCGCAGATGCGCACCAGGTGGACAGCGCGTCCGTGCCGCGAGACGGAGCGACTCGGGCCAAGGCGGGAACCCCGTCGCGAAAGCGCGAGGCGATCGCCGGTCAACGCAGCGAGCGAACCTGCGTCGTCGGATTCGGTCGGGATTGGCGGCAGCGCCGCGCGAACCGAAGGGTGCCGGTGGCTAAAGGGTGCCACACGGCCCGTGCGGGCGAATGGGTCTTGATGACGGGTTCGAGGGAGACCGCGTTTTGGGCGGCGGCGGGGCTCGGTCCCCGGATTGGTTGTGGCCTGGCAGGCATGGCGCCGGAACAAGCGTACGGCGCCGCCGGTCCGTTCCAGCGCTTGGGCACCGGGCCGCATGGACGGCCCGGCAAGGCGATGGCCCGGTCACAGCGCGTCGTTCATCGCGCGCCATCGCGCCGATGAATCCGCCGACCGGGCCAGCCCGTCAGTGCCGGTGATGGTGCTTGCCGTGCTTGCGGTAGCCGCGGTCGTCGCCCTCCGGCTCGGCATTCGAGCTGCGCTGGATATGGCCGCCCAGCGCCGCGCCGGCACCACCGCCGGCTGCCGCGCCGACGATGCCGCCCGTACGGCCGCCCATGGCATTGCCTGCGGCGGTGCCGACGCCGCCGCCGATCGCGCCGCCGATGATCGCGCCCTTGCGATCACGGCTGTTCGACGTCAGCGCGCCGCCGGCGCCGCCACCGATCGCGCCACCGATCACAGCGCCCGTCTGCCCGCCGAGCGCACCGCCCACCGCGGCGCCACCGGCACCGCCCAGGGCGCCGCCGAGCGCGTTGCTCAGATCACCGGCCACGGCCGGCAATGCCGTCATGCCGGCAAGCGCCACGATGAGGGCTGGGGCAATTTTGTTCCACATGGTTCGAATTCTCCTGGTTCCCGAATGCAGGATTCCGCGTCCATCGTCGGATGACGGGCGGAATCGCGTTGATTGACTGACCCGCTTGCCGCCCCAGGGCGGTGCCGGGTCAACCGGCTCGCGGCGAAGAATACATCGCTCATGGGGCATGCGGTTAAACAATCCGGTCAGTCTCGTAACAGAATGTGTGCGGGCCCGGGAGGCGTACCGCTTGGCCGGCCATCCGTGAGTGCGATCCGCCGGCCGGCACCGGACAACGCGGCGTGCGAAGGTTCGCGTCGCCAATCGGCATGCTTGGCATGAAACCGGGCAAACGACTGGCGCCGGATGTGCGATGCAACCGGCGTGATGGCCTGAAACAGCGAAGCGATCCGGCGTCAGCCTAGCGACGGCCTGCCGATGTGGATAACTTGGCCAGCCGCTGTGGAGAACCTTCGGAAAAGCCTGTTTGCCGTCTGTGGTCCGCCTGTCGATGGTGCCGGAACAACTTGCGGGCTGGCCGACGGCCGTGGATCAGGCCGTCGTATCCATCCACGTGACGGCACAGGCTGTCCGGTGGGTTTTGCTTTCAGCAAGTCATTGAAGGCAAAGCGTTTTCCATGGTTACCCACAGAAATGGGGCATCGTTATCTACTACTACCATTTGTATACATAAAGAAATAAGTCAGAAGCAAAACAGCGGGGCGCTCTGGTGAGCCCCTCTGTGGCATGAAAGCGCGGGAAGGGTCCCCGCGCGGCCACTTCCATGTACGCTGCCGCTCGGCTTCGACCGGCGGGCAAGCCGCCAGCAGTCACCGACCGCACATGGCATCGCCCGAACGTTCGAGCCGCCTCGTTCTTCCATGGCGTCGAAAGGACGTTGACGGATACCGGATCCGCAGAGGAAGAATCGGCTCACGCAATCGCACTAGATGGCCGGCCGTCAAGCCGGATTGCCTGCCCACGCGACCCGGTGATCGGGCACGGACGGTTCGCGCGGTATTGGGCCGCCTGTCGCCGTGGCGCAAGGGACGGGCGTCGACACGGTTGTCGGTGGTGGGGGCTTACCGCAGCCGGCTGCGCTTGATTTCCGGCGGTGTCGCCGCGTTGGCGCGCCGGGTGCCGGTGGGCTTGAGCGAGATGCCGTCCATCGGCCCGAACAGCTCGGCGAGGGTGACGTTCAGCGCGTAGCAGATGTTGGCCAGCGTTTCGATCGACGGGTTGGCGATGCCGCGCTCGATCGATGAGATGTAGGTCCGGTCGACGAGCGCTTCGAAGGCGAGGGTTTCCTGCGACTTGTCGGCGGCATGCCGGCACAGCTTGATGCGCTCGCCCAGGGCGCTCAGGATCGGTGCGGGGCGGCTGGTCGAGGGATCGGTGCGCTTGGCGGTCATGCCGGGCAGCATGCCCGGGCGACGACTCATTCTCGACGTTGTAAATTCAACAGAACATGTCGTTTGTATTCTACAATGAACGACCTGCCCGCGGTGGATGCCGCGGTCGGTTTTGATTTGTCTTGTGCTGTCGAGTTCATACTACAGGGAGGGTTGCCATGCCGTGCCAAGCCAGCACGACACCAGGAAAGGCCTTGTTGCAACCGGGCGATGCAGTACACAGCGGAAACGCTGCCCCGAGTCGTCTGTTCTCCACCGAATGCGATGCCACCCAGCCGGGGGCCGGAACGGATCCGTTCGACGCGGGGCACGGCGATGCGCCGATATCCGCGCCGCCGGCGACGGGGCGTTACGCGCCGGGCGGCTTGGCGCATTGGTCCGCGGCGCATCGCGCGTTCGGCGTCCTGCTGCTGATTCATTCGGCGCTGATGGCCGTCGCCATGCTCGCGAAGAAGCATCCGGCCTCGGCCGAATGCGCGCTCGACGCCTCGGTCGCGCTGATGCGGGACTGGCGGACGTGGGCCGTGGCGGCGGCGGTGCTGCTGGCGGGGATGATCTTCACGCTGCTCGCCGCGCACAGGCGCCGGCGTTCCGGCGCGTGATGGCGGCGGTCCGTCCGCGCCTGACCGCGCTGATGGCCGCGGCGGTGCTCATGCCCCGAGCGGGGCTCGCCGATGTGGTGACGGTGGCGCAGGTGCTGCCGTTCGCCGGCCAGGCCGGATCGCCCATCCGCGCCGCGGCCGATGCGGCGGCGCTCTATCTGCGCAAGGCCAGCCGTGGCGATGGTGTCAACGGCCACGTCATCCGGGTCGTGACCGTCAACGCGCCGCGTGGTCTGGGGGCCTCGGTCAGGCGCACGGCGGAAACGCTGCGCCAGCACCGGCCTGCCGCGCTGCTGAACTACGACGGCGCCGCGCGCACGCTCGCGCTGCTCGAGAGCGGCGCGCTGGCGGCCAGCCGCACCCCCGTGATCGGCGCGCTGGTGTCGTCGACGCCCGTACGCGCGTTTGCGGACAACCGCTGGGTCTTCTATCTCCGGCCGGGCCTGGCGGCGGAAGCCGACCGCATGGTGCGCGAGGGGCTGGCGGCCGGCCGCCGGCGCGCGGCGATCCTGTACCGGGACGACGCCTCGGGCGAGGACGGCATGCGCGCGAGCACGGCGGCGCTACGGACACGTGGTTTGCAGCCGGTCCTGCATCTGCCGTTTGCCGTCCCCATGATGGACACGCCGTCGCTGGACCGCGTGGCGGAACAGGTGCTCGGTGCCGACGCCGACGTGATCCTGATCTTTGCCGACAGCCTCAGCATCGGCGGCTTCCTGCGCGCCTACCGCGCACGCGGCGGCCATGCGCTGATCGCGACCGATTCCACGCCGTCGGCGCCGGCGCTGGTCCGTGCTTCGAGCGTGGCGTTGGCCCGCGGCGTGCGCATCGCACAGCCGATGCCGGCGCCCGGCGAGCGGCGCACGCGGTTGGTGCGGGCCTTCGTGGCGGACATGCGCGGCGGCGGTCGCCCCGATCTGGCCGGATCCGCCGAGGCCCTGGAGGGCTACGCCTCGGCCCGGCTGTTCGTGGAGGTGCTGCGCCGGATCCGCGGGCCGGTCACGGGCGAGGCGGTGCGGACCGCGCTGCAGACCCGGGGGCCGTTCGACCTGGGCGGTTTCGAAGTGGATTATGGCCCGTCGCAATACGAGGGGTCCCGGGCGGTCGGGATCGGCGTGGTCGGGCGGGAGGGCCAGCTGATGAATTAACAATTGACGCGCGACAAACGGAGCCGGAAATTCATACACTGGGTCTCCGCCACAGCATTTTTCCCTCAATACGTTTTCACGGCCGGATTCGGCTGGATGTGCCGATATGGAAAAGGGTAGGCATGACATGTCGCAAGTAATAACAGCCAGGACCATCCTGATCAGAACGCGCGTGCTCGACGATAACTGGGAGCGGATTTTCGAGGCGGATACCCGCATCAACGGGGAACGGCTCATTCAAATCGCCAAGTCGCGCGAGTCGCTGGCCCGGCGCAAGGGCATGGAGTGGACCGCCGGCGCGGTGCCGTTCTTCGGCACAGAACTGATCCGGGCCATGAAGGCCGAGGAGCTCGGCCCGGCCATCGATGACGCCGCGATCCAGGTGGCGATGGCCGCCTGGCTGCTCGACTCGATCTATGGCGGTCTCGGTGCGGACGCCTTCATGGGCAGCACCTTGCAGTTCACGATGCTGCCCGGGGGGGCCGTCGAATACACCCGGTTGCCGGCAGAGCCGGACTGAATGTCTGCTGGACGTCACCTGGCGTTCCGGCACGCTCATTTCATTATTCACAAATTCGATGGTTTTCTCTTCATGTGATCGGGGCACTACCCACGAATCGCATGATTTTCGTGCGCCTAATATCTGACTTCGCAAAAATAAGGCGATTCGGAATATTAAGTTACGTGCACGGAAATTGTTTTTAACGGGGCGCCTATTTAAAATCATGCGCCGCGCGAATCGGGGCACACCGCCACCGATTTCACCGACATGCAGCGCGAACGTCGTTCACGCAATGCGGTGCGGAGCGTTTCTGTTTCCGGCGTGTCAGCATGATTGATCGGGTGTCTCATGTATTTTGCTGTCGAATCCCTTGATCCCGCGCTCTGGCTGGACGGCCTGCTGCAGACCGTCCTCGGCGCGCCGCAGGTCCATTGGTTCGCCCTGGTCGATGGGGCATTCGACCAGGACGGCGTGCCGTTCGTCTCGCCTGCCGGGCATGTTCCGCTCTACGGGCGCGCCAATACGCTGCATGATCTGTTGCCGGCGCCGCCTTATCTGGTTCCGCTGGATCGCCGCACCGGCGCCGACTTGCACGCCATGGTGACCGCGCTGGGCACGCACTGCCAGGGGCGGCCCATGCTGAGCTTTCTCGCCTCGTGGAAATCCGCCGATGAGCTGGTGCGTCTGTGGCTGCCTTGCCTGCAGCCGGTGGTGGTCGACGAGGGCGCGCGCCATCTGCTGCGTTTTGCCGACACGCGCGTGCTCTCGGCGCTGCCCGGGGCGCTGGATCCGGCCGCATGGGCGCGGCTGACCGCACCGCTGATGCACTGGTGCTACGTGGGCCGGGCAGGGACGCTCGAGACGCTCTGGCTGGCGGAGTCGCGGGCCGAACCCCCGGCGTATTCCACGCAGCCGCTGGTCCTGTCCCAATCCGACGTGGACCGGCTGATCGACGCCGCCTTGCCCGATGCCATCCTCGACCTGATGGAGCGCCAGGCGCCGGGCAGCCTGCCCAGGATCGGCAAGGCGACCATCTACCGCCTGGTGGCCCGGGCGCGCGCGCTGGCCCGGGCACATCGCGTCGAGGCCGCACCGGATATCGTGCTGCTGGCTTCCCATGCGCTCGCCACCGGCGAGGCCGGTCTGCAGGCGCCGGAGCTGCTGGCCGTACTGGGCGAGCTGCAGCGGGCACCGGGCGCGCTGCGGGACTACCTGCTGTCGGCGCGAGGCCTGCCTGCGGGGCGCGCCGGATAGCGACGTTTTGCGCCGGGGCACAGCGTGGTGCGCCGCCCTCGGCGCCGGCCTGCTCAGGCCAGTTGGGCCGGCGGCGCCGTTTCGGCCGGGACGACCAGGTTGCGGCCGGCGGCCTTGGCGCGGTAGAGCGTTGCGTCAGCGGCTGCGACCAGGGCGTCCAGCGAGGCCGCCGACCCGGGGGCGGCGGTGGCGCAGCCCGCGCTGATGGTCACGTAGCGGGAGGGGGCCGGCGCCTCGAGGCGCAGGTGCAGCACCGCCTCGCGGGCGCTTTCGGCCAGCAGCAGCGCGTCGCGCGGGCCGGCGTCAGGCAACACCAGGGCGAATTCCTCCCCGCCGTAGCGGGCAATGAAGCCGGTGTGCCGGGGCATCACGCCTTCCAGGGCGGACGCGACCGCCGCCAGGCAGCCATCGCCCTTGAGATGACCGAAGGTGTCGTTGTAGCGCTTGAAGTGGTCGACATCGATCATCACCAGCGAGAAGGGGCGCCCCCTGCGCCGCGCCTCGTCGAACGCGCGCGGGAGCTGGTCGTTGAAGTAGCTCCGGTTGTAGATGCCGGTCAGCGCGTCGTGCGTCGACAGTTGCTGCAGCGAGACGTGCGCTTCGAACAGCCGGCGGTACAGCGTCGTGACTTCCCACACCAGCACGCACACCAGCACGCCCGGCGCGAACATGCTGAAGATGCGGGCCACATACCAGCCGAGGGTGAAGCGGCTCGGGCTCAGCAGGTTCAGGCTGGTGTCGGTGAAGCAGGCCAGCGCGGCGATCGCCAGCCACAGATCGAGCACCGAGCGCAGGCGCCCCCTGGCCAGCACCAGCAGCAGCGCGACGACATTCAGCGCCCACAGGACCCGCGAGGTCGCCTGGCCGATGACCTCGCTGCTGTCCGCCGGCCCCAGCGCCGGCGGCAGGTCGACGGCGAGGACGAGACCGCACAGCAGCAGCCCGACGGCTACCGGCCCGCCGACCAGCAGCCATGTCCACCGCGCGATGTGCGTGGCATCCACCGCTTCGGGCTTGAAGCGCTCCCGTGCCAGCAGGGCCAGGGTCACGAAGAACGGGAAGCCGCCGTGCCAGAACACCCACATCCAGCCGGCGCTGGCCGGATGGGCGCCGAACAGGCCGGTGGGCGTAAAGACCCCGGGAAACATCAGCAGCTGCAGCGCCACGGCCAGCGCGGTGAAGGCGTAGGCGCCGCCCAGCGCGCCCAGCATCGGCTGCCGCGTGACGATGAACTGTGCGCCCAGCAGGAAGGCGGCGATACCGGCCGTGGTGAACACGGTCAGCGCGCACATCGGCATGAACGGGTTGACGGCCGGCAGCGGATGGGCCGCCTGCGGAGCGATCGTCGCCAGGATCAGAACGATGACGAGGGCGGTGGTTCCGGCGGCAACCACCTGCCTCTGCGTAGCCTGCTGTATCAGGAAACTGTCCATCCCGCCCCCGGTTTGTCATGTGCGTGGCATGCGCGGCCGGTCCGCCTGGGATGGCGATCTGCGTGTGGCCGTTCGCTGCCGTGCCATTCATCATAGATACGGCAAACGAATCCCGGAAGCTTATGCCGCGTGCGAGTGCTTCATGGAGCACGCAAGGAGCCTTTGCGGGCTGTGCCCCCGCTAAGTCTGCCCGCCTATCGTGGCGGGGTACGGATAGCCGATCGCGGTCCGGGCGGGAACGCTGGTGTCGCCCGCCAGACCAACGGTCAATCCTCCCGAACCCACGAAAACCCGTCCGCGCCTGCCGGAATCGCTATGGAAGCCCTCAACCACGCCCTGTTCCTGTGGATCAACGCCCCGGCCGAGCCCGCTGCCGCGACGGTCCGGCTGGCCATGTTCTTTGCCGAATACGCCATCTGGCTGGCACCGCTTGCGCTGGTGGCCGGCTGGCTGTGGGGCGAGCCGTCGACGCGCCGGCATGCGCTGCAGGCCGCGGTCGCGGCCGTCCTGGCGCTGCTGATCAATGTGGGCTTCGGCCTGGCGTGGGACCACCCCCGGCCGTTCGTCATCGGCCTGGGCCGCAACCTGCTGGCGCACGTGGCGGATTCCTCGTTTCCGAGCGATCACCTGACGCTGCTGTGGTCGGTGGCCTTCAGCTTGCTGTGGCATCCGCGCCTGCGCCGGGCGGGCGTGGCGCTGGCGCTGCTGGGCTTGCCGATGGCGTGGGCGCGCATCTACCTGGGCGTGCACTATCCGTTCGACATGGCGGGCGCGGCGGCGGTGGCGGCGTTCAGCGCCTGGCTGTGCAGCGGGCGGGTTGCCCACACGCTGTCCGAGCCGCTGCACCGGCTGGCGCTGGCGGTGCACGCGGTGGCGCTGGCGCCGTGCGTGCGCCGCGGCTGGGTTCGCAGATAGCCGCCCGCGGAGCGTCCGCCAGCGGCCGGTGTCCCGGACCGGGGTTCCGCGCCGCGGAATCCACGCCGCTTTCCTGATCCGCGAGGCCTGGGTTGCGCGCGCGGCGGCTGCCGGCAAGCCCGCCGACGCGCGGACGCAACGTTTGCGCGCCGGTACGTTATCGGCCCGACCTTTGGTTACACTTGCGCGATGCCCCGCGCCGTCTTGACGCGCGGTGGCCGATCGGGCAGACCAAACAAAAGAAAGGCAGGGGGACGCATGACGATCCGGACGATCGCTGCGGGAGTCGGGGGCGCGCTGTGGCTGGCCGGTTGCGCGACAACGTACAGCGAGCCGCCGCCGCAGGCGCGGACGGCATCGGTCGAGCTGGTCCGGTTGCCCGGCGGCGCGCCGGCCATGCTCGTCTTCGACGATGCGAAGATGTGCGCCGGCGCGCGGGTGGCGATCCCTTCCAACAGCCCGGTCCGGCCGGTCCGCGTGCTGGCCGAGGTGCCGACGACCGTGGCCGCCAATCACGCGCGTGTCAACGGCAGCTCGGTCTACCGCTGCGCGGTGGCGGTGAGCTTCGTCCCCGAGACGGGACACCGGTACCGGCTGCTCTCGCAGTATCCGGACGGCGAGCACACCTGCCGTGCCGCGCTGACGGAATCCACCGACGGCAGGCGCTGGCGGCCGGCCGTCGCGCGCTATCGGCAATGGAGCGGGCAGGCCACGTGCCCGGCCCTGACGGATGCGGAGATCGGCCGCCTGCGCGACCACACGCGCTCACCGGACGGCGCCACCACGCTCAACGACCTGAAGGACCTGATGTGATGGCACCCTCGACCGGTCCGTGTTTTCCATCTGAGGGCGCCGCCAGGCCTGTTCTCCGATCCGCTCTCCGTCTGGCCGTTGCGGCCGTCTGCGGCCTGGTTGCCGTGCAGGCCGCGGCGCTGGAGCCCGCCGAGATTTTCGAGAAAGTGTCGCCCAGCGTCTGGGAGGTCCGGGTGATCGGGCCGGACGGCAAGGGGCTGTCGATGGGCAGCGCCGTGGTGATCGGCGATGGCGTGGTCATCACTAACTGCCACGTGCTGCGTGGCGGCAAGCAGGTCTGGCTCAAGCGCGGCAATGCCAATTTCGGCGCGCGCTTGCAGTATCCGGACGTGGAGCGCGATCTGTGCCAGCTGCGCGTGGCCGATTTCCACTATCCTCCCGTGACCCTGGCGCCGGGCAGTGCGCTGGTGACGGGCCAGAAGGTGTACGCGATCGGCAATCCGCTCGGGCTGGAGCTGACCATCAGCGAAGGGCTGATCTCGTCGCTGCGCACCGACGATGACGGCCGCCTGAAGAGCGTGCAGACCTCGGCCGCCATCTCGCGGGGCTCCAGCGGCGGCGGGCTGTTCGATGCCAACGGCCGCCTGATCGGCATCACGGACCACCAGGTCGTCCTGACGCTGGGCCAGAACCTGAACTTCGCCATTCCCGCCGACTGGATCGCCGACGTGCCGGCACGGGCGCAGAAGGCGCTGGCTGCGCGCGCCGCCGCGGCCTCGGCCGTGGTCGCGTCCACGCCGGCGCCCCAGAGCGCGGCGCCCACACCGGCTCCCGCGCCGGCGCCCCGCCACCAGGGGGAACTCGGCCCCAACCAGCAGACCGGGTTCTCCGTCTATCTGCAGAAGACGTGGCCCAAGGCGTTCGTCGCCGCGGACGGTGACCACTACTACTACTGGACCGGGAAGAACGCCGAGCTCTATGCCCTGTCGGCCTGCCAGGAGCGCTGGCAGAACTGCAGCGTCTACGCCCGCAACAACACGGTCGTCGAGCCCGTGGAGGGAACCGGCGAGCGTCCGGGCGCCGCCCGGTAATCCGCTGCCCGTCGCCGGCCGGACGCGCGGTAACGCGGGCTGGGGGCTGCCCGTATCGGGCGTGATGAATCGGGCGAAGTCCTGCGTCGGCGCCCTGCGCGCCCGTCGGGCTGGCAATGCATGTGCGAGCGGGTTTGTTGGCAAGGACCAGGGCGCGCGCCATCCGCATGGCGGCGGGCGGCACGCGCATCAGCGCGGCGCTGGCGGACGGTGTGGCGGGGCTGTCGGCGCTGCCGCGCCGGCCGGGACTGAGCCCGCGTGAGCGCGAGGTGGGTGTGCTGCCTGGACGGCCTGTCCGTCACCGGGATCGCGGGCAGGTTCGCCCGTAGCGTCAAGGCCATCCGCTTGCAGAAGCGGTGCATCTTCCGCAAGCTGGGCCTCCGTACCGATACCGGGCGGTTCAGGATCCGGCACGCGCTGGAAGGGCAGGCGAGCGCCGTCCCGCCGGCGGCCTTCGGCGAGGCGCTGCGCGATGGCGGCCGCCGGCCGTCCGGTGCGTGCCCGATCCCATCCCGGCGTCGCCGGAGGCCGGGCACGCACCCGGTATGCGCGGGCGTCGGCGCTATGCGTTGTGCAGCACGCGCAGCAGGAGGTTTTCCAACTGCTTGACCTCGGCCTGCGTGAACCCGCGCAGCAGATGGTTCAGGACGTCGACGATCAGCGGGCGGATCTCCGGATACAGCGAGCGGCCCTGATCGGTCAGCGTGATCACCACCGAGCGCCGGTCCGCATCGCTGGGCGCGCGCTTGACGATGTTCTTCTTCTCCAGCCGGTCGATCAGCCGCGTCATCGCGCCCGGATCGTAGTTCAGCAGCCGCGACAGCTCGGCCGGCGTGTTGGCCAGGTCTTCAGCCAGGTAGACGACCACGGTCCACTGCGCGGCGGTCAGGTCGAGCGTCGCCAGGGCGGCGTCGATGTGCGTCACCAGCTCATGCCGGGCCCGGTGGACGAGCCGGCCGACATTGGTGTCGCGATCCATGGTGTCGAGTTGATAGGCGCCCTGGTCGGTTGCCTCGGGCGGTGTCTGGACTTCGGTGCTCATGGTGGTGCTCCCCGTTCTGCGCCGGTGATCCGGCTTATGTGGGTCCGCCGTGCACTCCCGTAAGCGCATCGCCGGATCCTGAACGCAGGCTAATCGTCGCTTGCCTGGGCCGTCAAGCCGGGGACGATACCGATCCGGGACCGCCGAACCGCGCCGGATGCGGCTCAAAACGATTGCGGCAGCCACCGGGCGGGGGCGTTCGTATCATGCTTGAAACGCCGCCGGCGACAGGCGTGTCGCCTCTCCTCCATCTTCCTGTTTTTGATGCCATGGACCTCCACCTTCAGAACAAGCTCGCTCTCGTGACCGGCTCCACCAAAGGGATCGGCCACGCCATCGCCGTCGCGCTGGCCGCCGAGGGCGCCCGCGTCATCCTCAACGGCCGCACCGATGCGTCGGTGGCCGAGGCGGTGTCCCGCCTGCTGGCCGAAGTGCCCGGCGCCCATGCCGAAGCCTTCGCCGGCGACCTGTCCGACCCCGCGCAGGCCCGGGCGCTGGCGGCGCGCTTCCCGCGGGTGGACATCCTGGTCAACAACCTCGGCATCTTCGACCCCAAACCGTTCGAGGACATCGACGATGCCGAATGGCTGCGCTTCTTCAACGTGAACGTGATGAGCGGCGTGCGCCTGTCGCGTGCCTACCTGCCGGGGATGAAGGCGCAGAACTGGGGCCGCATCGTCTTCATCAGCAGCGAGAGCGGGGTGCAGATCCCGGCGGAGATGGTCCACTACGGTGTGACCAAGACGGCACTGCTCGGCCTGTCGCGCGGGCTGGCCGAGCTGTGCGCGGGCACCGCCGTGACGGTCAATGCCGTGCTGCCCGGCCCGACGCGCTCCGAAGGGGTCGAGGCCTTCACGCGCAAGCTGTCGGGCGGCCAGGGTTTCGAGGCCTTCGAGAAGGCCTTCTTCGAGACCGCGCGGCCGACCTCACTGATCAAGCGCTTCGCCACGCCGCAGGAGGTCGCCAGTCTGGTCGCCTATGTGGCCAGCCCGCTGTCGTCGGCCACCACGGGCGCCGCGCTGCGGGTGGATGGCGGCGTGGTGAAGTCGGCGTTCTGAGCGCCGCCGTGCCCGCGCGCCGGTCCATGCTCCGCCGCTGCCCGTGTGTGTATCGGACGCGGGTCGGCGCCGCCGGGGCCGACCGCTCGCCGCATCGCCGGCGCCTGCCGTGACACCCGCAGCGGCTCCCGCAGGCGGACTGTCGCATCGCCGCAACTCCGGAGGTGCCCCACTTGCCGGCCGCCCCGGGCGGGGCTCGCCGCCGGCTGTCTATAGTGGTGATCGGAACCGGGTTCGACCGGTCCACCCAATTCCTCGTTTTGTTCACGGGTCAGGCATTGCATTTGCATGAAAGCCGGACACAATTGCGCTCCAAAAATAAAGAGGAAATCAACATGCGGGTGGGGTGGGTGATGGCAGGCGGGCGTCAATGGCGATGGATCGTGTGGCTGGGTGCCGCTGCCACGCTGGCCGGCGCGCCTTGCCAGGCGGCCGAACCGCCCGCCCAGGCCGCGCCGCAGATCGCCGTCTACTACGGCAGCGACGTGCCCGTGCCGGAATTGCAGGCGTTCGACTGGGTGGTGCTGGACCCCGCGCACGCCGCGCGTTTCGACGCGCGCCAGCCGGCGGCCGCGCAGTGGCTGGCGCGGGTGGACCTCGCCGCGCAGGTGGACGCCATGCACGCCGACGGCTGGCCGGACACCGCGGTCGAGCGGCTGTTCGTGCCGCTGCTGGCGCAGGGCTACAAGGGGTTCCTGCTCGACGGGCTCGATGCGCTGCAGCGGTCCGCGCCGCAGGCCGGGGATGCCGTCGCGGCGCTCGTGCGGGCCCTGCGTGCGCGCATGCCCGAGGCCAGGCTGCTGGCCGGCGGCACCGCCTGGCTCGACACGCTCGCGCCGCAGCTGGCCGGCGTGGTCACGCCCGGGCTGGTGCGCGAGCGCGCCGATGATGCCGGGAGCCTGCGCGAGGTGTCCGATGCGGACCGCGCCGCGCGCATCGCCACGCTGCGCCGGATCGGCGAGCAATACCGCCTGCCTGCCATCGCGCTCGACTACTGCGCCAGCTACAGCCGTGACTGCCTGCGCGAGACTGCCGGCGTGGCGCGTGCTGCCGGCGTCACCAGCTACGCCACCACACCGGCCGCCGACATGATCGGCATCGGCCGCCTGGAAGTGATGCCGCGCCGCGTGCTGCTGATCGAGCCGCAGGAGCCCGGCACCAGCGCCAACACCATGCCGGCCGTGCTCTACCTGGCCATGCCGATCAACTACCTCGGCTACCGCGTCGAATTCGCCGATGCCTACAAGCCGCTGCCCACGGTCACGCCCGACCGCTATGCCGGCGTCGTCACCTGGTTCGACGGCAACGCGCCGCGGCCCGGTGCCTGGGCCGCGTGGCTCAAGCACACGGTGGCGGCGGGCGTGCGGGTGGCGATGTTCAACCAGTTCGGCCTGACCATGGACGCGGCGATGGCCCGGTCGCTGGGGCTGAAGACCGTGCCGGGCACGCCGTCCGGGCCGCTGACGATCGTCTCGCGCGACCCCATGGTCGGCTTCGAGCTGCAGCCGCACCCCGAGCGCCGCGATGCGGTCGGCGTGCGGGTGGACCCGGACCTGCCGCAGGCGCAGCCGCTGCTGCGGCTGTCGTCGGGCCGCTATACCTATGACGCGGCCGCCATCCTGCCGTGGGGCGGCTATGTGCTGCGGCCGTTCGGCGTGTTCCGCATGCCGGAGGTGGACCAGGCGCGCTGGGTGATCCAGCCGCTGGACTTCCTGCGGCGCGCGCTGGCGCTGCCCGCCATGCCGGTGCCCGACACCACCACCGAAAACGGCCGCCGCCTGATGACCGTGCACATCGACGGCGACGGCTTTGCCTCGCGCACGGAATTCCCGCCGGGCGAGTTCGCCGGCCAGGCGCTGCTGCGCGAGATCTGGGCGCGCTACAAGGTGCCGACCACCGTGTCCATCATCGAGGGCGAGGTGTCCGCCGAGGGGATGTACCCCAAGCTGGCGCCGCAGCTGGAGTCCGTCGCCCGCACCATCTTCAGCGAGCCTTACGTGGAGGTGGCCAGCCACACCTTCTCGCACCCGTTCAACTGGCTGCGCACCGTCGATGCGCCGTCGCTGAGCGAGAGCACCGATGACCACCGGGTCGATGCGCCCAACAACCGCACCTTCTCGCACCCCTTCCACCGCGCGCTGCCGTTCGACACGCCGGCAGCGCAGACCGCGGCGGCATCGCAGGCATCGCAGGCATCGCAGACAGTGCCGATATCGGAATCGCAGCCACCGCTGCAATCGCTGGAGTCACTGCAAGCACTGCAGGCGCTGCAGCCGTCGCAGCCATCGCAGGAGGATGTGGGCAGCGACGTCTACGGCCTGAACATCCCCCGCTACCACTTCAGCTTCGATCGCGAGATCGCCGGGTCCATCCACTACATCAACACCCGGCTGGCGCCGCCGGGCAAGCCCGTGCGCGTGCTGCTGTGGAGCGGCAACGGCCAGGTGCCGCCGGTGGCCGTGCAGAAGACGGTCGAGGCCGGCGTGCTCAACATGAACGGCGGCGATACCTACATCACGCGCACCAACCCGAGCTGGACCGCGGTGGCGCCGCTGGGCGTGGACAAGGGCGACGGCCTGTTCCAGGTGTTCGCGCCGGCGCAGAACGAGAACATCTACACCAACCTGTGGCACGGCCCGTACTACGGCTTCACGCGCGCCATCGAGACCTTCGAGCTGACCGACCGGCCGCTGCGCCTCAAGCCCCTCGGCATCTACTACCACATGTATTCCGGCACCAAGGTGGCCTCACTCGCCGCGCTGCGGCAGGTGTACGACTGGGCGCTGACGCAGCCGGTCATGCCGGTCTACGCGTCGGACTACATCCTCAAGGTGCTGGATTTCCGCAACTTCGCCGTCGCGCGCGACGGCGACGCCTGGGTGGTGCGCGGCGACGGCGATCTGCGCACCGTGCGCTGGAGCGGCGCCGGCGTACCGCGCCTGGCCGATGCGCGCGACGTGGCCGGCTTCGCCCCGGCGGCGGGTGGCGGCACCTACATCCACCTGGCGAGCGGTTCGGCCCGCTTTGCGATGGAGGACGGGCCGCAGGCGCTGCCCTACGTGCGCGAGGCCAGCGGCCGCCTGACCCGCTGGCAGCGCAGCGCGGACGGCCGCGCGGTGTCGGTGGACGTGGCCGGCTACGTGCGGCCGTTCATCCGCTTTGCCAATGCCGCGCGCTGCCGCGCCACCGTCGATGGCCGCGAGGTGCCCGGCGTGCACGGCGACGACTGGCGGATCGACCTGGGGCCGGGTCATCCCGCCAGGCTGGTGGCGCAGCATGTGGAGTTGGCATGCGGGCGGTGATGTCCGGAATCAGGGAAATTCCGAAGATCAACAAAGTTTGAGGATTGCAAAACGTTTGCGCTCAAGCTTTTTTCCGATGATCCGTTTTTAGTGCAAACGACGATCATCCGAAAACGCCCCCATGCGAACGTCCGCCCCTCAGCACGCCCCCCAATCCGCGACCAGCCTGGGCTCCCGGCTGGCCGTCGCCGGCCTGGCCGCCCTGGTCCTGGTGTTCGGCGCCTTTGCGCTGGCGATCTCGCAATCCAGCCTGCGCACGCTGGAAGACCATGCGCAGTCGGCCATGCGCGACCAGGAAGCCGCCATGCGCGACATGATCGCCCTGTTCGACGGCACCATGCGCACCGAGGCCGACCGCTTCCTGACCGCCTTCGCGGATGCGGCGCCCGGCCCGTACAGCGTGGACCCGGCGCAGACCGTGGCGGTGGCCGGCAAGCCCACGCCCACCTTCAGGAGCGGCGACACGGCGATGAACCTCGATTTCGCCGTCCCCGACAAGTTCTTCGCCCGCACCGGCGGCACCATCGCCACCGTGTTCGCCCGCACCGGCGACGATTTCGTGCGCGTGACCACCTCGCTCAAGAAAGAGAACGGCGAGCGCGCCATCGGCACGCTGCTCGACCGCGCCCATCCGAGCTACAGGGCGCTGATGGCGGGCGAGTCGTTCCGCGGGCTGGCATGGCTGTTCGGCGTGCCCTACATGAGCAAGTACGAGCCGGTGCGCGATGCCGCGGGCAAGGTGGTCGGCGCCCTGTACGTGGGCGTGGACGTGCGCGCGGAACTGGCGCTGCTCAAGGACAAGATCCGCTCGCACGGCATCGGCAAGACCGGCGGCTACTTCGTCATCGACGGCAAGGCGGGCGCCGACCAGGGCAAGGTGCTGATCGACCGCGACCCGGGCCGCGAAGGCAAGAACCTGCTGGATGCCAAGGACGCCGACGGCCTGGCCTGGGTGCGCGAGATGATCGAGCGCAAGGACGGCATCCTGCGCCACACGCTGGCCGACACCGAAGGCGGCCCGGCGCGCGCGCGCTTCACCGTGTTCACGCAGTATCCGGACTGGAAGCTGGTGATTGCCGGCACCGCCTACGTGGATGAGCTGGAGGCCGACCTGGTCTCGGCGCGCAACCGCTTCCTGCTGCTCGGCCTGGCGCTGGGCGCGTTGCTGGCGGGCGGCCTGTACTGGATGCTGCGCCGCGCGGTCAGCGCGCCGCTGGCCGAGGTGGCGGGCGTGGCCCGGCGCGTGGCCGCCGGCGACCTGACGCACCGCTTCTCCGGCACCCGCCGCGACGAGATCGGCCAACTGATGCACGCCATCAACGGCGTGGGCGACGGCCTGAGCGGCATTGTCGACAAGGTGCGCGCGAGCGCCTCGACCATCGCCTCGAGCACCGGCCAGATCGCCGCCGGCAACGTCGACCTGTCGGCGCGTACCGAGGCGCAGGCTGGCAACCTGGAGCGCACCGCCTCCAGCATCGAGCAACTGGCCGCCACCGTGCGCCAGAACGCCGACAGCGCTCAGCATGCGCACGACATGGTGCAGTCCGCCAGCGAGGCCGCCAACGCGGGCGGCCGGACGGTGGCGCGGCTGGTCGGCACCATGTCGGGCATCCACACGACGGCGCAGAAGATTGCCGACATCACCGGCATCATCGACGGCATCGCCTTCCAGACCAACATCCTGGCGCTGAACGCCGCCGTGGAGGCGGCCCGCGCGGGCGAACAGGGTCGCGGCTTCGCGGTCGTGGCCGGCGAGGTGCGCAGCCTCGCGCAACGCAGCGCGGCGGCCGCCAAGGAAATCAAGGAACTGATCAGCCGCTCGGTGCAGGAAGTGCAGGCCGGCAACGAAGCGGCGCGCGGCGCGGGCGAGGCCATGCAGGACATCGTCACGCGGGTCGAGCGCATCGCCGGCATCATGGGCGAGATCAGCCACGCCTCGCGCGAGCAGTCGCAGGGCATCGAGGAGGTCAACCGCGCGGTGACCTCGATGGATGAGGTGACGCAGCAGAACGCCGCGCTGGTGGAAGAAGCCGCCGCCGCGGCCGAGAGCCTGCGGCAGCAGGCCCAGGAACTGCGCGGCGCGGTGGATGTGTTCCGGCTGGCCTGAGCCGCGCCGGCGCGCGGGCCGCTAGTGCAGCATCACGCGCCGCACCAGCGCCACCAGCGGCGGCCGGATCGAGCGCTCGATGCCCGGCTTGAGCCGCAGCGGCTTGAGCAGCATCTTGGCGGCCATGTCGATGGGCAGGTGCGAGCGCACCAGCGCGCTCACCCGTGAATTGAGCGCGCGCACGTCGGCCTCGGGCACGTCTTCCTGGTTGCGCTCGATGCGCAGCACGTTGCGCAGGGCGATGGCCGCATCCTCGTTCTTGATCTCGCGCAGGCGCGAGGCGAGCGCCCTGAGCACGCGTGCCCGGCCCACGCCCTCGCGCGTGTTGCACTCGTGGAAGAAGCGGTAGAAGTGCTTGTAGTGCCGCACCTCGTCGATCGAGATGCGGCTGGCGAGATCGCACAGCACCGGCTCGGCGGCGTCGGCGGCGGCCTGGGCGATGGCGCGGTAGAAGGTGGCGGTGCCGGTCTCGACCACGCAGCGCGCCACCATTTCCAGCGCCTGCGTCGGTTCGAACTGGTCGATCGAGCAGGTCACGGAATATTCCGCGAAGAAGCGCGCGTAGCCGCGCTCCCAGTCGAATTCGGGCCAGACGGTCTCGACGTAGCGCCGCAGCGCCCGGCCATGCTGGAGCTCTTCGTGCTCCCAGTGGTGGATGAGCCAGTGGGCCGTCTCGGGGCGGTCCGCGAAGTACCGGGCCAGATTGCCCGCATAGAGATCGGACCCGCTCTCGATGAACGATGCGCTCGTCACGAGATAGAACAGCATGCGGTGGTCGCGCACGCGCGCGATGTCGATGCTGCCGTAGGCGATGTCGTCCATCGTCCAAGGTAGCTGTTCGGTTGCCGACGGGGTTTCCGATTGAGCCTGTGACACGGCGCGTCCTCCGTTCGCGGAGCCGCAAGAAACGCGCCCGAGGGAGGGGGCGACGCGGCATCCGCTGCTGATATGAGAATGAGACAGCACCTCTCATGTTTCAATGACACATCGGCGCCGACAAAGGTTCCGAGCTGCCGGCTTCCGCCGTCAATGCGGCGTGATCGTCACGGCGCCTGCGTCACATGCGGCGGCTCGGCGTTGGCGTGCACCGCGCTGGCCGGGGCGTGCCGCAGGCCATAGGTGAAGGCTGCCAGGGCGACCAGGGCCGCCGCCGCCATCGCCCATTCCACCGCCGCGTAGCCGCCGGTGGCTTTCCACAACAGCGCGCCCAGCCAGGGCCCGCTGGCCTGGGCCAGCAGCACGGGCGTCATCATCAGGCCGTTGAGGGTGGCGTACTGGGCGCGCGAGACCAGCTCTGGCATGGCGATGGCGCGCAGCATGGTGTTGATGCCGTTGGCCGCGCCATACAGCACGGCCGCGGCCAGCAGCAGCGGCCCGCCGGACAGCGCCAGCATCGCCAGCGCCGCCGCCATGGCCGCATAGGTGAACGGCGCGATGCGCACCGGATGCGCAACGCGCAGGCGCATCATCGCCAGCCGCCCCAGTACCTGGGCCGGGCCGATCAGCGCGGCGATCACCAACTGCCGGCCGGTCGGCACGCCTTTCTCGCTCAGCAGCGGAATCAGGTGCGCGCCCAGCACCGCCGCGATCAGGCTGACGGCGACGAAGGCCAGCACCACCGCCCAGAACACCGGCATGCGCAGGGCCATGCGCCACGCCGACGGCGTGACCGGCGCAGCAGCAGCGGCAGCGGACCCGGCCACCACCCGGGCTGGCGGGCGGACCCGCAGCCGTGCGTGGATCGGCAGGCAGACGAGCAGGTGCAGCAGCGCGAACGCCTGCAGGGTGTGGCGCCAGCCGACGTGCGCCACGCCCCATTGCGCCAGCGGGATGCCGATCGTGCTGGCGAACCCGGCGATCAGTGTGAGCCCGACGATCGGGCGCTGGTAGGCATCGCCGAAAGCCTGGCGCAGCACGACGAAGGCCGGGTCGTACAGCGTGGTCGCCATGGCCACGCCCATCGGCAGCCACAGCAGCAGAAAGGCGGTCTCGCCGCCGACCCGCGACCAGGCCAGCAGGCTGGCCGCCGCCAGCACCGAACCGGTGCCCATCACTCGGCGCGCCGGCCAGCGCTCCAGCGTGCGGCCCACCAGGAACGAGCACAGCGCCCACACCAGCAGCCCCAGCGAGAACCCGCCTGCCAGGAACGGCCGCGTCCAGCCGAGCGTGTCGTGCATCGGCGCGAGAAAGACGGTGAAGGCGAAGTACAGCGTACCCCACGAGATCGTCTGCGCGAGGCCGAGCAGCAGCACGAGGCGCCGGCCATCGGGCGAGTCCGGCGAGAGCATGGGTGTCATGGCGGACGGTGGAGCGCGCCGCGGCGCGGTGGCGGGTGGGCGTGGCCGGGTGTACGGTGCGCGCTGCCGTACGCGCGTTTTCGCCGGCACGAGGCGGCGGGATCAGGCATCCGCCGGTCCGGGTGACGCGTGCTGGCCTGGCCTGACCGGGTGCGGACCGGCACGTCCGCCGCACCGGGCAGCGGAGCCATCAGCCGTCCACCGGCTGCGCGGGCATCTCCAGGTTGAGCTGGTAGAACGCCGCATCCAGCCAGCGGCCGAACTTGAAACCGGCTTCCCGGATGGTCCCGGCGTGGACGAATCCCAGCCGCGTGTGCAAACCGATGCTCGCGGCATTGGCCGCGTCGATGCAGCCCACCAGGACGTGCACCTGTGTCTCCTGCGCGCGCCGAATCAGTTCACGCAGCAGGCGCTCGCCCAGTCGGCGGCCACGGCATTCGTGATGCACGTAGACGCTGTGCTCCACCGTGTACTTGTACGCGGGGAACGCGCGGAACGTGCCCCAGCTGCCAAAGCCCAGCAGCTTGCCCGAGGCATCCACCGCGCCCACGACCGGGAAACCGCCCGCGCGCTTCGCGGCGAACCAGGTCGCCATGGCCTGCGGGGGGCGCGGTACGTAGTCGTACAGGGCCGTCGAATTCACGATGGCCTCGTTCAGGATCTCGAGGATGGCGGACGCATGCTCGGCCTCGGTGCAGTCGATCAGGCGCACATCGTCTTGCGATTCGGGGGCGTTCATTCGGGCTCCTATTGGCTGGAAAAATGTCACGCAAGCGCGAAACGGAAGCGACACATCACGTGGCGCTCCCCGTCGTCCATCAGGCACTCCACGCGCCGGCCACGGCGGGCGCGTCGCAAATGGCCACGACGTAATGCGCCGCCTGGGACGTGGGGTTGCTGAAAATCAGCGGCTGATCCAGCCGCATGGCCAGGCAGTCGCCCGGGTGAAGTTCGTGGCGCTGGTTGCCGAGCATGACGTCGATGCGTCCGTCGATCACCCAGACCTGCTGCTGCATGGCGTTCTCCCGCCCGCCCGTTTCGTAGGCCACGCGCGCGCCGGCCGGGAAGTTCACTTCGACCAGCTGGATGGGCGATGGCCAGTCGGGCGGGGAGAGGTTGCGCCGCACGTAGCCGGACGCGGGGTCGCGCCACTGGGCCTGTTGCGCGCGGCGCATCAGCGGCTGGGCGGGCACGCCCTCGCGCTCGCCGCCGAACAGGCTGGCCAGTGACACGCCGAGCCCGGCCGCCAGCTTGTCCAGCACGACCGCCGTCGGGCTGGCCGCGCCGCGCTCGATCAGGGAAATCATGGACCGGCTCACGCCGCAGCGCGCGGCGAGCGCATCGAGCGTGTAGCCGCGCGCCGCCCGCAAGTCGCGTACACGGCGAGCGATGCGCTCGTTGACACCGGTATCGGTGTCGGCGGTGGAGTGGTCTTCGTATTCCGGCATAGTGGATTCATTATCCAGTAAACTGGATTTGATCGTCAACGATCGTCTCGGCCAGCTTGTGGCCCGTGCGTGCGATCGGAACGTCTCAGTGTGCGTGTGCGGGCTAAGCCTTCACCACATTCGCGGGCGCGCCGGCTGCCCATGCCGCCACGTTGGCGAGCGTGGTGTCGGCAATGCCCGCCAGCGCCTCGCGCGTGAAGAAGGCCTGGTGCGCGGTCACGATGACATTGGGGAAGGTCAGCAGGCGCGCCAGCACGTCGTCCTGCAGCACATCGGCGGAGCGGTCCTCGAAGAACAGGTCGGCCTCTTCCTCATAAACATCCAGTCCGAGGTGGCCGAGCTGGCCGGATTTGAGGGCGTCGATCAGCGCGGGGCTGTCGACCAGCCCGCCGCGGCTGGTGTTGATCAGCATGGCGCCCGTCTTCATGCTGGCAAGCGCGCCGGCGTCGATCAGGTGGTGCGTGTCGGCGTTGAGCGGGCAGTGCAGGCTGACGATGTCGGACTGCGCCAGCAGAGCCGGCAGCGGCACGTAGGTCACGCCGAGCGCCGCCAGCGCCGGCTGCGGAAACGGATCGAACGCCAGCAGCCGGCAGCCGAAGCCGGCCATGATGCGCGCGAACACCTGCCCGATCTGCCCGGTGCCGACCACGCCGACGGTCTTGCCGGCCAGGTCGAAGCCGAGCAGCCCGTCGAGCGAGAAGTCGCCCTCGCGGGTGCGGTTGCAGGCGCGGTGCAGGCGCCGATTGAGCGTGAGGATCATGCCGACCGCGTGCTCGGCCACCGCGTGCGGCGAATACGCCGGCACCCGCACCACCGTCAGCCCCAGCCGCTGCGCCGCGGCCAGGTCGACATGGTTGAAGCCGGCCGAGCGCAGCGCGATCAGCCGGGCGCCGCCCGCGGCCAGCACGGCGAGCACGCCGGCATCCAGGCAGTCGTTGACGAACGGGCAGACCACTTCGAAGCCGGCAGCCAGCGGCGCGGTGTGCACGTCCAGGTGGGCGCGCTGGAAGACCAGCTCGAAGCCGTGGCCGCCGCGCGCCTGCGCGGCGCGGAAGGCGTCTTCGTCGTAACGGTGGCTGCTGAAGAAGAGGATGCGCATGACGGTGGGTGAGGGAAGCCGGTGATGCGGCACAGCTTACCCGCACCCCGTGACGGCGTGCTGCTCAGTCCAGCGAGAGGACGATGCGGCCGTCCACCTTGCCGGCTTTCAGGTCGGCGAGGACCTGGTTGATGTTGTCGAGCCGGTCGCGATGGATGTGCGCGCGCACCTGCCCCTCGGCGGCGAACTGCAGCGACTCCTGCAGATCGCGCCGCGTGCCGACGATGGAGCCGCGCACCGTGATGCCGTTGAGCACGGTCGAGAAGATCGGCAGCGGAAAGTCGCCCGGCGGCAATCCGTTGAGCGAGACGGTGCCGCCGCGTCGCACCATGCCCAGGGCCTGGGCGAAGGCGCTGCGCGAGACCGCCGTCACCAGCACGCCGTGCACGCCGCCCACCTCCTTCTGGATGACAGCGGCCGGGTCCTGCTGCGAGGCATCGACGCTCAGCCGGGCGCCCAGTTCGCGCGCCAGCGCCAGCTTCTCGGGGGCGACATCCACCGCCACCACGTGCAGCCCCATGGCGACGGCATACTGCACCGCCACATGCCCCAGCCCGCCGATGCCCGAGATGGCGATCCACTGGCCGGGGCGGGTGTCGGTCATGCGGATGCCCTTGTAGACCGTCACGCCCGCGCACAGGATGGGTGCGATCTCCTCGAAGCCGACCTGCGCCGGCAGGTGGCCGACATAGTTGGGGTCGGCCAGCACGTATTCGGCGTAGCCGCCGTTGACGGAGTAGCCGGTGTTCTGCTGGTCGTGGCACAGGGTTTCCCAGCCGCCCAGGCAGTGTTCGCAGTGGCCGCAGGCGGTGTAGAGCCAGGGCACGCCCACGCGGTCGCCTTCCTTGACGGCGGTGACGCCTTCGCCCACCGCCGCCACGAAGCCCACGCCCTCGTGCCCGGGGATGAACGGCAGGCGCGGCTTGACCGGCCAGTCGCCGTCGGCGGCGTGCAGGTCGGTGTGGCAGACCCCGGAAGCCCGGATGTTGACGAGGATCTGTCCGCGGCCCGGCGTCGGGATCGGGACGTCCTCGATGCGCAGCGGTTCGCCGAACGCGTGCACGACAGCGGCTTTCATCGACCTGGCCATGGCGGATCTCCGGGAGTTGGGGAGCCCCCAGTCTTGTCGATGCGCGGCCGGGCCGGGTTGACGTGCGTCAACCGCCGGGGCGGGCGATGCCGTGCTTGCGCAGCTTGCGGTACAGCGTGTTGCGGCTGATGCCCAGCGCCTCGGCGGCGTGGGTCATGCGCCACTGCTGCGCTTGCAGCGCGGCGAGCAGCGCGGCCTTCTCGGCGTTGTCCAGCGGCGCGGGCGCGGCGGCGGATGCCGTGGCCGGTGGGCGCAGTTCGGGCGGCAGGTCGCGCAGGCGGATGCGCCCATCGTCGGACAGCGCCACCAGCGTGCGCAGCACATTGCGCAGCTGGCGCACGTTGCCGGGCCAGGGCTGGGCGAGCAGGGCGTCGCGCGCATCGTCGTCGAGCCGCGCCGGCCGGCCGCGCGATTCCTCGGCCAGCACGTGCGCCAGCAGCGCGGCCTTGTCGGCACGCTCGCGCAGCGGCGGCAGCGTGATCCGCAGGCCGTTGAGGCGGTAGTACAGGTCTTCGCGGAAGCGGCCGTCGCGTACGCGCGCTTCCATGTCGCGATGGCTGGCGCTGACGATGCGCACGTCCACCGTCTGCGCCTCGCCGCCGATGGGCACCACGGCGCGCTCCTCCAGCACGCGCAGCAGCCGGCTCTGCAGCGCCAGCGGCATGTCGCCGATCTCGTCGAGGAACAGCGTGCCGCCGTCGGCCTGCTGCAGCTTGCCGCGCATGCCTTCCCGGCGCGCGCCGGTGAAGCTGCCGCCGCGGTAGCCGAACAGCTCGCTCTCGATCAGCGTCTCGGGAATCGCCGCGCAATTGACGGCGACGAAGGGCTGCGTCGCGCGGCTGCTGGCCTGGTGCACGGCGCGGGCGAAGGCTTCCTTGCCGGTGCCGGTCTCGCCGTGCAGCAGCAGCGGCACGTCGTGCTCGAACACGCGCAGGGCGCGGTGGAAGTCGGTGCGCAGGCCGTCGGCCTGCAGGCACAGGCCGGGCGTGGCCGGCATGGGCGGTGAGGCCGGGGCCGCGTCGGCGGTCGGGCGCGGGCGGGGCGCGCGCAGCAGGCCGAATAGCAGGCGACCCTGATGCGTGTGCAGCGGCCAGGCCACGCCGCCGCTGTCGGTGGCGCGCGCGAGCAGGGCGTCGGCCGTCAGGTCGAACACGGTCTCGACCGGCTGCCCGAGCAGCGATTGGCGTGTGCGGCCCAGCAGGTTCAGCGCGCTCTGGTTGGCCGCGCGGATGCGTCCGTCGCCGCCCACCGCCAGCAGGCCCTCGCTGAACAGCCCGACGTATTCGGGCTGGGCATGGAAGCGCAGCAGCCAGTCGCGCTCGAAATGCTGCAGAAAATACCCGCCCTCGATCACCTTGGCCGAGAGGTTGACCAGCGCGGTGGTATGGAACTGCCCCTGCCGCGACAGCTCGTGCGGGATGGACGACACATCCAGCACCGCCAGCAGGTTGCCCTGCGGATCGAACACGGGGCTGGCCGAGCACGACAGCCGGATGTGGCGGCTGCGGAAGTGTTCGTCCTGGTAGATCGTCAGCGCCTGCCGCTCGACCGCGCAGGTGCCGATGCCGTTGGTGCCTTCGCGGGCTTCGCTCCAGTCGGCGCCGGACCACAGGCCGGCCTGCCGGAACAGGGCGCGCTTCGCGTGGTCGGCGATGCAGTCGAGGATCACGCCGTCGGCATCGGTCAGCACCACCACGTGGCCGTTGCCGGCCAGCTGCCGGTGCAGGCTGTGCATTTCGCCGTCGGCGATGCGCAGCATCGGCTGCAGCTGCTCGCGGCGCTCGCGGATGCGGGCGGCTTCGAGTACGGCGGGCGCGCTGGCGTTTGCGGGGTCGAGGCCGTGCTGGTGCAGGCAGCGCAGCCAGGAGCGAGCGATGGACGGATCGGCGGCCGGCCCGGACAGCGGACCCGAGATGGGCGCGTCGTGCTGCGCGAGGGTCAGCACCTGGCCGGTGTGATGCGACATGCGGTGATCCTGCATGGCAGTTGTCTCCTTCGCCCACCGTGGTCGGCGGATCGTGTGTCCTGAACATAGCACAGTGTCCCGGCACACCGTATCGGAACCGGTACACCCGCTCGGCCCGGCGCAACGGGGGCCTGTCCCGCCCCGGCGCATCGGCATGCGGGTTTGCCGGCGGCGGCCGGACATGGCCCGGGCCTTGCAATGACGGTGCGGACGCCGGCGCGACGCACGACGCCGGCGCCGCCACCATCCCATCAGGAGACAACCCATGCGTTACGCCCATCCCGGCACGCCCGGCGCCGTGGTTTCGTTCCAGTCGCGCTACGGCAACTACATCGGCGGCCGGTTCGTGCCGCCCGTCAAGGGGCAGTACTTCACCAACACCACGCCGGTGACGGGCGAGGCCATCGCCGAATTCCCGCGCTCCACCGCCGAGGACATCGACCGCGCGCTCGACGCCGCCCACGCCGCGGCCGACGCCTGGGGCCGCACCTCGGCGCAGGACCGTTCGCTGATCCTGCTGAAGATCGCCGACCGCATCGAGCAGAACCTGGAGCGGCTGGCCGTGACCGAGACCTGGGACAACGGCAAGCCGATCCGCGAAACGCTGAATGCGGACATTCCGCTCGCGGCGGATCACTTCCGCTACTTCGCCGGCTGCATCCGCGCGCAGGAGGGCGCGGCGGCGGAGATCAACGAGCACACCGTGGCGTATCACATCCACGAACCGCTGGGCGTGGTCGGGCAGATCATCCCGTGGAACTTCCCGCTGCTGATGGCGGCGTGGAAGCTGGCGCCCGCGCTGGCGGCCGGCAACTGCATCGTGCTCAAGCCGGCCGAGCAGACGCCGCTGGGCATCTGCGTGCTGCTGGAGTTGATCGGCGACCTGCTGCCGCCGGGCGTGCTCAACGTGGTGCACGGCTTCGGCAAGGAAGCCGGCGAGGCGCTGGCCACCAGCAAGCGCATCGCCAAGATCGCCTTCACGGGTTCGACGCCGGTGGGCTCACACATCCTGAAGTGCGCGGCGGAGAACATCATTCCGTCGACGGTGGAGCTGGGCGGCAAGTCGCCCAACATCTACTTCGAAGACATCATGCAGGCCGAGCCGAGCTTCATCGAGAAGGCGGCCGAAGGGCTGGTGCTGGGCTTCTTCAACCAGGGCGAGGTGTGCACGTGCCCGTCGCGCGCGCTGGTGCAGGAGTCGATCTACGGCAGCTTCATGGACGCGGTGATGGCCAAGGTGGCCGCCATCAAGCGCGGCGACCCGCTCGACACCGAGACCATGGTCGGCGCGCAAGCCTCGGAGCAGCAGTTCAACAAGATCCGCACCTACCTCGAGATCGCGCGGGAAGAGGGCGCTGAATGCCTGGCGGGCGGCGAGGCCGAGGCCATGTCGGGCAAGCTGGCCAACGGCTACTACATCAAGCCGACGCTGCTCAAGGGCCACAACAATATGCGCGTGTTCCAGGAAGAGATCTTCGGCCCGGTGATCGCCGTGACGACCTTCCAGGACGAGGCGCAGGCCATCCAGATCGCCAACGACACCGAGTATGGCCTGGGCGCCGGCGTGTGGACGCGCGACATCAACCGCGCCTACCGTGTCGGCCGCGCCATCAAGGCCGGGCGCGTGTGGACCAACTGCTACCACCTGTACCCGGCGCACGCGGCCTTCGGCGGCTACAAGAAATCGGGCGTGGGCCGCGAGACCCACAAGATGATGCTCGACCACTACCAGCAGACCAAGAACCTGCTGGTGAGCTACGACACCCGGCCGCTCGGCTTTTTCTGATTCTGCGGTGCCGGGGCCATGCCGGCCGACCATCGCCGTGCCAACGGTGCTAGCCTTGATCGGAATCCCGGTGGAGGCTTGGCATGGCCCGCTTTTCCCACACCCTCGGTCACGAGACCTACCGCTTCGACAACCTGCGGGACGTGCTGGCCAAGGCCAGCCCGGCCCGTTCCGGCGATGCGCTGGCCGGCATCGCGGCGGCCAGCGCGGCCGAGCGCGTGGCGGCGCAGATGGCGCTGGCCGAGATCCCGCTGAGGCACTTCCTCGATGAAGCCGTCATCCCGTACGAGGCGGACGAGGTCACCCGGCTGATCGTCGACATGCACGATGCGGCCGCCTTCGCGCCGGTCAGCCACCTCACCGTCGGCGATTTCCGCGACTGGCTGCTGGGCGATGCGGCGGACGAAGCCGCGCTGGCCGCGCTGGCGCCGGGCCTGACGCCCGAGATGGCGGCGGCGGTGTCCAAGCTGATGCGGGTGCAGGACCTGATCCTGGTGGCGCAGAAGACGCGCGTGGTCACGCGCTTTCGCAACACCATCGGCTTGCGCGGGCGCATGGCCACACGCCTGCAGCCCAACCACCCGACCGACGACCCGGCCGGCATTGCCGCCAGCCTGCTCGACGGCCTGATGTACGGCAGCGGCGATGCGGTGATCGGCGTCAATCCGGTGTCCGACAGCACCGCTGCCATCTGCGACCTGCTGGGGATGCTCGACGCCGTGATCCGGCGCTACGACATTCCCACCCAGGCCTGCGTGCTGACGCACGTGACGACCACCCTCGAAGCGATCCGTCGCGGCATGCCGGTGGACCTCGTGTTCCAGTCCATCGCCGGCACCGAGGCGGCCAATGCGAGCTTTGGCGTGAGCCTGGCGCTGCTGCACGAGGCGCGCGACGCGGCGCTTGGCCTGCAACGCGGCACCGTGGGCGACAACGTGATGTATTTCGAGACCGGCCAGGGCAGCGCGCTGTCGGCCAACGCGCACCACGGCGTCGACCAGCAGACCTGCGAGGCGCGTGCCTACGCGGTGGCGCGGCGCTTCCGGCCGTTGCTGGTCAACACCGTGGTCGGCTTCATCGGGCCGGAGTACCTGTACGACGGCAAGCAGATCCTGCGCGCGGGGCTGGAGGACCACTTCTGCGGCAAGCTGCTCGGCGTGCCGATGGGCTGCGACATCTGCTACACCAACCACGCCGAGGCCGACCAGGACGACATGGACACGCTGCTCACGCTGCTGGGCGCGGCCGGAGTCAACTACATCATGGGCATTCCCGGCTCCGACGACGTGATGCTGAACTACCAGACCACCTCGTTCCACGATGCGCTCTACGTGCGCCGCGTGCTCGGCCTGCGGCCCGCGCCGGAATTCGAGGATTGGCTCGCGCGCATGGGCATCTGCACGGCGGGCGATGGCCGCATCGCCCTGGCCGACGGCCTGCCCGATCCGTTCCGCCGGGCGGTGGCGCAACTGGCATGAGGCGCGCGATGACCGACGAACGCGACGACACGCCCGCCACCGTGACGCAGAACCCCTGGCAGGCACTGCGCCGTCTGACGCCCGCCCGCATCGCCCTGGGCCGCGCGGGTGTGAGCCTGCCGACCCGGCCGCAGCTCGCCTTCCAGGCCGCGCATGCGCAGGCGCGCGACGCGGTGCACCTGCCGTTCGATCCCGCGGCCTTGCAGGCGCAACTGCACGCGCAGGGCCATGCGACCCTGCTGCTGCACAGCGCCGCGCGCGACCGCGACCAATACCTGCAGCGCCCCGACCTCGGTCGCCAGCTCGATGCGCCGTCCGCGCAGTTGCTGGGGGACCACGCAGCCGCGTATCCGGGCGGTGTCGATATCGCGCTGGTGGTCGCCGACGGGCTCTCCGCGCTGGCGGTGCATCGGCATGCCGCGCCGCTCATCGCCGGCGTGGCTGAGGGCGTGCGCGCGCGGGGCTGGTCGATGGCGCCTATCGCGCTGGTCGAACAGGGCCGCGTGGCGGTGGCCGACGAGGTGGGCGAACGGCTGGGCGCGCGCATGGTGGCCATCCTGATCGGCGAGCGCCCGGGGCTGAGCTCGCCCGACAGCCTCGGCCTCTATTTCACCTACGCGCCCAGGGTGGGGCTGACCGATGCGGCGCGCAACTGCATCTCCAACGTGCGGCCGGAGGGCCTGGGCTACGCCGCGGCCGCGCACAAGCTGCTGTACCTGATGCGCGAGGCGTGGCGGCGGCAGGGCTCCGGCGTGCTGCTCAAGGAGGCCGCCGAGGTGCCGCTGCTGGAGGCCGGCCGGCGCAACTTCCTGCTCGATTGACGGGCGCGGCCGGCAGGGCTGTTAGCATGCCGGCATCTTTGCGATGCCCAACCCGCCTGACCGTGACCCACACCTTCTTCTGGCACGACTACGAAACCTTCGGCGCCGTGCCGCGCCGCGATCGCCCGGCCCAGTTCGCCGGCATCCGTACCGACGCCGAGCTCAACGAGATCGGCGAACCGGTCGAGCTGTTCTGCCAGCCGTCCAACGACTGGCTGCCCGACCCGGTGTCGTGCCTGATCACCGGCATCACGCCGCAGCAGTGCCGCCGGCAGGGTATCCCCGAGCACCGTTTCGCGCAGGCCATCGAGCGCGAGCTGGCCACGCCCGGCACCATCGGCGTCGGCTATAACTCCATCCGCTTCGACGATGAGATCACGCGCCACCTGTTCTGGCGCAACCTGATCGATCCGTATGCGCGCGAATGGCAGAACACGTGCGGCCGATGGGATCTGCTCGATGTGGTGCGCACCACCTGGGCGCTGCGCCCGGACGGCGTCGAATGGCCGAAGAACGGCGACGGCAAGCCCAGCTTCAAGCTGGAGCACCTGTCGCAGGCCAACGGCCTGCAGCACGAAGCCGCACACGATGCGCTGTCGGATGTGCGGGCCACCATCGCGCTGGCCCGGCGGGTCCGCGCCGCGCAGCCCCGCCTGTTCGATTTCTGCTTCGCGCTGCGCAAGAAGGAGCGCGTGCTGGCCGAGATCGGCGACGCGCCGCGGCCGTTGCTGCACGTCTCGGGCATGTACGGCGTGGAGCGGGGCTGCCTGGCGGTAGTGTGGCCGCTGGGCTGGCACCCGACCAACAAGAACGAACTGCTGGTGTGGGACCTCGCCTGCGATCCGGCCGAGCTGTTCGACCTCGGCGTTGACACCATCCGCGAGCGCCTGTTCACGCGCAGCGCCGATCTGACCGAGGGCACCACGCGCTTGCCCATCAAGTCGATCCACATCAACAAGTCGCCCATCGTCATCGGCAACCTGAAGACGCTGCAGCCCGCGCAGGCCGAGCGCTGGGGCATCGACTTCGCGGTCATCGAGCGTCATGCCGGTATCGCCCAAGGGGCGCCCGATCTGCGCGAAACGTGGCGCCAGGTCTACGCCCGCGAGCTGGAGCCGATCGAAGACGTGGACCAGAATCTCTACGGCGGCTTCGTCGGCAATGACGACCGCCGCACGCTCAACGAACTGCGCACGCTTTCGGGCGAGCAGCTCGCGCAGCTGCACCCGGACTTCGCCGATGCGCGCCTGCCCGAACTGCTGTTCCGCTACCGCGCACGCAATTTCCCCGATACGCTCACGGAAGACGAGCACGAGCAGTGGGAACAGCTGCGCGCCGAGCGTCTCTTCGAAGGCCGCGATGGCTACCTGACGCTGGATGCCTATGCCGAGCGCATCGAGCAACTGGCGGCCGAGGCGGCGGATAAAGGCGATGCGCGTGCCGAAGGCATCCTCTCGGCGCTGTACGACTACGCTGAGATGGTGACGCCGGAATAAAGGGGCGTCGCGGTTAATGCCGTTCAGTTAAGGCAAAAAAGGCCGCTCCGATTGACGTCGGATGAACTGCACCCCAAAAGTTGGACATCTGTTCAACCTTTGGGGTGTTTTTCATGGCGAAGTATGAAGAGGCGTTCAAGCGCCAAGTAGTTCAGGAGTATTTGAGGGGGGCCGTTGGGACCGCAGGGCTGAGCCAGAAGTACGGGATAGGCCGTTCTGTGATCCGGCGCTGGATCAACGCGTGGCAGCGCCATGGGAAATCCGGACTACGCAAGAAGCATGAAGCGTATAGCGCCGAGTTCAAGCTGACGGTGCTGCAGCGCATGTGGCGCGACGAGTTGTCCTATCAGCAAGTCAGCGCTGTGTTCGATTTGCGTGAGGCTGGCGGCGTCAGCCGCTGGGACCGCCAGTATCATGAGGGCGGTTTCGACGCCCTACAGCCGCGCCGCAAAGGCGGGGCACCCATCATGTCCCAGTCCAAGCAAGATCCCCAACCCGCTGCGCAGCCGGCTCAAGACGAGCGCTCGCGCGAGGATTTGCTCAAAGAGAACGAGTGTTTGCGCGCGGAGGTGGCGTACCTAAAAAAGTTAGATGCCCTGCTGCGTGCCAAACAGCAGCAGGCACCAAAGAAAAAGCGCAAGTCGTGAGTGCGCTGCGTGAGCGGCATTCATTGTCGAGCTTGCTCAAGGCCGCGAATCTCGCACGCAGCACGTACTACTACCAGATGGCGACAAGCCAGGCAGAGGATCGTCACGGCGCGCTCAAGGAGCGCATTCAGCACATCTATGCCCAGCACAAGGGCCGATATGGCTACCGCCGGATCACGGCGACGCTCCGTCGGGCAGGGACGTTGGTGAATCACAAGACCGTACAGCGATTGATGTCGGCGCTACAGTTGAAGTCACTCGTGCGGCCGAAGAAATACCGCTCTTACCGCGGGCAAGTCGGGCGGGTTGCTCCCAATCTGCTACAGCGCGAGTTTGAGGCGAGCAAGCCGAACGAGAAGTGGGTAACGGACGTGACGGAGTTCAACGTCGGCGGCAAAAAGCTGTACCTGTCGCCCGTCCTGGACCTGTACAACGGAGAGATCGTCGCCTGGCAAACCAGTGAACGACCTGATTACACGCTGATCCGGGAGATGCTCGACAAGGCGTTGCGCAAGCTGCGCCCGTGCGAGACGCCGATGCTGCATTCGGATCAAGGCTGGCCGTATCAAATGGCAGCGTATCGTCGCAAACTGGCCGCGCGAGGCCTGCGCCAGAGCATGTCCCGCAAAGGCAACTGCCTAGACAATGCGGCAATGGAAAGCTTCTTCGGCACACTCAAGTCAGAGTGCTTCCGGTTAGAGCGCTTCGCGGACATCGACCAACTGCGACGCGCCATTGCCGAATACATCCGGTACTACAATCACGAGCGCATCAAGATCAAGCTAAAAGGGCTGAGCCCTGTGCAATACAGGACTCAGCCCTTGGCCGCCTAAATTACCCGTCCAACTTTACGGGGTCAGTTCAGGAGCGGCCTTTTTCCTTGTTGTTGACTCAGAGCCAAGCGCCCGCGGACTGCTTTGGTTGGGGCCAGGCGGAGTAGGCGCAAGACCTGAAACGATTGAGCGAAGACGACGCCCGCTCGCCAACAAAAAAACCGGAGGCCAAGACCTCCGGTTTTCGTTTGGACTACGGCGCCGCTCAAGCCGCCCGCTGCGCCGCACCCGCATTGCGCCACTGCGCCAGCAGCTTGCCCCAGCGCACCCGCGCCGCGGCCAGATTGGCCTCCTTCACATGGCCGAAGCCGCGGATGTCTTCCGGCAGCCGCGCCAGATCAATCGCCAGCGCCAGCTTCTGCGTCGACAGCCCACTCACCAGCTCGTCCACCAGCGCGCGATACTCACCGATCAGCGCACGCTCGGTGCGGCGTTCCTCGGTCTTGCCGAAGACGTCGAGCGCGGTGCCGCGCAGGCCCTTGAGCTTGGCGAGCAGCTTGAAGATGCGCATCGTGTTCGGGCCGAAGCGCTGCTTGACCAGATGACCTTTCTCGTCGCGCTTGGCCCACAGCGGCGGCGCGAGCCAGAAGTTGAGCTGGTAGTCGCGGCCGGGCTCGCCGTCGAACTGGGCGCGCAGCTTGTCGAGGAAGGCCGGGTCGGTGTACAGGCGGGCGACTTCGTATTCGTCCTTGTACGCCATCAGCCTGGACAGGTTGCGCGCCACGGCCTCGGTCAGCGCCAGCGGCTGGCCGGCGCCGGCCACGGCGGCCTCGGCCGTGCGCACGCGTTCCACCACGACGCGGAATGCGTCGGCGTAGGCGGCGTTCTGGTAGGCGGTCAGCAGGTCGACGCGGCGGGCGATCAGCGTGTCCAGCGTGGCGGGCAGGGCGATCACCTCGGCCTTGGCGCGCGGGGCTTCGCCGGCCAGCGCCAGCACGGCTTCGCGGTCATGTGCCAGGTGGCGACCCCATTCGAAGGCGGTCTTGTTCTTGTCGACCGACACGCCGTTGAGCTCGATGGCGCGCAGCAGCGCATCGTACGTCAGCGGAATCCAGCCCTTCTGCCAGGCAAAGCCCAGCACCAGCGGGTTGGTGTAGATCGCGTCGCCCAGCAGGCGCACGGCCAGCGCGCTGGCGTCCTCGAAGGCGCAGGCATCGCCCACGGCCGCGCGGATGTCGGCCTCGGCCGAGCTGCCCGGGAAGCGCCAGTTCGGGTTCTTGATGAAATCGGCGGTGGGCGTTGCCGCGCTGTTGACGATGGCGCGCGTCTGGCCGAACTGCACCTTGGACAGCACTTCGTCCGACGCCGAGACGATGGCATCGCAGCCGATCACGAGATCCGCCTCACCCATGGCGATGCGCGTGGCGTGGATGGTGTCCGGCCGCTCGCCGATCTGCACGTGCGAGAGCACCGCGCCGCCTTTCTGCGCCAGGCCCGCCATGTCGAGCACGGTCACGCCCTTGCCCTCGATGTGCGCGGCCATGCCCAGCAGCCCGCCGATGGTCACCACGCCGGTGCCGCCCACGCCGGTCACCAGCACGCCGTACGCGCGCCGGATGGCGGGCAGGTCGGGATGCGGCAGCAGCGGCAGGCTGTCCGTCGACACACCGCGCGATTCCGGCTTGCGCACCTGCGCGCCCTCGGCCGTCACGAAGCTCGGGCAGAAGCCGCCCACGCACGAGAAGTCCTTGTTGCACGACGACTGGTTGATCTTGCGCTTGGTGCCCAGCTCCGTGTCCAGCGGCTCGACCGACAGGCAGTTCGACTTGACCGAGCAGTCGCCGCAGCCCTCGCATACCGCGTCGTTGATGAACGCGCGGCGCGCCGGGTCGGCCATGGTGCCGCGCTTGCGGCGGCGGCGCTTCTCGGTGGCGCAGGTCTGGTCGTAGATCAGCACGCTGGTGCCCTGGACTTCGCGCAGCTCGCGCTGGATCGCGTCGAGCCGGTCGCGGTGATGCACTGTCACGCCTTCGGGCAGTTGGATGGCGGCGTTGTACTTCTCGGGCTCGTCGGTGACGATGACGATGCGCGAGGTGCCTTCCGCATGCACCTGCGCGGCAATTTGCGGCACCGACAGCGGGCCGTCCACCGGCTGGCCGCCGGTCATGGCCACCGCATCGTTGTAGAGCAGCTTGTAGGTGATGTTGACCTTGGCCGCAATCGACGCGCGGATCGCCAGCAGGCCCGAGTGGTAGTACGTGCCGTCGCCCAGGTTGGCGAACACGTGCTTGTCGCCCGAGAACGGCATCTGGCCGATCCACGCCACGCCTTCGCCGCCCATCTGGCTGAAGGTGTTGGTGCTGCGGTCCATCCACACCGTCATGTAGTGACAGCCGATGCCGGCCAGCGCGCGCGAGCCCTCGGGCACGTTGGTCGACGTGTTGTGCGGGCAGCCCGAGCAGAACCACGGCTTGCGCTCGGCGGTGATGCGGGGCTTGGCCAGCGCCTTCTCCTTGGCGTCGATGATGGCGATGCGCGCTTCGATGCGGGCGCGCACGTCCGACGGCAGCTCGAACTTCTCCAGCCGCGTGGCAATGGCGCGCGCGATCAGCGCCGGGGACAGCTCGTAATGCGCCGGCAGCAGCCAGTTGCCCATCGGCACCGACCATTCGCCGCCGGCGTTGTCGCGCTCGTCGAACTTGCCGTACACGCGCGGACGCACGTCGTCGCGGTAGTTGTACAGCTCTTCCTTGAGCTGGTATTCGAGGATCTGGCGCTTCTCTTCCACCACCAGGATTTCCTGCAGCCCTTCGGCGAAGGCGCGTGCGCCGTGCGCCTCCAGCGGCCACACGCAGCCGACCTTGTACAGGCGGATGCCGATGCGGCGGCAGGTCTCGTCATCGAGGCCCAGGTCGACCAGCGCCTGGCGCACGTCCAGGTAGGCCTTGCCGGCGGTCATGATGCCGAAGCGCGCCTGCGGCGAATCGAGCACCACGCGGTCGAGCTTGTTGGCGCGCACGTAGGCCAGGCCCGCGTACCACTTGTAGTCGAGCAGGCGGGCTTCCTGCACCAGCGGCGGATCGGGCCAGCGGATGTTCAGGCCGCCCGCCGGCATGACGAAGTCTTCGGGCAGCACGATCTCGGCGCGGTGCGGATCGACATCGACCGAGGCCGACGATTCCACCACGTCCGTCACGCACTTCATCGCTACCCACAGGCCGGAGTAGCGGCTCATCGCCCAGCCGTGCAGGCCGTAGTCGAGATACTCCTGCACGTTGGACGGATACAGCACCGGAATGCCGGCTGCCTTGAACACGTGCTCAGACTGGTGCGCCAGCGTCGAGGACTTGCAGGCATGATCGTCACCCGCCAGCACCAGGACCCCGCCGTGCGCGGACGAGCCGGCCGAGTTGGCGTGCTTGAACACGTCGATGGTGCGGTCCACGCCGGGCCCCTTGCCGTACCACATGCCGAACACGCCGTCGAACCTGGCCGACGGATACAGGTTGACCTGCTGCGAGCCCCAGACCGACGTGGCGGCCAGGTCTTCATTGAGCCCCGCCTGGAAGACGATGCCGTGGCCGGACAGATGCGTCTTGGCCTTCCACAAGGCCTGGTCCAGCGCCCCCAGCGGCGAGCCGCGGTAGCCGGAGATGAAGCCGGCGGTGTTCAGCCCCGCAGCGCGATCGCGCTCCTGCTGCAGCATCGGCAGCCGCACCAGCGCCTGCGTCCCGCTGATATAGATGCGGCCGCGCTCCAGCGTGTATTTGTCGTCCAGGGAAACGGTTTCGAGCGCGCGGCGTAGCGCGTCGTTCAGAGGGGCATTCATGCGTGCTCCGTGGGGTATGTGTGCCGGGATCGCCGACAACAGGTCGCTTTTGGTGCCGCCAGCGCCGCTTCTTGTGGAAGCCGGCCGGCAGCCATGGGGTAGCGGGCATCGTAGCATCGCGTGCTATTCCCAACACCGTGCAACGCAGCAACTTTGGGGGTGGGTTTTCCCGGAGTTGCGGCGTCGCCGACACAGGCGTGGCGCATCGGGGGGGCGCCCGGCGCCGATGCTGCGATGCATGCACGGCCGGTGCCGGAAAACGACCGAGCCCGCACGGGGGATGGATCAGGCTGCCGGCCGGTGAGCGTTCCCGCCGCTGCCAGCGCTGTACCGAACCAATAGGCAGGTGAGGGTGGTGCGGTTCCAGGTCGGGTCGCCGATGGTCTTGAGGCGCTCGCCTCGCAACGCGGCAACGTCTTCGCGCGCGGCGAACTGTTCGGACCGTGCCTCCGGCTTGGAGAGGCGGTCGGCAATCTCGGGGAGCGCTGTTTCCAGCGCCGGCAGGCGGGCGTCCATGTCGCCATCATTTCCGTCGCCGGGGGCCCGGTCGGTGGCCCCAGATCAGCGCGACCACGCCGAGTAGCGGCCAGGCGGCATCGACGCCGGTGGTCAAGGCACCATCGGCTCGACGGCGGTTTCGCGAGGGCCGGCCTGCCACTGCCGCACGTACCCGGGGGTGCCGGCGGGCGCGGCATCCGCGATGGGGGACAGGGGCTGCAGCGCCATCGGCAGCACACCGGCCCAGACCGGCAGGCCCAGGTCCGCTTCGTCGTCCTTGGGGCCGCCGGTGCGGATCTTGGCGGCCGCCTCATCGAGCGGGATGCGCAGCACGGTGGTCGCCGCCAGTTCCGTGGCATTGCCGGGGCGGACCTCGCGCGCGCGGCCGGGGGCGATGAAGTCGACGAAGGTGTCGAGCGCGGTGGCCTTGGCGGCGCCGTCCACCGCCTCGAAGGCGCCGTAGATGACGGCCGAGCGGTAGTTCATCGAATGGTGGAACGCGGAGCGCGCCAGCACCAGGCCGTCCAGGTGCGTGATGGTCACGCACACCTGCGCGCCGTCGGCCGCCAGCTTCAGCATGCGGCTGCCGTTGGAGCCGTGGATGTAGAGGTGATCGCCCTCGCGCCAGCACGCGGTGGGGATGCAGTGCACGCCCTGCGCATCGGCAAAGGCGAGGTGGCACACATAGGCCGCGTCGATGATGGCGTAGAGCGTTGCGCGGTCATAGCATCCGCGCTGGGCGACACGGCGCACGCGGGTGCGCGCGGACGGGGGGGTGGACTCGGACTGGGTCATGGTGGGGCTCCTCTCACGGGCAATGGCATGCCTCGACGATAGGAAAACCATGGCACCATGCGTAGACCCACACGATGATGGATTCATGGAGCCACAATGGACTACGGTGTCCTGCTGTCGACCTACGAACGCGAGACCGGCCGCGAGGCAATCGCCCGGATGCCCCAGCAGCATCGGCTGTACGCCTGCCTGCGCGCCGCCATCCTGAGCGGCAAGCTCGAGGAAGGCACGCGGTTGCTGGCGTCGCGCACGCTGGCCGAGGAGCTGAGCATGGCCCGCAACTCGGTGCTGTATGCGTACGAACGGCTGGCGTCCGAGGGTTTCGTCGTCGGGCGGCGGCAGGGTACGGTGGTCGCCCGCGTGGGCCTGCAGCAGTCGCCCGCCGCCACGCCCGGCGATGCGCCCGTCCTGTCGCGGCGCGTCGCCCGGATCGAACGCCCCGGCGACGGCATGGACGATCCGCTGCCCTTCCTGCCCGGCACGCCCGCGCTGGATGCCTTTCCGCTCGCGCAATGGCGGCGCTGCGTGGAGCGCGCCTGGCGCAGCATCGGCCCGGCGCAGCTCGGCTACATGCCGGTCGAAGGCAACGCTGCCCTGCGCCAGGCGATCGCCGAATACCTGCGCGTCTCGCGCGGCGTGCGCTGCGAGGCCGGGCAGGTTTTCATCACCGACGGCACGCAGAACAGCCTCGACCTGTGCGCCCGCACCCTGGCCGATGCCGATGACACCGCCTGGATCGAAAACCCCGGCTACAGCGGCGCGCGCCACGCCTTCCAGGCCGCCAACCTGCGGCTGGCGCCGATCCCGGTCGATGCCGACGGGCTCGCGCCACGGCAGGAGGACTGGCGCGACCGTCCGCCCAGGCTGATCTACATCACGCCGTCGCACCAGTACCCGCTCGGCGCCGTGATGAGCCTGGAGCGGCGGCTGGCGCTGCTGGCCCAGGCGCGCGCGGCCGGCGCGTGGATCATCGAAGACGACTACGACAGCGAATTCCGTCACCAGGGCGCGCCGCTGTCCGCGGTGCAGGGATTGACCGAAGACGCGCCGGTGATCTATCTCGGCACCTTCAGCAAGGTGATGTTCCCGGCGCTGCGGCTCGGCTTCATGGTGGTGCCGCCCGCGCTGGCGCCAGTGCTGCGGCGCACGGCCGGCGCGCTGATGCTGCGCGGGCGGGTGGCGGAGCAGCTCGCGCTGGCGGACTTCATCGACGCCGGGCATTTCACGCGGCACCTGCGGCGCATGCGGCGGCTGTATGCGGAGCGGCGCGACGCGTTGCAAGGCGCGCTCGAACGCCGGCTGCGCGGCCTGCTGACCGTGTCCGGCGGGGCCGGCGGCATGCATCTGTCGGCACGGCTCGACGTGCCGGTGCGGGATACCGAGGTCAGCCGCGTAGGCCGAGCACACGGGCTGGTGCTGCGGCCGCTGTCGCGGTTCTGCCTGCCGGGCACCGAAGGCCCCTACAACGGTCTGGTGCTCGGCTACGGCGCGGTGGATGCCGGGCGGATGGACCGGCTGGTCCAGCAGCTCGGGCAGGTGATCGAGGCAGCGCTGGCGGGATGATGCCGCCGCCGCCCAGGCAGGGAATCGTCAGTGCACCAGCTGATTGATCTCGATGATCGGCATCAGCACCGCCGGCACGATCCGCAGCACTATTCCCATCGTCAGGACCAGCGCGGGTTCGAGCACCGGTCAGTCAATCGACGGGAGCGTGCGCTTCGGCTCATTTGCGGTGAAGCAGAAACGTCCAACCGGGCCCGGCGGGCCACGCCTGGACCTGGCATGGGCGACGACCCTCGCATGCGGCAACTTGTTCACTCCACGACGGACCCTCGAGCATGGTGCCCCTCCAGGCACCATGACGCGCTTGGTAGAGGCCGGCGCACAGCGCCATCAGCAGCAACGACAGGGCGGGTAACCGGATAGCAAGCGATGCCCGATTCGCCGCGATCCCGAGCAAGGTGACAAAACACACCACGCCAATGAAAAAATAGCGTCCGTGCATCCAGCCTGAAATGAGCTTACGGGTATCTCCCAGCGCACCAAGCGTCTGAATGCTGGGAACGAGAATCCATACCAGCGCGAGCACGATTACGGTGGTTTTGTCCTTGGCTTCCCGATAACTCGCCACCAATGCAAATGCCGCGATCAACAAGAGCACGACATACGCCAATACCAGGGCGGCATTGCTTTGCAGCCAGAGCAGGAAAAAAACGAGGAGTTCAGTCCCACCCCCAGTGAAGATCGGTGAAGCAACCGTCTGCAGCAGCCACGGTGCGGTCATGGTCAGCACGGTCGGAGACAGTAAACGATCGGGCTGCGGGTGCAGGATGATGATGGCCGCCTGGATCGCGGTACCGACAGCCAGGATGAGCCCGAGGCGAAAATGGATACCCGATCGGAGCAGCGTCCCTTTTACCAGAAACACCGGTGTCATGATCGACGCGGGCACCCCGCTGAGCGCGCAGATGGCAACCCACGTATAGAGAAGCGCTTTCCGGGTGCCTCGCAAGTCAGCCCACGAGGTGATACCGATGAACAGCAGGGACACTGCACAGAGCCACTGAACATTGGTGCTGGTGAGGTAAACCTCGTAACCCTGGGCACAGAGTGCAAGGATGGCAACGGCCATCGCGGCTCGGGTCAGCGGCCAACCGTTTTCGATTGAGAACCTGCTGAACAGGACAATGCACCACGATGCGACCAGCAGGCTACCGTAGGTCGTGACATGCGCCGCCCATTCCGTCGGCACCAAGGTCGCGACATAGCAGATCAGATTGGTGATGAGCTGATAGTTGCCCCTCATGACAAGGGTCAGGGGTGAATCGCCACTTTGCAGCACGTTGTAATAAAACTGTCCCTCTTCTGCCCAGAAACGGGGGTGGAGGAAAAGGTTCGGCGATCGCCATAGCAGCAATCCGATGAAGAGGATCCCGAGTAGAAGGGGCCTGTGCTCATCCAGGCTCAGCTTCTGTCTTGCCGTGTCGGCGGCGGCGGCGTCAGGGTGCATTGCTTGTTTGGAAAAAAAGAGGGCGGGGATTGTAAGCGCGGTCAGCAGCACCAAGGCTTCCCCATTATCCTGGGGTTATCTGTGATGAAGTACGAACGTCCACTCGGCACTGATGGGCCACGGCTGGACCACGCATGGCCGGCGGCCACCGCATGCGGCAACCTCGCTGCGCCACGATGGCCCATATAGCATGAGCGCGTTCCATCCACTTTGATCGACTTGATGGATGCCGGCGCACAGCGTTGTCAGCAGCAGCGATAAGGCCGTCAATCGGACAATGGGCAAGGCGCTGTCGGCGATGATTCCAAGCAGCATGACAAAGCACACGGCACCGATGAAAAAGTAACGTGCATGTTTCCAGCCGGAAACGAGTTCATTGGGATTTCCCAATGTACCGAAAATCTGAATGCTCGGAATAATAATCCACGCCATCATCAGCACTACCGCAACTGCTTTATCTTTTGCTGCGCGGTAACTTGCCACCAGTGCAAATGCTGCAATTGACGACAGCACGATATACACCAGGGCCACGGCATAGGGGCTCTGCAGCGATTTGAGCAAAGCAGCAAGGCCCTCGGTCTGGCCTGCCGTGAAAAGCGGCGACGCAACTGTCTGCAGAAGCCACGGCGCGGTCATCAGCAGCATGGTCGGAGAAAACGATCGGTCCGTGTGCGGGTGCAGAAAGATGACGATCGCCTGGATCGCGGTGCCGGCCGCAAGTATGAGTCCCAGGCGGAAATGGAGGGGTGATCGGAAGAGGCCCCCCCTGACCAGGAACACGGGTGCCATGACCGATGAAGGGACGCCGCTGAGTGCGCAGACAGCAACCCACGCGTAAAGAGGCACCCTGCGAGGGCCTCGCAAGGTACTCCACTGCCCGAGGCAGATGAAGAGTAGGGACAACGCACACAGCCACTGAGTGTTGGTGCTGCTCAGATAGACTTCGTACCCGTGGGCGAGCAGAGCGAGGATCGCAACGATCGTTGCAGATCTGGCCAATGACCAACCGCTTTCGATCGAGAACCTGCTGAAAAGGACGACGCACCATAGCGCAACGAGCAGACTGCAATAGGTCGTGATGTGGGCTGCCCATTCTGCCGGTACCAGGGTTGCGAGATAACAGATCAGATTGGTGACGATCTGATAATTGCCCCGGATAACAAGGGTCAGCGGCGAGGCACCGTTTTGCAGCCCGTTGTAATAGAACCGGCCCTCCTCCGCCCAGAGGCGTGGATGGATCAAAAGATCGGGTGACCTCCATAACAGCAACCCGACAAACAGCGTTGTCAGCACGAGCGCGCGCTGAATGCGTTTGGGATTCACTGGATCAGCGCCAGTGACGATGGCGTTATGGTGCATT